>CAZAGK010000027.1:0-34974 GCA_964484775.1 uncultured Gemmatimonas sp. | reverse complement strand
ACGAGTGGCCGCACGAGCAGCTGGTTCCCGGTCCGATTCGGGTTCAGGATCTGATCTGCGGAGGGGCCCGAAGTATGAACGTTGTATGAATCGGGATTGAGGCCGTTGGTGGTACTTCTCGTAAGCGGTTGCGGCACAACGAGATGAGAAGTTGCCAAATATTGCTGAAACACAATCGTGACCACACTCGTCTATTAGCGTGCACCCGTTGCGAGTCACGTCGGGTGTGTCACAACATGAGAAGCCTGGGACAGTCGTCCCCCCACAGCTCGGAGATGAGCCTGAGAGCTCATCGTTCGGGCAGGCTTACCAACCCTTAGGTGGAGGAAGCATGCGCATTTCCAAGTTGATCGCGATTGCTGGTCTGGTTGCTGTGGTTCCGTTCGCGCAGGCTGCGGCCCAGACCTGCAATGGCACGGCCAGCTTCGCGAACGGCCCGATGCAGGTGAGCGGCTCGTGGGCCCACAGCGACGTGGTCGACGCTTTCGGCGTTGGCGGCGCGTACGGCGAGGACAAGTCGTGGTTCGCGGGCATCAACGTCGGATCGAGCAAGCCGAAGGGCGGCAAGTCGGAAACGACCTACGGCGGCACGCTCGGCTGGCAGATCGCGATGAGCGATTCCCCGGCGCAGTTCTGCCCGATGGTCGGCTACTCGCAGTCGTCGGCCGCTGGCTCGAAGGGCGTGTTCGACATCGGCGCCTCGGTCGGCTATCCGATCAAGGGTTCGGACACGATGGATTGGGTCCCGTCGGTCGGCGCCATGTACATGTCGACGAGCGGCTCGAGCACCACGAACATCAACCTCGCGCTCGGCCTCGTGTTCAACAAGAACCTGTCGCTGGTCCCGGGCTTCACGATCCCGACGCAGAGCGGCGCAAAGAGCATGATCTCGGTCGGCCTCGGCTACAACTGGAAGTAACGACCGGCTGGACGCAGTGACACGAAGGGGAGCGGCGCTCAGCGCCGCTCCCCTTCGTGCGTTCGGTCCTTGCGGGCTATCCTACAACCGCGCCTTGATGAACTCCGGCGTGAACGCCGACATCCAGTTCGACAGGATCGACAGATAGTTCGTCACCATCAGCAGCCCCACCCCGATCAGCAGCACGCCGGCGATCCGCTGCACCCACACCATCTGCGACCGCATCTTGGCGAAGATCGCCAGGAAGCGCTCCACCGCCAGCGCCGCGGCCAGGAAGGGGATCGCGAGCCCCATCGAGTAGGCGAGCAGGAGGAGCAGGCCACGCCCGAGATCGGCCTGGCTCGCCGTGTACGTGAGGATCGCGCCCAGGATGGGGCCGATGCACGGACTCCACCCGGCTCCGAAGGCGATGCCGACCATCACCGTGCCGAGGTAGCCGAGCGGCTTGTCGTGCAGGTGCACACGCCGCTCCTGCGCGAGGAACCCGATGTTCAGGACGCCCAGCAGGTAGAGGCCGAAGACGATCACCAGCGTGCCGCCGATGCGCGAGAGCCAGAACCGGTTGGCGAGCAGCATCCGGCCGAACCCGGTCGCCACCGCGCCGAGCGCGAGGAAGATCAGGGTGAAGCCGAGGATGAACAGCAGCGAGTGGACGAGCGCTGTCCGCCGCGACTTGGTGACGTCCTCGAACGACAGCCCCGTGATGAACGTGACGTAGCTCGGGATGAGCGGGAGCACGCACGGCGACAGGAAGCTCAGCAGGCCGGCGCTGAACGCGATGGCGAGACCGACGCCGGCGGATTCTTGGGTCACGGGTCCTCGTGGGGTGTCAGTGGGCCGCGGCGCGACAGGAACGACAGCGCCCGTAGATCACCAGCCGGTGTCGCTCCCGCGTGAACCCGCGCGATGCGGCGAGTTCACCCGCGATCCGCTCGATCCGGTCGTCGCGGAACTCCTCGACGCGACCGCATCCGCTGCAGATCAGATGCTCGTGCTGCGGCACATCGCGTGCCGATTCGAACCGGCGGAACCCCTCGCCGAAATCGCGCTCGACGACGAGTCCGCTCTCCAACAGCACGTCGATGGTGCGATACACCGTCGCCGTGCCGACCTTCGTCCCGCGCGTGGCGAGCGTCGCCGCGATCTCCTCGGCGGACAGATGCCGATCCACCTCGAACAGCACCTCGGCGATGGCGATCCGCTGCGCGGTCACGGGGAGTCCATGATCGCGCAGCCAGTTCCGGAAGCGCTCGATTACGGTGTCGTCCGTTGCCACGCGGGGGAATCCATCAGGGCGCGGAGTTCCTCGGCTTCCATGCGCAGGGCGCCAAGTTCATCGCCCGAGCGCTGCTCCACCCCGCGCACGACCGTTCCGACGATCGGCAGGGAGGCGTCGCCCTCGGTCTTGAAATCGAACTCCCACTTGCCGCGCTCGGGGCCCTTGCGGGTCCAGCGATAGCTGGCGGTGCAGACTTCCAGACGCGAGGCGACGGCCATGACGGGGGCCTCGGGCTCCGGCGCCGGTTCTTCCGCGCGCTCATCCGCATCGGCGACCGTGGGCTCCTCTTCCGTGCCGTCCGCTGGTGCCTCGGCGACGGCGATCGCCGACTCCTCGCCGGTCGCTTCCGCCACGGGGGCCTCGGGGGCCTCGGCCATTCCCGCCGCGCGGGCCCCCATCAGATCGGCCTCGTGCTCGAGCGCGAGCGTGTCGTCCACCAGCGGCTCGGTCACGGCCTCGACCACCCGGATGGGCGCCGACTCGAGCGCCACCACGGCGACGCCGGATTCGAGCTGCCCCTGCCGGATGGGCGGGAAGAAATGGATCTCGACGATCCGTTCAGGGCTTACGCGCTCCAGGATCCCCCGGAGGAAGCGTTCGCGGGTCTCGTTGATCATCGGAGAAAGATAGCTACTGGGCCGCGAGGGTACCCACCACGACCATGGCCCCGGTGGGCTGCGGAACGCCCCCTTCCGGCTCCTCGGTGACCGCTACGGCCTTCAGGGCCCCTCGGTCGAGGGCGTAGGTCGCCTGGAGCAACGCCTCGCCCGTGGGCGACACGGAGAAGGTCCCCGCCGAGATCTTGCGATCGGCGGTCACGAGCCAGAGCTGGTAGGTCCGTCCCCTCCCGAGCGCCGGGAGGTCGTGGGCGACGAAGGTCCAGCGATCCCCCTTCTTGTCCCAGAACATGAGCGCACGCGGGGCCTTGGTGGCTCCCGCGTTCAGCCCGACCACGCGGACGTCGGGACCGGTCAACGAGGCCACCAGCTCCTCGCGCTGGGCCAACGCCGTCTCGAGCGAGTCGATGCGACGTAGCGTCCCCTGCTCGGCGGCCGCGAAGCGTTCCCGCAACGCGTCACCTTCGGTGCGGGTCCGCACCAGCAGGAGCACCGACGCGGCGAGCAGACCGCCGAGCACCCACACCGCGCGCCGGCCGACAGGGCGCTGAAGGTGAAGGGGCACCGAGCGGGGCGCGGGTGCGGTCCCGACGTCAGCGGCGGCGCGCGCCATCAGCCGTGCGCGCGTGGACGCCCGCCGCGCCTCCGGGGTCGCGCCGGCCCTGAGCAAGGCGAGTTCGTCGCGCGTGAGCTCGGGCTCGGGAGCACCGATCGGACGGTCGCTCATGGACGCCCTCCATGCCGCGGCTCGAGGGCCGTGCGCAGTTTCCCGATCGCCAGCCGCAATCGGGTCTTGATCGTACCCAGAGGCTCCCCGGTGCGCTCGGCGATCTCGGAGTGACTCAGTCCGGAGAAGTAGCCGAGTTCGAGCGCCTCGCGCTGGTCCGGCGGGAGCGCGGCGACGGCGATGCGCACGGCGGTGGCGCGCTCGGCGAGTTCCGCTGCCGCGAGCGGATCGACGTCCGAGGCGGTGAACGCCTCGGCACCCGCGTCGTCGCCCGTCTCGAGGTCATGGTCCTCGCGGCGCCGGTCGATCGCGCGCCGGGCATCGAGCGAGCGCGACCGCGCGATGGTGAGCAGCCAGCTCCCGACGCCGCCGCGTCCCCCGTCGTAGCGCCCGGCCTGTCGCCAGGCCTGCCAGAACACCGTCTCCACCACGTCGTCGGCCTCCGAGCCATCGGGTACGATGCGCAGGGCGGTGGCACGCACCGCGCCCTCCCACCGGTCGTAGAGCGCGCCCAGGGCGCGTTCATCACCGGCGGCCATGCGTGAGACGAGGGCCGAATCGTCGACGGGACCGTCGGTCATCTGTTGGATATACGTCGCGCGTGCCGAGATCGGATCTCGGTACGGGTGTCGCAGGCGACGGGGAGGGCGGCGGGATCACGCACCTCGGGAAAATACGATGCGGGACGACGAACGACAGACGGTGCCCCCCCACGAGTCACCGAAGTCGTTCGCCGCCCCGCACCGCATTTCCTCCACGAGTGACGCCCGTCCGGGGGACCGGTCGTCGAGCACTAAACTGATGAATAGTTCACGGATGCACAATAGGGCCGATCGGGGTGTGACGGAGGGCCGATCCGCGGGGTAATTGCGCCGTTCAGAGCAGCGAGACGGGGTCCCGGTCGAAGGCCACACGCAGCGCGTGGCGCGCGGGCACATCGAAGGTCGCGAGGAAAGGACGGGCCACGCGCGTGAGCGCGCCGGCGTTGTTCGTGCGCAACAGCAGATGCCAACGCCAGCGCTGCTTGATCCGTTCGATCGCGCACGGTGCGGGGCCCACCATCTCGATGGTCCCCTCCGGCAGCAGTGCGAGTGCCTGCGCGATCCATGCCGACGCCGACTCCGCCAGCGCGAACGTCGCCTGCTCATCCTCGCCGCTGAAGACGAAGTTCGCGACGCGGACGGTCGGCGGGTACGCCGGGCTCGTGCGCGCCGGCAGTTCCTCGGCGACGAAGCCGAGGTAGTCGTGCGTCAGGGCACAGCGCAGCGCGTGGTGCGTCGGCACGCGGGTCTGGATGATCACCGCCCCGCCCTTCGGCCCTCGCCCGGCCCGGCCGGCCACCTGACTCAGCAGCTGGAACGCGCGCTCCGACGCGCGGAAGTCCGGCAGATTGATCCCGACATCGGCGTCGATCACCCCGACGAGCGTGACATTCGCGAAGTCGAGTCCCTTCGCGATCATCTGGGTGCCGAGCAGGATGTCCACTTCGCCGCTCGCGACCCGATCGAGGATCTCGGTGTGCGCCCACTTGCCGCTCGTGGTGTCCACGTCCATCCGCGCCACGCGCGCGCCGGGGAATTGCTCGCCGAGGAGCCGCTCGACCTGCTGCGTCCCGAGCCCGCGCTGTCGCAGCGTGGCCTCTCCGCATTGCGGGCACGCCGCCCCCGGAGTCTCCTGACGCCGACAGTAATGGCAGATCAGGCGCTCGGGATGATGATGCAGCGTGAGCGAGATCGAACAGTCGGGGCAGCTCGCCACCCACTCGCACGCACTGCACTGCACGAACGAGGCGTAGCCGCGGCGATTGAGCAGCAGGATGCTCTGTTCCCGTTTGGCGATCCGGTCGCGGAGCGCGTCCTCGAGCGGCTCGCTGAGCACCGAGCGGATCGCGCGCTGTGCGACCGACATCCCGGCTCCCTTGGTGGTGGTCCGGAGATCCACCACCTCCACGTGCGGCAGCGCACCGCCGCCGACGCGGTCGGGGAGCGAGAGCAGCTGGTACTTCCCCGACTGGGCGTTCACCCAGCTCTCGAGGCTCGGCGTGGCGCTGCCGAGCACGCAGACCGCGCCCGATTCACGGGCGCGCACGATGGCCACCTCGCGCGCATGATAGCGCGGCGACTCGGCTTGCTTGTAACTCGACTCGTGCTCCTCGTCGACGATGATCGCGCCGAGGTTCTCGAGCGGCGCGAACACCGCTGAGCGCGCACCCACCGCGATGCGTCGCTCGCCCCGCTTGAGTGCGAGCCAGGCGTCGTAGCGTTCCCCATCGCTGAGCGCCGAATGGAGCACGGCGACCTGATCGCCGAAGACGGCGCGGAACCGATCGACCGTCTGCGGCGTGAGCGCGATCTCCGGCACCAGCACGATCGCCGACTTCCCCTGCTCGATCACGATGTGTCGGAGCAGCTCCAGATAGACGAGCGTCTTCCCCGAGCCGGTGATTCCGTGCAGGAGCGAGACGGTCCCGGGTGCGGACGCCACGAGCGCGTCGATCGCTCCCTGCTGTGCGGGCGTGGGCTGATGCGGCGCGCTCGTCGAGCGGGCGCGATTCGAGAAGGGATCGCGGGCGACGGTCTCCGAGCCGAGCTCGGCCAATCCCCGCTTCGCGAGCGCCGACACGACCGCCGGCGTGCACTGCAGCTGGTCCACGACGTGTGCCACGGTCGCATGCCCGCCGAGCGATTCCAGCAGCTCGAACACCGCCCGCTGCTGCGGCGATCGCTTGAAGAGGCGATCGCGCTCCATCAGCGACGGGAGATCGGCGGTGAGACGAACAGTGCGGCGCGCCTTCACCGCCGGCTCCGGACGTGCGACCGCACCGAGCACCGCCGGGAGAGCCGTGCGCAGCACCATTCCCGGCGGCGCCACGTAGTAGCCCGAGATCCACTTGCAGACCGCGAGCAGATCGGGGCGCATCGAGGGGCCGGCATCGGGCGCCGCGAGGATCGGTTTGGCGGTCGCGCCCTTCAGCGAGGAACCGTCGCTCTCGCCGACGCAGAAGCCGATCACGCGGCGCCCACGCACGTTCACGATCACCCGCGAGCCCGGGCCGACAGGGTTCTTGAGCCCCGACGGAACGGCGTAGGTGTAGGTGCCGAAGAGCGGGAGCGGGAGCGCGACGTCGATCAGGCGTTCGGCCGCGGCCGACGCGGGGGTGGTCATCCGGCCATCCCCTCGCCCGTCGCCGGGCTCGGCTGCGGTTCGCGGACCGTGCGCACCCGCGCCGGCGTGCGGGAGCGCGCGAGGTGGAGGAACTCGAGCAGGGCGTCGGCGAGGTCGGCGCCGCGGGCGTACCGCGCCGCCGGGCTCTTCGCGAGACAGCACATGATGATGTCCGAGAGCTCGGCGGGGATGCGCGAGTCCACGTCCTTCGGCACCACCGGCGCCTCGTGCACGTGCTTGTAGCCGATGGAATAGCCATCGGCGCCGTCGAACGGAGGGAAGCCGATCACGCACTCGTAGAGCATGACGCCCACGGCGTACAGATCGGCGCGCCCGTCGAGGGTCTTCCCCATGGCCTGCTCGGGCGCCATGTAGTGCGGCGTGCCCATCGCGCGCCCATCGGCGGTCAGCTTGCCGTGGAAGCGCGCGCTCGCGATCCCGAAATCCGTGAGCATCGCGTTTCCGTCGGCGTCGAAGAGCACGTTGTCGGGCTTGATGTCACGGTGCACCACGCCGCGCCGGTGCGCGTAGTCGAGCGCCGACGCGATCTGGCTCGCCACGACGGCCGCTCGCTCCACGGCGATCGTGCGGTCGCGCGCGAGCTCGTCGGCGAGACAACCGCCGCCCAGATACGGGAGCACCAGATAGACGATGTCCCCCGCTTCGTCGTAGTCGAGCGGGGAGCAGATGAGCGGATGCACCAGTCGACTCGCCGCCTCTGCCTCGCGCCGGAAGCGGAGGCGCATCTCAGGGTCGCGGGCCAGATGCGCGTGCATCACCTTGACCGCGAGCGGTCGTCCCAGTCGCTCATGTTCGGCGGCATAGACGTCGGCCATCCCGCCGCTCCCGACGCGGCGCACGATCCGATAGCGGTTCCCCGTCGCCTGCCGCAACGCGGTGATCATCGCGTCCGGCACCTCGGCCTTCACGCGCACCAACGGCAGCTCCGCGCTGCACTTGGTGCACGCCTTGGCGCTACCGCGATTCCAGGTGCCGCAGTCGGGACAGAACAGCGGTGGCGCTCCGTCGGAGGGGAAGTCGAAAGTTAGCCCGACGGGACAGGAACCGCCTAGAGCCCCGCCAGCGCTCGCAGGTGCGTGACCGCTGCCTCGCCCAGTCGCTCCGGAGCGTACCCCCCTTCCAGCGCGCTCACGAGTCGCCCGCCGCACCACTGTTCCGCGCGGGACACGAGCTCCCGGGTGAGGCGGTCGACGTCGTCGAGCTCCATCGTGAACCCGCCGAGGGGATCCCCATTGAGGGAGTCGAATCCGGCGGAGATCATCACGAGGTCCGGCGTGAAGTCGATGGTCGCGGCATCGACCGCACGCAACAGCTCCCCCACGTACGCCTCCCGCGGGAGCGCACCCGGCATGGGGAGGTTCCACACGCTCTTCTTCGGCCCGCGATCGTCGCGGGCGCCGGTGCCCGGGTACCACGGCCACTGATGCATCGAGATGAACCGGATGTCGGCTTCATCCTCGACCAAGGCCTGGGTGCCGTTCCCATGGTGCACGTCCCAATCGACGATCAGCACGCGCTCCGCGCCGTGCACCTTCCGGGCGTAGCGGGCGGCGACGGCGACGTTGCCGAAGAGACAGAAGCCCATCGCCGATGCGCGGAGCGCGTGATGCCCCGGCGGACGCACCGCGCAGAAGCTGCGCAGGTGCGAGCCCGTCATGGCATGGTCCACCGCATCGAGGACGCTTCCCGCCCCTGCGGTCGCCGCGTCCCACGAGCCCTCGCTCGCCACGGTGTCGGCGTCGAACCGGCCGCCTCCGCTCTGCGCGAGTTCCTTCACCGAGCGCACGTACGCATCGTCGTGCGCGAGGATCAGCTCGTCCTCTGTCGCATGACGCCCTTCGAGATGCGCCAGCGCCTCGAAGAGGTCCACGTGATAGCGGAGCGCGCGCGGGATCGCGCGCAGACGTCCCACATGCTCGGGATGTCCCCAGCCGGTGTCGTGACGCCCGCAATCCGAATGACTGATGAAAGCGACGCTCATCGTGCTCCGCGAAGTCGACGTGATCCCCATTCCGCCAGCAAGATGCCGCAGAGCACCGGCAGGAGCCACTGGGGGAGCGGGACGGCGGGTGCGCCCGTGGACGCCGCGTCGACGGGCGCGCCGAGGGCATCGAACCACCGGGCCACGGGTGCCCCCTCCGCGGCGACGGCCGCGCCATCGCCGCGGTACGCCACCGCGCCGACGAGATGCGACCACCAGGTACGATGGGCGGCGACGGCGTCATCCCCGCCTTCGAGCCGCCAGTGCCAACTCTCCTCGTAGCCGACCACCGCGATACGACCGCCCCGCTCACGCCGCGCCGCGATCGCGACGGCGCCTCCCTGCGTGTCGAGCGCCACCGCGTCATCGCGCAACGCCGTGACGGGAGACAGCGCGAGCGACGCGAGCGGCTGCGCCGCATCGAAGCTGCGCTTGGCGCTCGCTCGATGCGCGCCGATCGCGCCGGGAAGGACGTCGCGGAACGCGGCGAGACGCGCCGCATCGGCGAGGAGCAGCACCCCACCGCCGTTGCGCAGATAACTGATCAGTGCCGGCGCAAACTCTGCGGCGGAACTGTCGAGCGCGACGATGGCGGCGTAGTGCGCGGTGTCGAGCGATTGACGGCTGCCGGTGGTGACGTCCGCGCCGGGAGCGATCGAGGTCCGGGACTCGACGACCCACCCCTGCTCCTCGAGCGCGGCCACGGTGAACTTGGTCTCCCACGATGGACGGCCGACGACGAGGACCGGTCGGATCTGCAGGAGCGGCGGCGGCGTGGCCCGGGCGCGAGCCGACGCGCCGCGCGCCGAGATGTCTCCCGCGGGAGCCACGGAGCGCAACGCGAAGCCTCGAGAGGCATCACCGAGGCTATCGAGCGCCGAGGTCGCATCGCCGATCACCACTGCCCCGGCTCCTACCGCGCGGATGAGCAACGCGCCGTCGGGTTCACGCGCACGCTCGACCGTCAGTGCCAACGGAGCAGGCGCCTGCCCCGACCAGCGGACGGACACGCCGGCGCGGGCCAGCGCGGCGAGCGCATCGCGCGTGGAATCGGCGGGAAGTGTTCCCTCGAGTCGCAACACGGCCGCCGCGTGGGTCCCGCCGAGCAGCGCCGGCCATTCCCGCTCCACCGTCGCCCCGCGCAACGTCAGCGGCCGCTCGACCGAACCCGCGGTCGCGACGCGCCAGATCGCCCACGTGAGCAGTCCCAATGCGGCCGTGCGCAGCGCTCGCTCGAGCAGCAGGCGGACCGGATCAGCGGGTGAGCGCATACACCACCAGATTCACGCCGAACTTCGTGTTGTCCACCGACATGAACCGCTTGTTGTCGGGATGGTAGCCCCACTCCGAGCTGTAGTCCTTGCTCGAGTACAGGACGGAGATCCGGTCGCCCTTCAACACCGCGAGCAGGTGCTTGTGGACGAGATTGTCCCCCCATCCGTTCAGCTCGTGCGAGGTCGCGGGCGGTCCGTCCTCGAACTTGAAGAAACAGTTGTAGATCGGATGACTGTTCGAGAGTTCCTTCAGCGGCCCCACCGCACGGGCGATCTCCTCGGTGCAACTCTTGTGGAACACGCCGTCGACATCGTGGTTGTGGTCGTCCACGAACAGCAGCCCACCGCGATCGCAGTACTCCTTCAGGGTGCGGCGTTCGAGATCGGTGAAGCGCACCGGGAGGTGACCGGTGAGGTACGCCAGCGGATAGCGGAACACGTCGCGCGATCCGAGCGGGACCGTCACCCCGGTGGGCGCGACGCGGATGTTCGTGTAGCGTGCGACCGAGTCGATCAGGTTCGCGCTGACCAGCGGCGCCGAATCCCAGTCGCCGCTGTCGTACTGCAGCGTGCAGAAGGTGAAGTCCGTGCTCACGGCGCGCCCCAGAGCGAGAGCCCCTCGCGCCGTTCGACGGCGCCCGCGAGCGCCCGCCGCGCCGCGATCATCGCCGTTGTGGCGTCACCGCCGCGCCGAACCGCGCGGGCTGCCGCGTCGAGCGCCTGGGCGGCGGTCGCGTCGCGGTCGAGCACCTCCAGACGCATCAGCACCAGCGAGTCAGCGGCCGCGCCGGGGGCGGTCGGAGCGATCCGGAGCAGCGCGTCGAACCGCGCGAGTCGTGCCGCCCGCCCAGGATCCGCGGCCGGGCGCGGAGTACGCGCCCCACCGGTCCCCTTCTCCTTCCCCGCGAGCCGCACCTTGGCGATATCCACGATCACCGCACGCACCTTGCCACGCAGGTAGATGCGTTCGGCGGCTCGCGCCGCCTGCAGTCGATCCAGCGCCTTCTGCATCCAGGGGATCGCGCGCCCTGGCTCACCGACCTCCAACTCCGTGCTCGCACTCCACATGAAGTTGTAGGCTTCGAGCAACGGACGATTCACCGCGACGATCGGCGTCTCGTCCTCGTTCCCCTCGAGCGCGGTCCCCGCGTTCGCCCCCGTCGCGCGCTCGGCGGCGGCGAGCACCGAATCCGGGTTCGTCGGCTTGTCGAGCCGTCGATCGAGCGCGTCCCCTTCCTCACCGCCATTCTCGCCCAGCCGCTGGAACACGATCTCGCCGACCCGTTTGCGCAGTCGCGACTGCTCAAGCGCGATCGCGCGGGACTCGTTGACGAATACCGGCCGAAGTGTCCGATTGCGCTTCTTCTCGAGCGCCTGCGCCATCATCAGAAGCATGCGCTGGCTCAGCGCATTCTTCTCCGGTTCCGGCGGTGGCGCGGCGTCCACCGCCACGGAGTCGTACTCATCCGGGCGCGCGATGCGCAGCGTGCGCGTCTCCGACACACCGAGCGTGGGACCGGAGATGCTGTTCCGGTCCCGCGCCACCGCACGGACGTGCACCATGTCCCCGGGATGCAACTCGAGCGAATCGATCGACAAATGCGACGCGACCGTGCCGCGCGTGCCGGTCAGGGTCGCGCTCCCGACCGTCCCCGACTTGAAGGTGAAGCTCTCGCCCGAGCCCGAGCTCACGATGAACTCGAACGTCCCGCTCGCCAGTCCGTGGTCGTCCGACAATTCCGCGCTCAAGGTGATCGTCCCGGTCGGACGCCGGAGGATCGAATCGCGGGGCGGCGACGACAGCGTGACGACGGGCGCCGAGTCGGGGACCGGGTCCAACGCGAGCAGGCGCTCCCGCGCCCCGGCGGAGAGTCGCAGCACCGTAGCCGCCGCGGGCATCGTGATCGCGAGCTCCCAACGCTCGGCACTCGACCGCGCGGCGAACCGAAGCGTATCGAGTGTGGCCTCCACGGCCGCGTCCCCCAGGAGGCCGCGCACGCTCACCCGACTTCCCACCAAGGCCCGCACCGATGACGGCTCGTCGATGGTCCGCGCCTCCATTCCCGCGTAGGCGGGCGGATCGACAGTCACCACTATCGCAGCGAGTGGATCCCGCGTCGCGGAAGCCACGGCACGCCGCAGCGAATCGCCGGGGGTCGGGCGCGCCACCCGCGCGACACTCCCGCTCGGCAGCAGGAGCAGGGTGATGCCCGCGGCGAGCACGGTGAACGCCGGCGTCCGCAGCGCGCGCCATCCGGCGCGCCGCGACTCGGCCTCGATCGCGACCCCCGCGGTGAGCTGCTCCAGCTCCGCGTTCCGCCCCGCGTACTGCGGATCCACCGCCGTCACGAGCGCCCAGTGGAGCGATGGCGTGCGCTCCTCCAACCAGAGCGCGGCCCGTTCCACCGACACGGCACGGAATCGTGCGCGTCCCCGCCAGAGCACCGCGATCGCGGCCGCGACGGCCAGCGGGATCACGAAACCACGTGCGACCGACGAGAGCGGTACCAGTACGTCCAGCGCGGCCGCCCCCGCCCACATCGATAGCGCGACCGCCATCGCCGAGAGCGCGAGCCCGGCCGCCAGCGACCTATGGAGCGTCACGGCCGCGTATCGAACCCGAGTGACGAGGTTCACGGCTCCTCCCCGCGTCGAACGCGCAGGAACATCTCGGCGATGAGTGCGAGCACCGCGGCGATGAGCAACGCGAGCGTCGTCATCGACGGCATGAGCTCGACCGATGAGCCGGCGGCCGCAGCGCCCCACTCGTGCGAGAACGTTCGCACCAAGGAATCGGTCGCCGCCGCGACACCCGGGACACAGGGCTCCTGGAGTGCCGCGACCACCGCCGCGAAGGCGGGCTGCAACGGCGTATCACCCGCGCGCGGCACACCGATGCCGACGCGACGGATGCAACCGTTGCCGACGCTCCGCTCGCCCGCCGCCGGTGTCCCGTCGGCCCAGCGCGCGATCGTCCGCCCGTCGATCGGCAGCGCGAGTCGTGCCAGGGGCGCCACCGCGGTCGCCTCCCCGATCCACACGCCCTCCGGGTGGACCGCCGCATCCCCCGCGGCGGGCCACCAGATCACCGCCACACCATCCCGTGCCGCCGCCGAATCGGCTGTGGTCGGCTCCTGCGCGACGATCCGTGACGCGCGTCGCGGCCCGGTGCGCATGCGGGTCCCGACCAGGACCACGCGCCCCGGCCACCTCCGCGTGAGTAGCGCTGTGGCGGCATCGACCTCATCGGCCGCGAGCGGCGACACGATGACCAGCTCGATCGAGTCGCTCCGCTCCGCCAGCACGCTCCGGACGCGGTGCGCTCTGGCCAATCCCGCCGACAGGCGCCCACGCACCTCCGCCCGCGCCGCGACGCCCAAGGAGTCCGACACCCCGTGCGCCGCTGAATCGAACCAGACCACGCGGTCACCGGCGCGCCATCGTGCCCGCACCGAGTCGCCGACATCCGTCTCCGCACTGCGCGACGCGTCGGCGACGAAGACGCGGACGCTCCCGGTATGCGCCGACGCCCAGCGCGGGCCCGCGAACGCCGCCCCGAGCGAGAGGATCGCGAGGAGTCGCAGCGCCATCACCAGCAGGTCGCTCGGCCGTGACGCCCGCGACGCCGCCCGCGCATCGCCGCTCGGGACGAAGCGCGCGGTCGGCAGCGGAGCGGGCTGCGGGCGCTGCGTGGCGATCAGATGCCACAGCACGACGCCGAGCGCAGCGGCGGCCGCGATCCCGAGGGCGATCGGTGCGGTGAAGGTCACGCGACGGGTGCCACGATGCGGCGGATCGCGACGTCCACCGGATCATCGTCGACGATCTCCGTGTAGCCGACGCCCGCGTCGCGCCACCAGCGCGCCGTGTCGAATCGCCAGGATGCGAAGCTCGCGCGATACGCGGCACGCGTCTCGTCCGTCAGCGGGCGCTGCACCGTCGGGTCCTCGGGATCGACGGCGAGGATCGCCCCAGACGCGGGTTCCAGCTCCGCGCGCGCGACGATGTGCGCGACCACCACCTCCCCACCGCCGGCGACATGGGCGCGGGCGGCACTGTGCAGCGCGTCGATGTCCCCGAGACAGTCGGTCACGAGGAGCACCCGCGCCGGCGCACCGACGAACGCGTCCTCCATCGTCGCACGTCCACCGGGCGTCACGGCGTCCACGGTGCGCGCGATCTCCGCCACCACCCCGCGCCGGGTGCGCGGCGCGAGTCGGGCGATCCCGCCCGCACCGACGACCGCGACCCCGACGGGATCCGCTCCCGCGTGCGCGATCGCCGCACAGGCCACGGCCACTTCACGCGCACAGCGCCACTTGGAGCGAAGGCTCGAGGTCGCATCGACCGGCGGGAACGCCATCGACGCCGACGCATCGACCACGATCAGCGTGCCGAGCACCGCGCGATCGGGGGCCAGCCGGATGAAGGCGCGGTCGCTGCGCGCGAGCAGCTTCCAGTCGATGCGCTTCGGATCGTCCCCTTGCCGATACGGCCGGTATTCGACGAACTCCGTCGCGACGCCTCGGCTGCGGGCGACGTGGGCGCCGGGCGCACCACCGCCGACGGGACGCCGCGCCGGCCAGCGGACGCCGCGCACGGACTCGAGCAGCGCTCCGTACGGGCCGACCGCCATGCGCTACACCGGAAGGTCGCTGCGCGGCGGCGACACGCGGGCCAGCAGATCCTCCACCACGCGCTCGGACGTCACCCCCTCCGCCTCGGCCGCGAAGTTCGGCAGCACCCGATGCCGGAGCACCGGACGCGCGACGCGGCGGATGTCCTCCGGCGCCACAGCGAGCCGCCCCGCGAGCAGCGCCGCCGCCTTCGCTCCGAGAATCAACGCCTGGCCGGCGCGCGGCCCCGCGCCCCAGCGGACATAGCGCCTCACGAGGTCGGTCGCATTCTCGTCGTCCGGTCGCGTCGCACGGGCGAGCGACGCCGCGTAGCGGAGCGCCGCATCCGACGCCGCGACGTCACGCGTCATCTGCTGCAGCGCGCGCGTCTGCTCCCCGGTGAGCACCGGAGTGAGCGGCACCCGTTCGCGTCCCGTCGTGGCGCGGAGGATCGCGACCTCCTCGTCCGGTCCGGGATACCCGATCCGCACATCGAAGAGGAACCGATCGAGCTGCGCCTCGGGGAGTGGATACGTCCCCTCCTGCTCGATGGGGTTCTGCGTCGCCAGCACGAAGAACGGTTCCGGGAGCGACATCGTCTGCCCCGCCGCCGTCACACGGTGCTCCTGCATCGCCTCGAGCAGCGCCGCCTGCGTCCGTGGCGGGGCACGATTGATCTCGTCGGCGAGCACGATGTTCGCGAACACCGGTCCGCGCACGAACCGGAAGCTCCGCTGCCCGGTCTTGGCATCCTCCTCGAGCAGCTCCGTCCCCGTGATGTCGCTCGGCACGAGATCGGGCGTGAACTGGATGCGACGGAAATCGAGCTGCATCGCCTCCGCCACCGCGCGGATCATCATCGTCTTCGCGAGTCCGGGGACTCCCACCAGCAGCACATGGCCGCCGGCGACGAGCCCCATCAGGATCTCGTCGAGCACATCACTCTGCCCGACGATCGCCTTCGCCACTTCCGCCCGCAGGCGGGTGGCCGCGTGCAGCAGCGCCTCGCGCTCGGCCGGCGATGGCGTGGCGGCCGCAGTCACGCTCAGCGGACCGGACGGCGGCGGCGGTACGCGAGCAGGAACGACGACCCGTCGCGGGCCGTCGCATCGGCGAGCGAGGCGTGCTCGTCCGTGATCTCGACCCCGCGCAGCTTCAGCACGAAATCCTCGGCCGGGACATCGGACACTCCGAATCGCGACAGTGCGGCCTGCTTGAGCGCCAGCACGGGCGAGTCGGACGACACATCGAACGCCACCGTCTCCCAGCGCTCCTGCAGCTCGATGCGCACCGTGATCCGCGAGCCCCCGTCGCCCACGCGCACGATCCCGGGACGACTGCGCAGCGCCGTCACGAAGGGACGCGACACCTCGACCGCGCTCATGCCGTCACCTCCGCCACCGTCGGCGGCAACGAGGCGAGGAACCGCGCCACCTGCTGGTCGAACATGTACGACGATGCCGTGACGGCGGTCCCGCCGGGCGCATCGCTCACGCCGACCACGATCTCCTCACCGCCCAGACCGCGGAGATTGATGAAGGTCGGGCCTTCCTTCTCGAGGAAGGCAGAGTAGATCCCCGACTCACGGGCGAAGAAATCGCGCGCCGAGGCGAGGACTTCGGCACCACGGAGCGTGGTGCGGGTCTGCTGCAGGGTGCGGTTGCGCTGTTGATTGGCCACGACGCGTTCTCGTCGAAAAGTTCGATTCGCTGATGGTCAGACACCATCCGGGACCGGTGGGTTTGCGCCCCCCGGGCACTGCATCGGCAGCTCGAGTCGCCAGCCGCCGTTCGGATCCGGCAGGACCCGCCCGCCGAGTGCGCGAGCCGTCGTTCCCGCCACGGCCGCGTTGAACGGACCGGGGACACCATCGCCTCCCGATACGCGATACACCGCAGAGCCGTTGGCCACCTGCACCGCCGCCCGCACCTCCGAGACCCCGGGCGCGCGATACATCGCCTCCAGAAAGGTAACCAGAGTACGTGCGATTTTCCCTCGGTCGCTCCGCATGGTCGGGAGCGCCAAGACCGGTTCCTCGGCGATCAGCGCGACCCCCTCCGGCAGCCCCTGCGCCCCCCGCATGGCATCGCGGAGCGGAACCCGGGGGTCGAACTCCTCCACCTCGGGCTCCAGTGTCCCCCGGATCGCGGCGGCATGGTCGGCTAAGGCGCCGAGCAGCGGCACCACACCGCCGGTCCCGGCATGCGCTTCGGCGACGGCATCGGCGATCGAGAGCACCAGCACCTCGGCCTCCCGACGGGCGTCGAGCACGGCGACGTCGGCGCGGGAGAGCTCCGCCGCGGTATCGGCCACCGCCGCGTCGGCCCGCCGAACGTCATCGAGAAGCTGCGCCCGGTCCGCCGCCGTCGCGAGCAATTCCGCCACGGTCCGCAGGAACTGACGGACCGGAAGCGCCACGCTCCCCGGCTCGCGGAAATAGAAGGCGACCGTCCCGAGGACGCGTGTCCCGCTCTGCAGCGGCAGCGCGACTATCGCCCGGAATCCCAGTTCGCGGGCGACCTCGTGCCAATCCTCGAGTTCCGCATCGGCGAACACATCGGGGATCTCGATGGCGCGCCGCTCGCTCGCGGCCTCGCCACTCGGCCCGAACCCCACGCGCACCCGCGCCGCGCCGAGCCACGGGCGCATGGCCTCGGGCCAGTTGCACGCGGCGACGAGCCGCATCAGCTCCGACGCGCCGTCGACCAGATACACCGACGCGAAGGACGCCCCGGCCAGCGGGCTCACCCGGTCGAGCGCATGCTGGAAGACCTCCTCGGGCCGATCCACGTGGAGCATCGCGTGGAGAAGCTCGCGCACGGCGGAGAGCTCGCGATCCGCGGCGGACGGAGCCGGTGGCGGCGCAGGGAGCGTACGGGAGGCGTAGCGGCGACGGGGCACGCTCCAATCTACCAGTCGTGCCGGTCCTCGACGAGACTCCGCGCCGACCGCTCCCGAGGCGCCTGGGCCGGGTCCTCACGCCGGGGCGTTCGCGGTAACTTCCCCCAATGCCCCGACTCGTCCCCACGCGGTCAGCTCCATCCCGCCGCGCCTCGATCGTCGCCCTGGTGCTCCTCGCCCTGGGCTGCAGTTCGGCCCCGGTGCGACAGCAGATCCCGCTCGCCGCGCCCGACAACGCCGTCTCCTTCCTCCTGCTCGGCGACTGGGGGCGTGGCGGCGACCGCGAGCAACGGCTCGTGGCGCAGGCCATGAGCAACACGGCCGCCCAACTCCACGCCGCCTTCGTGGTCACCTCGGGGGACAACTTCTACCCCGACGGTGTGAAGAGCGCCGACGATCCGCAGTTCCGGCGGACCTTCGAGCGCGTCTACGACGCGCCCTCCCTCGCGGTCGACTGGTACCCGGCGCTCGGCAATCACGATTACCACAACGCGCCGGACGCGCAGGTCGCCTACAGCGCCCGGAATCCCAAATGGCACATGCCCGCGCGCTACTACAACTTCACGCGCGAGATCGCCGCAGGGGGGAAGGCCGAGTTCTTCGTGATGGACAGCAATCCGTTCAACCTCAAGGACGCCGAGGACGACGCGTCACAGTTGAAGGGCGCCGACACGGTGAGCCAGCGGAAGTGGCTCGACAGCACCCTCGCGGCGTCGACCGCGCAGTGGAAGTTCGTGGTGACGCATCACCACGTGTACAGCAGCGGCCCGCGCGGCACCAACACGCCCTTCGAACGATTCCTGGCCCCGCGCCTCGCGCAGTACCATGTGACCGCGCTGCTCAGCGGGCACGAGCATCACCTCGAGCATGTCGCACCGGACAGCACCGGCCCGCAGTACTTCATCTCGGGCGGCGGCGCCGAGAGCCGCGGGACCATGGCCACGCCCAACACCCGCTACGTCGAGAGCGTGACGGGCTTCATCGCCTTCAGCATGACGGCCGATTCGGTGCTCGTCCAGGTCGTGGACGCCGGCGCGAGCGTCCGCTACCGCACGGTGCTCCGCCGCTGAACGCGATCCTTGGCGCTCGCGCGGTCAGCGCGCGGCGCCCGCCAACGCGTAGAGACGCGCTTCGAAGCCCGCGCGGATGCGCGCGGTGACCGGCCCCGGAACCCCGGCACCTACCTTCACACCGTCCACCGAGACCACGGGCGTCACATCCGTGGTCGAGCCACAGAGGAACACCTCGGAGGCGCGCTTCAGCTCGTCGAGCGAGAAGGCGGTCTCCGAGCAGGGGATCCCCAGCTCGCGCACGACATCCATGACCACGATGCGCGTGATCCCCGGGAGGATCCGATGCGTGAGCGGATGCGTCCGCAACGTGCCATCGATCACCGCGAGCACATTCGTCGCCGCCCCCTCCGTGACGGTGCCCTCCCGATGGAGGATCGCCTCGTACGCGCCGACCTCCTGCGCGGACTGACGAGCGAGCACCGAGCCGAGCAGGTTCACCGTCTTCCAGTCGCAACGCGACCAGCGCATGTCCTCGAAGGTGATCGCCGAGCAGCCGTTGTCGCGCATCGCCCGCGGGACGACGAACCGTGTGGCGGAGACGAAGACCGTCGGCCGAACGCTCGCCGGCGGGAAATAGTGCGTCCGGGGTGCGGCACCGCGGCTCACCTGGAGATAGAGGAACGCCTCCTCCCCCTCGAGCCCGTTGTCGCGCACGAGCTTCTCACAGACGCCCTTCAGGGCAGCGACATCCGCCGCACCGAAGCCGATCCGGAGTCCGGCGAGACCGTTCACCATGCGTTCGGCGTGCAGGTCCCACTCGAACATCCGCCCTTCGATCGAACGGACCCCTTCGTAGATGCCGTCACCGAAGATGAAGCCGCGATCCTCGACCGGGATCAGTGCCTGCTCCCGCGCCACGTACTCGCCATTCAGGTAGAACGTCGTCATCGTCAGTCTCCGATCAGGTCAGCATCCGCTCGATCGCCCGCACCAACGGCGCGAACGACAGTTGTCTCCCGCTCACACGCGTCGCCTGCTCCTGCGCCGACTCCCGCTGTCCGTGCGCGAACAGCTCCTGCACGAGGAACGGGCCGGCCTTCGGGTTGCGCCACCAGTCCTCGTTGAAGCGCTCGACCAGCGACTCGGCGAGCACCGACTGCAGCTGCCACGCGCGCAGATAGCGCACCGCATAGAATCGCGGGTCCACGTCCACGAACGCGTCGGCCCGTTGATAGCGGAAACCCGTGGCCGTCGTCAGCGTGTCCACGTACAGATCGGGGAGCGACGCCCACGAGGCTCCCTCGGCGTGCAGTTGCACTTCGTAGATGAGCTTGGCCGAGTAGCGTCGCAGGAACTGCAACTCCTCGAACCCCGCCGCCCGCAGGAATCGCGGCAGATCGCTCTTGCCGAGTCCGGAGTAGCGGGCGAGCCAACCGGCATCCTGCATGCGATGATCGAAGAGCATCGCATAGCCTTCGGTCACCGAATTGTCGCCGAGCCATCGGAACTCGAACGGCAATGCGCGATCCATGTTCGCGAAGTGCAGTGCATGCCCGAGCTCGTGCAGCAGCGTCTGCCAGTCGGTCTGCCCGCCGTGCGGTCGCAGCACCAGATGCACCACATCGGGGATCTTCACCGGGGCACAGAAGGCACGCGCGCGCTTCCCCTCGCGCTCGCCGGTGTCGTACTTCACGCGCCCCTCGGCATCGGGGCTGATCCCCATCTCGGTGACCTGCCGGCGTACCGCCGGCTCCATGTCCGACGCGGGGAACGCGCCGTCGAACTCGGGGACCCGCATCAGCGCGAGCGCGTCGGCGCGCGTCGCATCGGCCGGCGTGATCCCGAGCCCGGCCTTCAGGCGCTCGGGGAGCACATCGTCCCACATCGCCTGCGTGTCACGCAGGAACGCCTCGCACTCGGCGCGCAGGCCCTCGAGCGAGATCCCGGAGAGCGCCTCGAAGGTCGCGTTGTAGCTCGGCGCCACGCCGATCGCGGCGACGATCTCATGCTCGCGCTGGAGCTTCTCCTGACGCATCGGGGCGAGTTCGGCCTGCACGAGTGCCGCGCGCGCGTCGTCGAGCGCTCGGCGCTCGGCGGCGTTGCGCGTGTTGCCGATGGTGATCGCCGCGCGCTGATACGGCTCCACATTCCCATCCGCGAGCCGGATGACGGCGCTGTTCTCCCACGCCATCTCCCGCTCGTCGAGCGGGGCCAACGCCTGTCCGCTCCGCGACTCGATCAGCCAGTCGAGCAGCATCCGCGCCGAGCGGTTGTCCTCGCTTCCCGGCGCGGCCGAGCGATACAGCGAGAGCGCGGTATCGAACGCCTCGTCACCGTAGGCGTCGCGGTGCCTGGCGTAGATCGGCTGCAGCACGGCGTCCGGCTTGTGCCCGGCGGACGCCGCATGGTATTCGGTTGAGATCTCCTCGAGGAAGCGCTCCCCGCGGCCCCGCAGTCGCTCCAGCGCCGATTCGTCCACGGGTCAGGCGCCCGCCTTCGATGCCTCGGCGGTCGGGTGGTCCGCGGCCAGATAGTCGCCGATCACCTGCGCCACCTTCGACGTCGACACGCGGATCTGCCCCATGTCGTCACGGAAGCGGATCGTCACATCGTCGTTGGCCGTCGAGTCCGGATCGATCGTGATGCCGAAGGGCGTCCCCGCCTCGTCCTGACGACGGTAGCGGCGCCCGATGGCCCCGGCTTCGTCGTAGAACACCGGGAACTTCCTGCGGAGCGACGCGGCGAGCTTCTCCGCCATCTCCGGCTGTCCGTCCTTCTTCGTGAGCGGGAAGACCCCCGCCTTGATCGGCGCGATCGCCGGATGCAGCGCAAGCAGCGTACGCCCCTCGGTCTCGCCCGGGACGACCTCCTCACGCAGCGCGTTCACGAGCGTCGCGAGCGTCACGCGATCGGCGCCCACCGAGGTCTCGATCACGAAGGGGAGATAGCGCTTGTTGGCCGCCTGATCGACGTACTCGAGACGCTTCCCGCTGAACTCCTGATGCTGCTTGAGGTCGAAGTCCGAGCGGTTGTGCACCCCTTCGATCTCCTGGAAGCCCAGCGAGCCGCCGAAGTCGAAGTTGATGTCGAACGCCGCGCGCGCGTAGTGCGCGAGCTCGTTCGGTTCGTGCTGATGGAACTCGAGGCGATCGCGCGAGAGACCGAGCCCGAGATGCCATTCGAGACGCGCGGCCTTCCACTTCTCGAACCACTCCATGTCCGTGCCCGGCTCGACGAAGAACTGCATCTCCATCTGCTCGAACTCGCGCGTGCGGAACGTGAAGTTCCCCGGCGTGATCTCGTTGCGGAACGCCTTCCCGATCTGCGCGATCCCGAACGGGACCTTCTGGCGGGTGGCCTGCTGCACGTTCAGGAAGTTCACGAAGATCCCCTGCGCCGTCTCCGGGCGGAGATACACGACTGCGGCCGAGTCCTCGACCGGGCCCATGAACGTCTTGAACATCAGGTTGAACTGGCGCGGCTCGGTGAGCTGGCAGTCCCCGTGCTCCCCCGGCTTCTTGCTCGGCTTCCGCGGGCAGGCGGCATCCTGGATCTTGTCGGCGCGGAAGCGCGCCTTGCATGCCTTGCAGTCCACGAGCGGATCGCTGAAGCCGCTCACGTGACCGCTCGCTTCCCAGACCTTGGGGTGCATGAGGATCGCGGCGTCGAGCCCTTCGACGTCGTCGCGCTCGCGCACCATCGTCTGCCACCAGCGGGCCTTGACGTTGTTCTTGAGTTCCACGCCGAGGGGCCCGTAGTCCCACACGGACCCGGTGCCGCCGTAGATCTCGCTCGACTGGAAAATGAAACCGCGCCGCTTGGCCAGCGACACGAGGGTGTCCATCACATCAGGGTAAGCGCTCATGCGGTGAAATCTCGCCGTTCCAACAGGGCCCGCGCAATCATCGGGCCATGCACGCGACCGTTCTCGATGAAGATCTTGTTGGCGTCGAACCCGCTCGCCAGCACGCCGGCGATGAACACGCCGCCCGTGGGCGTCTCCATCGTCGCGGGATCATGGGGCGGCACCCCGGTCACCGGGTCGAGCGAGATCCCGACCGACGCCAGGAGCTCCGGACGCGGCGTGTAGCCGGTCATGAGGTACACGTGCTGCGCGGCGATCTTGTCCGAGGTCCCGTTGCGCTCCACCAGCACCGAGTCGGGCTTGATGGCCGTCACGCGCGTGTTCCAGTGCAACGTGATGTCGCCGTCCTTCACGCGCCCCTCGAAATCGGGGCGCACCCACGGCTTGATGTTCTTGTCGAAGGTCGGTCCCACGTGCACCACGGTGACCTTGGCGCCGGCACGGTAGAGATCGAGCGCCGCTTCCACGGCCGAGTTCCCGCCGCCGACCACGAGTGCGGTGCGCTGGAAGGCCTCGTGCCCCTCGCGATATTCGTGCGTCACGTGCGGCAGGTCCTCGCCCGGCACGTCCAGCCGGTTCGGCGTCCCGAAGTACCCGGTCGCGATGATCACCGCGCGGGCCTTCGTCTCGCGCGGTTTCAATCCCCGCGGGGTGCTGTGCACCACGAAGAGTCCGTCCCGCGGCTCGATCCGGCTCACCGGTTCGTACTGGCGCACGCTCAGATCGAAGTGCTGCACCACCGCCCGGTAGTACGACAGCGCGTCGCGCCGGGTCGGCTTCTCAGTGGCCACGACGAAGGGCATCCCGATCGACAGCTTCTCGGCGCTCGAGAAGAAGTTGATGTAGGTCGGATAGCCGACGATCGAGTTCACCACGCACCCCGCCTCGATCACGACGGCCGCGATCCCCGCCTGCTTCATCGAAACAGCGGCGGCGAGCCCGCATGGCCCGCCGCCGATGATCACCACCGGGAGCACTTCCGCGCTCTTCCTCATCCGCCGACGATCCCCGTCTCGAGGATCTGATCGCGCCGCGTCCCCACCGACACGTACTTGATCGGGCAGTCCACCAGCGCCTCGATCCGGTCGAGATACGCCCGCGCCGCGGCCGGGAGGTCCGAGAGCTGCCGCGCGCCGGCGGTCGAGCACATCCAGCCGTCGAACCACTCGTAGCGCGGTACCACGCCCTCGAGATCGGCGATGTCGCCCGGGAACTCCTCCACGAACTCGCCGCCGATCTCATAGCCGGTGCAGAGGCCGATCCGCTCGAGGGTGTCGAGCACGTCCAGCTTGGTCACCGCGAGCGAGGTCAGCCCGTTCACGCGAACGGCGTAGCGCACCACCACCGCGTCGAACCACCCACAGCGGCGCGGGCGCCCCGTGGTCGCCCCGAACTCGTTGCCGAGCTTCCGCACCCGCTCGCCCATCACCTCGTCGAACTCGGTGGGCAGCGGCCCGGAGCCGACGCGCGTGGTGTACGCCTTCACGACGCCCAGCGCCGCGTCGATCGAGCGGGGACCGATCCCCACGCCGATGCTGGCGCCGCCCGCCGTCGTGCTGCTCGAGGTCACGAACGGGTAGGTGCCGTGATCCACATCGAGGAGCGAGCCCTGCGCCCCCTCGAGGAGCACCGCCGCCCCGCTCTTCTGCGCCCGGTGCACGGTGAGCCCCACATCCTCGGCGATGGCCAACAGGCGCGGGGCGAGCTTCGCGAGCTCCGTCAGCGTGAACTCGGGGTCCGCACGCTTCGCGCTGCCGAAGCCGGCCAGGAGCTGGTTGGCATGCGCGGTGCCCTTCTCGACCAGCGCGCGCAGCCGCTCCGGGTGCCGCAGGTCGAGCACGCGGATCCCGCGACGCGCGACCTTGTCCTCGTAGGCCGGTCCGATTCCGCGCCCCGTGGTGCCGATCGCCTTGCTCGCGGCGCTCTCCTTGTCCACGAGCTTGTGGTACGGCATCACCAGATGCGCGCGGTCGCTCAGGTAGAGCCGACCTTCCACGTCCACACCGTCGCGGACGAGCTCGTCCACCTCGACGAACACCGTCTCCGGGTCGAGCACCACCCCGTTCCCGATCGCGCAGCGCACCCCGGGGTGCAGGATCCCGCTGGGGATCTGGTGCAGCACCGTGGACCGGTCGCCGATATGCACCGTGTGCCCCGCGTTGGCCCCGCCCTGGTAGCGCACCACCCAATCGGCGCGCTCGGCCAGGACGTCCACGAGCTTCCCCTTCCCTTCGTCTCCCCACTGGGCGCCGACGACTACGAGCGTGCGAATCTTGGTATCGAACATGGCTGCGGCGTATCCGTGGGGAGGCCCGATTCCGGGCAACAAAAAACGCCCCGGCGGATGCCTTGGGGCGTTGACGAAATCTAGTCCCTCCCAGCGCGAACGCAACAACGAACCGGCCCCCGCGCCACACGGCGCGGGGGCCTCCAGCGTCAGCTGACCACCGTCAGTCCGCCCGCCACCAGCAGCTCCCGCACCCGGGCCCGGCCCGCGGCATCCAGATCCGTCAGCGGCCCCCGCACCACCCCGCCCGCGAGTCCGACCATCTCGGCGGCGGCCTTCACCCCCGGCACCCCGAGCTCGCCGACGATAGTAACCGCCATCGGCTTCATCCGGTCCTGGAGCGCCTCGGCGGCCGAGTCGTCACCGCGCAGCGAGGCTTCGTAGATCGCGACCGCCAGTGCGCCGCCGAAGACGGACACCGCCACGATCCCTCCCTTCGCCCCGGCCTTCATGGCCGGGTGGATCTGTCCGCCATTCCCCGTGAGCACCGTGAAGTGGTCGCCGCGCGAGGCCAGATAGCCGCCGAGCAGCTCCAGGTCTCCCGAACTGTCCTTGATGCCGATGATGTTCGGATGCTGCGCCAGTTCGGCCACCAGTGCCGGCGACAACTTGAAGTGCATGTACTTCGGGATGTTGTAGAGCACCACCGGCAGCGGACTCGCGTCCGCCACGCGCGTGTAGTGCGTGCGAAGCGCCGCGTCGTGCATGGCGTTCGAGTAGTAGTGCGGTGCCACCACGAGCGCGGCATCGGCGCCGGCGGTCTTGGCGTCCTTCGTGCGCTGGATCGTCTGGCGCGTGGACTCGCCCCCACACCCCATCAGGATGGTCGTGCCGGACTTCGCCGACTTCCGGGCCGTCTCCAGCACCGCCACGCGCTCGTACTCCGAGAGCAGCGCCGCTTCCCCGGTGGACCCGCAGATCACGAGCCCGCCCACGCCGGCCGCGCCATGCGCCGCGGCATTGCGGCCGAACGATTCGAGGTCGAGATCCTCGCTCCCGGCGTGGAAGTTCGTGATCATCGGTGCGAAGATCCCCGCGAGCGTCACAGTCATGGCGTCATCCGTTGGTGAGGAATTCGATGCCCGACGACAGGGCGTCGGGCGGAGTGGTCGGAACCGAAGGCACGGTCGGCGTCGACGACGGTGTCGGAGCTCCAGCTCCCGGCACCCCGCCGAAGGTGCGCATCTGCAACTCGAAATCGCTCGGTCGCGTGCTCGCGGCGAGCGCCGTCTCGAACGTCACCTGCCCCGTCGTCACCAGATCGGCGAGGTGTTGATCGAACGTCTGCATCCCGTACTGCTCACGACCGTCGGCGATGAAGTCACGGATCTCCCCCGTCCGCTCCTTGTCGAGGATCAGGTCGCGGATCGTCGGCGTCACCATCATGATCTCCGCCGCCACCGCGCGGCCGCGACCATCCGGCTTGCGCAGTAGCCGCTGCGACACCACCGCCGTCAGCGATTCGGCCAGTCGCACGCGCACCACCTCCTGCTCCTCGGGCGGGAACATCGCGAGGATGCGCAACACGGTGCTCGTGGCGTCGGCGGTGTGCAGCGTGGAGACGAGCAGATGCCCCGTCTCCGCCGCCTTGAGCGCGGTGTCGATCGTGACGGCGTCGCGCATCTCGCCGATCAGGATCACATCGGGATCCTGCCGCAGCGCGGCACGCAGCCCCATCTGGAAACTCTCGGTATCCGTCCCGACCTCACGCTGCGTCACCGACGACTGGATGTCCTTGTGCAGGAACTCGATCGGGTTCTCGAGCGTGACGATGTGCTTGTTGAACGTCGCGTTGATGTGGTTGATCAGCGCCGCCATGGTGCTCGACTTCCCCGATCCGGTCACCCCGGTCACGAGGATCATGCCGCGCTCCGCCTCGGCGATCTTCTTGAGGATCGGGGGCAGCCCCAGCTTCTCGAAGGTCGGCACATCGAACGGGATCACCCGCATCACGATCGAGAACGAAGTGCGCTGCTTGAGGATGTTCACGCGGAAGCGTCCGATCCCTGCCGCGCCCCACGAGCAGTCGTAGTCCTGGATCGAATCGATCCGGCTCCGATCGGCGTCGTTCGGCATCAGCCGCATTGCGATCGCCTTCGTCTGCTCAGCGGTCAGCGCCTGCTTGGTGAGCGGCACGAGCTTGCCGTGGATGCGCGCGCGGAAGACATCGCCCGCCTTGATGTGCAGGTCGCTCGCGCCACGGTCCACCGCCGCCTTGATGATCTGCTCCATGCGCCCTCAGTATCCGGTGGCCCGATCGACGACGTTCCGCATGGGGCGCCCGTCGCGATAGCTCGCCCAGTTCTCGAGGAAGAGCGACGTCAGGCGATCCCAGTATTTCCGGGGTGACACCCCGGAGATGTGCGGCGTGAGCAAGACCTGCGGCATCCGCCAGAGCGGGCTCTCCGACGCCAACGGCTCCTGCGCGAACACATCCAGCACCGCGCCGCGAATATGCCCCGACTCCAGCGCCGCCACCAGCGCCGGCTCCACCACGAGCGCACCGCGCGACACATTGCACACGATCGCCCCGCGCGGCAGCATGGCCAGTCGCTCGGCCGTGAGCAGCTGCCGCGTCTCCGGCGTCAGCGGGGCCGCGAGCACCACGATGTCCGCGTGCGGCAGTTCGGCGTCGATCTCCGTGAGCGGGAAGAGCCGCGAGAACCCCGGCGGCGTCCCCGCACCGAGCCGGCGTCGCGACCCGACCACCGTGGCGCCGAGTGCCGAGAAGCGCGCCGCCACCTCGGCACCGATCCCACCGGCTCCGACCACCACCACCCGGCACTCGCAGACCTCGCGCAACATCGTCTCGTCCGTCGCGAAGGGCGCCGGATCCCAGACCCCGCGCCGCTGCAGCGTCCCCGCCACATCGAAGCCGCGCAACAGGTGCATCACCCCCGCGACCACATGCTCGGCGATCGTCGGCCCGTAGATGAGCGAGTTCGTCAGGATCACATCGCTCGCCACGAGCTCCGGGAAGAGCAGCGATGCCACCCCCGCCGTGCCGGTGTGGATCCACTTGAGTTGCCCTGCGGCGGCGAAGAGCGACTTGGGCATCCCGAAGCCGAGATACACCTCGGCGTTCGCGATCTCGCGCAACGACTCCTCGCTCGGCGACTGCGCCCCGTCGCCGAAGGAATCGGTCTCCGCCGCTACGACATGCGTCTCCCACCCGGCGGGCGTCGCGGCGACGAGTGACTCGGCGACAGACTCGGGAATGCAGAACGCCAGCGAGCGCGAGCGCAGATCCACCACCAGCCGGCGTGCGGTCATCTCAGTCGAAGTTCACATTGAGGATCTCGTCCATCTCGAGCATCGAGACGCGGGCGATGTCGAACTGTCGCGCGGGACCGCGCAACCGAAGCTCGAAGATCCGGTCGTTGGTGCGGTCCACCTGCTCCACGTTGAGCACCGAGAGCCCGTTCGTGAAGAGCATCCCCCGCACCTGCTCCTCGGTGGTGGTCTTCCGCGTCCGGATGGTCGCGAGCATCACCCGACGGGCGCGCAGCAGCCGATGCTCCAGCGGGCTCAGCCCCGCGAGCACGATCATCACGAGCGCGGTCGCGCCGAGCGCGTCCACGTAGTAGCCCGCGCCGATGGTGAGACCGATCGCCGCCACGACCCAGAGCGTCGCCGCCGAGGTGAGGCCGGTGATCTCACCGCGCGCCTGCATGATCGTCCCCGCACCGATGAAACCGATGCCGGTCACGACCTGCGCCGCCAACCGCGCCGGATCGCCGATCCGATCTGCGCCGAAGGCCGCGCCGATGTTGATCGAGAGCTCCATCAGCAGCGTGGAGCCCAGACAGATCAGGATGTTCGTGCGCAGTCCCGCCGGCTTCCCCGCGATCTGCCGCTCGAGCCCGATGGCACCGCCGGCCAGCACGGCGAGCGCGAGCTTGGTCGCGAGCACCACGCGGAACACATCGAACACCGTCGAGACCGCGGATGCGGACGGGCCCTGCGGCACGAACAGCATCATGGGCTCCTGCGAAAAGTGCGATGGAGCACCGGACGCGTGGTCACGCGAGCGGCAACCCCATCTTCTCCTTCGTCTCGGTGATCGTCTGCTGCGCGATCACCCGTGCCTTCGCCGCGCCGTGATCGAGCGCGTCGGCGACCATCGACGGCGACGCGTTCAAGGTCGCTGCCCGTTCGCGGATCGGCGTGAGTTCGGCGACCATGTTCGCGTGGAGCACCTTCTTGCAGTCGATGCATCCCCACTTCGCCCCGCGGCAGTTCTCGTCCACCTCGGCCACCGTCTCCGCCGGCGAGAACGCCTTGTGCAGCTGGAAGATCGTCGCGCAGTTGTCGGGGTTCCCCGCATCCGACTTCCGCTGACGTGCCGGATCGGTGATCGCCGGGCGCAGCTTGTCCCAGATCGCCGTCGGCTCCTCGAGCAACCCGATGGTGTTGCCGATCGACTTCGACATCTTGGCCTTGCCGTCGAGCCCCACGATCCGCCGTGTCGGCGTGAGCCGCGGCTGCGGCTCCGGGAAGTACGGCACCTCGGGGCTGAACCGGCTGTTCCAGTTCCGCGCCACCACCCGCGAGAGCTCCAGGTGCTGGATCTGGTCCTCACCGACCGGTACGAGATCGGCCCGGTAGAGGAGGATGTCGGCCGCCTGCAGCACGGGGTAGTTCAGCAGCCCGGCCATCACCTGCTCCTGACGGGCCGCCTTGTCCTTGTACTGGGTCTGACGCTCCAGCTCCCCGAGCGGGGTGATCGTGTTGAAGATCCACGCGAGCTCGGTGTGCTCCGGCACCTGCGACTGCACGAAGAGGGTGCAGTGCGCGGGGTCGACCCCGGCCGCCATGAGCCCCACGGTCATCTCGTAGGTGCGGCGCCGCAGGTCCTCGGGCGAGTACGACCCGATGATCGCGTGGTAGTTTACGACACAGAAGAGCGACTCGAACTCGTTCTGCAGCGCCACCCAATTCTTGACGGCGCCGAGGTAATTTCCGATATGCAGTTCGCCCGACGGTTGGATCCCGCTGAAGATGCGCGTCATACTCTGAAGTTACGGCTGCGACCATGACCAATCAATCTGCCGGAACGCCCGGTCTCACCGATCAAGGGGTCTCGTCCATCGACGCCCTGTTGCTGACGGTCGCCCGACTGGCCGCGCGCGCCGCCGCCGACGTGATCCGCGACGCCACCCCGCGCCGCGCCGCGATCACCTGGCAGGAGAAGAGCGCCACCGACTTCCTGAGCGAGGTCGACCTCGCCGCCGAGGCGGTCATCCGCAAGACGCTCGCCTCGCGCCTCCCCGACGCCACCCTGCTGGCCGAGGAGAGCGCCGAGTCCTTCGATCTCGCCACCCTGGGCGACGGGATCGTCTTCGTCGCCGACCCGCTCGACGGCACCACCAACTTCCTCCACGGCTACCCCGAGTACGCGGTCTCGATCGGCGTCGTGCGCGAGAGCGCCCTCGTCGCCGGGATCATCATCGACGTCCCCGCCGACGAGGAATTCACCGCCGTGCGCGGCACCGGCGCCGTCCTCAACGGGAAGCCGATCCACGTCTCGCAGACCGACGTGCCCGCGCGGGCGCTCATCGGCACCGGGTTCCCCTTCCAGGACCCCGCCGACATCGCCCCCTATCAGGCGCAGATGTCGCGCGTCATGGCCGGCGTCTCCGGCGTCCGCCGCCCGGGGGCCGCTGCGATCGACCTCGCGAGCGTCGCCTGTGGGCGCTTCGATGCCTTCTGGGAGAACATGCTCGCACCGTGGGACCTCGCCGCCGGCACGCTGATCGTCCGTGAGGCGGGGGGCATCGTCACCGATCTCGCCGGCTCCCCGGCACGGGTGGCGCACACCTCGATCGTCGCCGGGAATCCGGCCATGCACCGTTGGCTGCTCGACACCCTTCACGCCTGACACACGACCGATCATGAAACTCGTTGAGTGCGTTCCGAACTTCTCCGAGGGGCGCCGCCCCGAGGTCATCGCGGCCATCACGAGCGCCATCGCGGCCGTGGACGGCGTCGTGATCCTCGATACCTCGAGCGACCCGAGCCACAACCGCACCGTCGTGACCTTCGTCGCCCCGGCCGCCGGCGCCGTGCAGGCGGCCTTCAACGGCATCGCGAAGGCCCGCGAGCTGATCGACCTCACCACGCATCAGGGCGAGCATCCGCGCATCGGCGCCACCGACGTCTGCCCCTTCATCCCCCTCGAAGGGGCGACGATGGACGACTGCATCGCCCTCGCCCGCGAGCTGGGCGCCAAGGTCGGCAGCGAGCTCGGCATCCCGGTCTTCCTCTACGAGAAGGCGGCCACGCGCCCCGATCGCGAGAACCTCGCCGACATTCGTCGCGGCGAGTTCGAGCTCGCTCGTACCGAGATCGGCACCAACCCGAATCGCGTCCCCGATTTCGGCCCCAACGCCGTCCATCCCACGGCGGGCGCGACGGTCATCGGCGCGCGCCCCTTCCTCGTCGCCTACAACGTCTACCTCGGCGGCGCCGAGAACGTGAACGTCGCCAAGGAGGTCGCCAAGGCGGTGCGCGGCTCGAGCGGCGGTCTCCGCTTCGTGAAGGGACTCGGCCTCGAGGTCGATGGCCAGGCGCAGGTCTCCATGAACCTCGTCGACACCGACAAGACCCCGCTCTACCGCGCCTACGACATGGTGCGCATGGAAGCCGAGGCGCGCGGCGTCACCCCCACCTGGAGCGAGCTCGTCGGACTGGTTCCCGAGAAGGTCCTGTTCGAGACCGCCGCCCGTCACATCCGCCTCCCGAACTTCTCCACCGCGATGGTGCTCGAGCACAAGGTGCGCGCGGCGCTGGGCGGTGGTGAGTCGCTCAGCGGCTTCGTGGCGAGCGTCGCGAGCAGCGCCCCGGTACCCGGCGGCGGCTCGGTGAGCGCCCTCGCGGGGCAGCTCGCGGCCGCCCTGGCGCAGATGGTGGCTGGCCTCACGGTGGGGCGAAAAAAGTACGCCTCCGTGGAGCCAGAGATGAAGGAGCTCGCGCTCCAGGCCGTCACCCTCGGCAACCGACTCGCCTCGCTCGTGAAGGAGGACGCCGACGCCTATGCCCTCGTGAGCAACGCCTACAAGCTCCCGAAGGAGACCCCCGAGCAGACCGCTGTCCGCGACGCCGCGATCCAGGCCGCCCTCGTGAAGGCCGCCGAGATCCCGCTCGAGACCGCCCGCGCCTGCGCGCAGGTCGCCGCCCTCGCCGTCACCTGCGCCCACAAGGGGAACAGCAACGCCGTCAGCGATGCCGGCGTCGCGGCCCTGCTCGCCGAAGCCGCCTGCCGCGGTGCGGCCTACAACGTGCGCATCAATGTCTCCGCAATGGCCGATCCTGCGGCCGGCAAGGCGCTCGGCGAGGCCGCGTCGAAGCTCGTCGCCGAAACACACGCCTTCGCCGAACAGGCCACCGCCGCCGTCGAAGCGGCGATCGGCGGCTGAGGCAGCGGCATCATGTGCGGTCGCTACTCGCTCGGCCGTAACGACCGCATCGACTGGGAGCAGCTCGGGGTACCACGCATCCCCGATCTGCTCCCGCGCTGGAACATCGCGCCTACCATGCCCGTCCTCGCCGTGCGCGAGCGGGCCGGCAGCACCGATGGCGCCCGCGAGACCGCCTGGCTCAAATGGGGGCTGATCCCCTCCTGGGCCAAGGACGCCACGATCTGCGCGAAGCTCATGAACGCCCGCTCCGATACCGCGGCCGAGAAGCCGAGCTTCCGTTCCGCCTTCAAGGCCCGCCGCTGCATCCTCCCCGCCGACGGATTCTTCGAATGGCAGGGCGTCCCAGGAGCCCGCAAGAAGCAGCCGTGGCGGCTGGAGGACGTCGATGGCCGTATCCTGGCTCTGGGGGCCCTCTGGGAGCGCTGGACGCCCCCGGAAGGGGACCCCATCGAGACGTGCACCATCCTCACCACCGACGTCAGCCCCGGGCTCGCGCACATCCACGACCGGCTCCCGGTGATCGTCGCCCCTGGCGACTGGGCCGCCTGGCTCTCACCACGCACTCCGCGCGAGGAGGTGCAGGCCCTCTGCCACACCCCGCCGGACGGCACGCTGAATGCCTGGCCCTGTACCGATCCGCGGGAAGGGGTGGAGCCGCAGCCGCTCTGAGCAGTCCCCGAAAACGACACGAGGCGCCCGCGAGGGCGCCTCATTCGCTTTCCTGCTCGACGACTACAACCGCGTCAAAACGATCGGCCCCGCCTCCGTCACCGCCACCGTGTGCTCGAAGTGCGCCGAGTTCTTCCCGTCGGCCGTCACCACCGTCCACTTGTCCTGCAGCACGCGCGTCTTCTCCGTGCCCGCGTTCACCATCGGCTCGATCGCGATCGTCAGCCCCGCCACAAGACGCATCCCGCGCTTCGGCTTGCCGTGGTTCGGCACCTGCGGCTCCTCGTGCATCAGGTGCCCCACGCCGTGCCCCACCAGGTCACGCACCACCGTGAACCCACCGGCCTTCACGATGGTCTCCACCGCGTGTCCGATGTCGCCGATATGGTTCCCGATCACCGCCGCCTTCAACGCCGCGTCGAGCGATTCCTCGGTCACGTGCAGCAGCTTCTGCGTCGCCGCATCGATCCGCCCCACGGGATACGTGCGCGCCGAGTCGGTGTGCAGCCCGCCGAAGAACACCCCGATATCCACCGAGATGATGTCCCCCTCGCGGAGGATCTTCTTCTTGTTGGGGATGCCGTGCACGATCTCCTCGTTCACCGAGGCGCAGATGCTCGCCGGGAATCCGTAGAGCCCCTTGAAGCTCGGCACCGCTCCCTTGGAGCGGATGTAGTCCTCGACCACCTGATCGATGTCCCAGGTGGAGACCCCGGGGGCGATCGCGCGGCGCGCGGCCAGGTGGGCTTCGGCGAGGATCCGTCCACCCGTCGCCATCGTCTCGATCTCGCGTGGCGACTTGAGCTGCAGCATCACGAGCGTCCGAGAGCGGCCAGCGCGCGGGCCTGGACATCGTCGAGCGACCCGACGGCGTCGATCGCCACGACGTTCGCCTTGTGATCGCGATACCAGGCGATCACCGGCGCCGTCTGCTGCTGGTACACGTGCAACCGGTTGCGGATCGCATCCGGCTCATCGTCCTTGCGGCGCACCAGAGTCCCCTTGGGGGTCTTGGTGCACTCCGCGTGCGTCTCGCCCGGCGCGCGCCCGGTGAAGGGCGTCTGGCAGCACTCGCACACCGTGCGACCGCTCAGACGGTTCACGAGCAGGTCATCGGCGATCTCGAACAGCATCACCGCGTCGAGCGGACGTCCGATCTCGGTGAGCACGGCGGAGAGTCCCTCCGCCTGCGGCACCGTGCGGACGACGCCGTCCAGCACCACGCCCTTGGCCTGTTCCGGCGCCTTGAGCGCTTCCTTCATGATGCCGAGGATCACGGCGTCGGGAACGAGGTCGCCACGGTCCATGAAGCCCTTGGCTTCGAGGCCGAGCGGGGTCCCGGCCTTGACCGCAGCACGGAGCACATCCCCCGTAGCGATCTTGGGGACGCCGAGGGCAGCGGCGATCCGCTCCCCCTGCGTCCCCTTGCCGGCGCCCGGTGGTCCGAGCAGCACGACGATCATTGTAACGCTCCTGACTTAGAAGCCGCCGGTGGCCGAGCGACCGCGGAACTTCACGCGGCCCTTCTTCATGAAGCCGTCGTACTTGCGCAGCAACAGGTGCTGCTGCATCTGCGCCATCGTGTCGAGCGCGACGCCCACCACGATGAGGAGCGAGGTGCCACCGAACTTGAACGGCACGTTGATCAGGTCGGCGATCCAGATCGGCATCAGCGCGATGAGCGTCAGGAAGATCGCCCCCGGCAGCGTGATCCGGCTCACGACATGGTCGATGTACTCGGCCGTCTTGCTCCCCGGCTTCACGCCCGGGATGAATCCACCCTGCTTCTTCAGGTTCTCCGCCAGATCGATCGGGTTGAAGATGATCGAGGTGTAGAAGTACGTGAAGAACACGATCAGCGTCGCCGAGAGCAGGAAGTACAGCCAGGTTCCCGGCGCGAGGTAGTCCGCGAAATCACGGAGCTTCTCGCTCCCGCTGACCTGCGCCAGGGCACCCGGCACGACGATCAGCGAGTTCGCGAAGATGATCGGCATCACGCCCGCCGAGTTGATGCGGAGCGGGATGAAGTTCTTGGCCGCCTCGCGCTGACGGCCACGGGCCATCGTGCGCTGCGGGATCTGGATCGAGATGCGACGGGCCGCGAGCGTGATCGCGACGACGCCGGCGACCACCGCCAGCATCACCGCACCGAGCGCCACGAGTCCGAGGAGCGGGACCGCCCCCGTGCTCACATACTTGAACGTGTCGAAGATGCCGGG
>CAZAGK010000026.1:0-36431 GCA_964484775.1 uncultured Gemmatimonas sp. | reverse complement strand
GCTCGGGCTGCCTCATGGGTCGCGCATCCTGGACGTGCCGTGCGGTCAGGGACGGCACAGCCACCTGCTCGCCGAGGCGGGGCACAAGGTCACGGGACTCGACTATTCGCCCACGCTGATCGCCAAGGCCAAGGCGCGGGGCACCGGCCCGGCGCTCGGCTACGTGCGGGGCGACATGCGCAGACTGCCGTCCCGCTGGACCGGGAAGTTCGACGTCGTGCTCAATCTTTTCACGAGCTTCGGCTTCTTCGCCGACGCCAAGGATGACCAGCGCGTCATCGACGGCTTCGCCCGAGTCCTGAAGCCGGGCGGCACCCTCGTCTGGCACGGCGGCAGCCGCGACGGCGTGATGGCCAAGTTCCTCGACCGGGACTGGTGGAGCACCGCCGACGGCACCGTGATCGGGCACGAGCGGGAGTTCGATCCGCTCTCGGGGATTCTCACGATCCACACCACGATCAAGGGGAAGCGCACCAGCGAGCGGGAGCATCGGATCCGTCTCTACACGGCGAGCCGGCTCGCCGAACTCTGTGCGTCCGCGGGGCTGATCGTGGAGCAGGCCTTCGACAGCTGGAGCGAGGAGCCGCTCACCCGTGAGTCCACCGAGATGCTCCTGGTGGCGCGCAAGGACGGCTGACCACGCTCGTCGGGGGCCACCGCGAGTTGCCCCCTCCGCGACGCGCCAAGTAACTTTCCCGCTATGTCCCGCCCCATACGTGTACTCGTCGCCAAGCCCGGTCTCGATGGTCATGACCGGGGGGCCAAAGTCGTTGCCGCCGCGCTCCGCGATGCCGGCATGGAAGTGATCTACACGGGTCTCCATCAGACCCCCGAGATGATCGCCAGCGCCGCCGTCCAGGAGGATGTGGACGTCGTGGGCCTCTCGATCCTCTCCGGTGCCCACATGACCCTCTTCCCGCGCGTGAAGGCGCTGCTCGACGAGCAGGGACGAGGCGACATCCTCCTCACGGGTGGCGGCATCATCCCCAAGGAAGACATGGAAGCGCTCAAGTCACAGGGAGCCGGCGAGCTCTTCGGCCCCGGCACCTCGACGCAGGACCTGATCGACTACATCCGCCGCTGGTTCGAACAGCGTCCGCAGGACGTGTGAGCGCCCGACTCCGAGACCTGAGCGACGCCGCCCGCGCGCTCGAGGCGACCCTCCGAGACGGCGGTGGCGCCGACAAGGCGGCCAAGCAGCACAAGCAGGGCAAGCTCACCGCACGCGAGCGCGTCACCCAGCTCGTCGACGCCGACTCCCACTTCCTCGAGATCGGCCTCCTCGTCGCGTACGACCAGTACGACGGCCAGGCGCCCGGCGCCGGCGTCATCACCGGCATCGGCTCGGTGAACGGGCGCGAGTGCGTGATCGTCGCCAACGACGCCACGGTGAAGGCCGGTTCCTGGTGGCCCGAGACGATCACCAAGATGCTCCGCGCGCAGGAGCTCGCGATGCGCTGCCGCATCCCGATCCTCTACCTCGTGGACAGTGCCGGGGTGAACCTCCCGTATCAGGGGGGCGTCTTCCCGGGCCAGTACGGCGCGGCGCGCATCTTCTACTACAACTCGCTGATGCGCCGCTACCTGCACATCCCGCAGATCGCGGCGGTGATGGGGCAGTGCGTGGCGGGCGGTGCCTACCTCCCGGCGCTCTCCGACGTCATCCTGATGGTGAAGGGGACGAGCTTCATGGGACTCGGCGGCCCCAACCTCGTGAAGGGGGCCACCGGCCAGACGATCGACGGTGAGACGCTGGGCGGCGCGAACACGCACACCGAGATCAGCGGCGTGGCGCACTATGCGGTCGAGACCGACGCCGAGTGCCTGCGCAAGATCCGCGATCTCGTCGGACGGTTGCCGCAGCCGGTGAAGCCCCCCGAGCTCACCGACGCGCAGCCGGGCGCGCCGCCGGAAGCGCTCTACGACGTGCTCCCGACCGATCATCGCATGTCGTACGACATGCACAACGTGCTCCGCTCGGTGCTGGACGAAGGCTCGCTCGACGAGTTCCAGCCGAATCTGGCCAAGGAGCTCATCTGCGGCGATGCCCGCATCGCAGGGATGCCCGTCGGCGTGATCGCGAACCAGCGCGGGCTGATCAAGCCGCGTGAGGGGGAACGTCCGCGCTTCGGCGGGATCATCTACACCGAGAGCGCAGAGAAGGCGGCGTTCTACATCGACAAGTGCTCGCGCCAGGGGATCCCGATCCTCTTCGTGCAGGACGTCTCCGGTTTCATGGTCGGCCCCGACGCCGAGCACTCGGGGATCATCCGCGCCGGCGCACGCTTCGTCGAGGCGATGGCCACCGCCGTCGTGCCGAAGATCGTCCTCACCGTGAACCACGCCTCCGGCGCCGGCTACTACGCGATGGCGGGGCAGGGGTTCGATCCCGACTTCATCTTCTCCTGGCCCACCGGCCGCATGGCGGTGATGGAAGGAGAGGCCGCGGTCAGCGCCGTGCACGGTCCGACCATCGACGCCGCCAAGAAGGCGGGGAAGGAGCTCGCCCCCGAGGTCGCCGCATCGGTGGCCGAGATGCGCGCCGACTACGAACATCAGCTCGACGCACGGTACGCGGGGGCCCGCGGTTTCATCGACGCGATCGTGTACCCCGAGGACACGCGGACGGCGCTCACCATCGCGCTCCGCAGCGCCCTGCAGAATCCCGGCCCGCACCTCGGGCCTTTCGTGCTTCCCGCACGTCCGGAGATCGCCTAAATGAGTGGCAAGAAGGTCGTACGCGTCGCCGGAGGCCAAGGCTTCTGGGGCGACTGGCTCGAAGCCCCCCGTCGGCAGGTCGACGGGGGTCCGGTGGACTACCTGATGCTCGACTACCTCGCCGAAGTCACGATGTCCATTCTGCAGAAGCAGAAGGAACGCGACCCGAACATGGGGTACGCGCGTGATTTCGTCGGCGCCATGGAGTCGGTGCTCGACGCCGTCGCCAACCGCGGCGTGAAGGTCATCGCGAATGCGGGCGGGGTGAATCCCGAAGCCTGCGCCGCCGCCGTGCAGGCGATGGCCGCCAAGAAGGGCGCCGCCGGCAAGCTCAAGATCGGCGTCATCACCGGCGACAACCTCCTCCCGCGCATCGACGAGCTGCTCGCGAGCGGCCACGAGCTGCGCAACATGGACACCGGCGAGCCGCTCTCGGTGGTGCGCGATCGCGTGATCGCCGCCAACGCCTACATCGGCAGCACGCCGATCGTCGAGGCGCTCACCAAGGGCGCGAACGTCGTGATCATCGGACGCTCGACCGACACGGCGCTCACCATGGCCCCGCTGCGCTACGAGTTCGGCTGGGCCGCTGACGATTGGGACAAGCTCGCCGCCGGGATCATCGCGGGGCACATCATCGAGTGCGGCGCCCAGTGCTCGGGAGGCAACTGCCTCCACGACTGGCGCAACATTCCGAACCTCGCCGACATCGGTTACCCGATCGTCGAGTGCTCGCCCGATGGCACCTTCGTGGTCACCAAGCACGACCACACCGGCGGCCGCGTCTCGGTCCCGACGGTCACCGAGCAGCTCGTCTACGAGATGGGCGATCCGCACAGCTACATCACGCCGGATGTCGTCGCTGACTTCACGAGCATCCAGCTCGCCGACGGTGGCACCGATCGCGTGAAGGTCCACGGGATCAAGGGACGCGAGGCCACCGACAAGCTCAAGGTCTCCATCGCCTATCGCAGCGGCTACAAGGCGGTCGGCTCGCTCGTGTACGCCTGGCCCGACGCGCTTGAGAAGGCGCAGGTCGCCGACCGCGTGCTCCGCGAGCGCCTCGACCGACTCGGCCTCAAGTTCGATCAGGTGCTGAGCGAGTTCGTGGGGGCGACGGCCACGCACGGCCCGCTCTCCGGCCCCGACGCCGGCCGCAACGCCCCCGAGATCCAGTACCGCATCGGCGTGCGCGACAGCGACAAGGCCAAGGTCGAGCGCTTCACGCGCGAGATCGTGCCGCTCGTGCTCAACGGTCCGCCGAGCGTCACCGGCTTCGCCGCCGGTCGCCCGAAGACCGAGGAGATCGTCGCCTACTGGCCGGCGCTCGTCGACAAGACCGTCGTCACCACGCACGTGGAGGTGCTCTCGTGAAGGTCCGACTCCTCGACATCGCCCACGCCCGCTCGGGCGACAAGGGCGACACCGCCAACGTGGGACTGATCGCGCTCAAGCCGGAGTGGTATGACGTGCTGGTCAAGTACGTCACCGAGGCCGCGGCCGTGCAGCACTTCACCGGCGTGATCACCGGTGGCGTGCAGCGCTACGAACTCCCGAACCTCCGCGCGCTGAACTTCCTCCTGCACGGCGCCCTCGACGGCGGCGGCACCCTGTCGCTCAAGACCGACGCGCAGGGGAAGGTCTTCTCGACCGCGATGCTCCGCATGGTGATCGACGTCCCCGACGCCGACGCCAAGACCCTCGGACTTCCCGCCTTCCACGAGGCCGCCTGATGAGCGATCACGATCCGTTGCTGGTGTACGGCGCCAACGGCTACACCGGCCGACTGATCGTGAAGGAGGCGGCTCGGCTCGGTCTGCGCCCGGTACTCTCGGGACGTAACGCGGCCGAGGTGAATGCACTCGCCGCCGAGTATGGACTCGAGTCGCGTCCGTGCGGTCTCGACGACGCGGCCGCGCTCGACGCCGCGATGGCCGGCTGCGCCGTGGTGCTCCACTGCGCCGGTCCCTTCTCGGCCACGTCGCGCGCGATGGCCGACGCCTGCATCCGCAACGGCGCGCACTATCTGGACATCACCGGGGAGATCTCGGTCTTCGAAGGGATGGCCGCACGCGGCGCCGAAGCGGAGAAAGCCGGCGTGATGCTCATGCCCGGCGTCGGCTTCGACGTGGTGCCGAGCGACTGCCTCGCCGCGCACCTCAAGCGCCGCCTCCCGAGCGCCACCTGGCTCACCCTCGCCTTCAACGGCGGCGTGGGACTCTCGCGCGGCACCGCGACGACGATGATCCAGAACATCGGTCAGGGAGGTGCGGTGCGGCGCAACGGCAAGATCACCCGCGTCCCCGCTGCGTGGCGCACGCGGGAGATCGCCTACGGCGACAAGCCGCGCCTCTCGGTCACGATCCCCTGGGGCGACGTCTCGACCGCCTGGCACAGCACCCGGATCCCGAACATCGAGGTCTACACCGCGACGTCGAAGGGGACGATCCGCGGGATGATCCTCTCCCGCTACATCGGCTGGCTGCTCGAGACCGCACCGGTGCAGAACTATCTCCTCGGTCGCATCCGCGGCGGGAAGCCCGGACCGAGCGACGGCCAGCGCGAGCGCGCGCAGGCCCAGCTCTGGGGAGAGGCCTGGGACGATGACGGCAACCGCGTCGCGGCCCGCCTCCGCACCCCGGACGGCTATACGCTGACCGCGATCACCGCCGTCGCCGCGGCGCGCAAAGTGCTCGCCGGCGGCGCCCAGCCGGGCTACCGCACCCCGTCGCTGGCGTTCGGCCCCGACTTCATCCTCGAAGTCGACGGCGCCGTCCGCGAGGATCTCCCGAGTTCCAAGGCATGAAGCCGATCGTCATCGCCAAGTACGTGACGGCCGGGGCGGGGATCCTCGTGTTCGGGGCCGGGATGCGCACCGAGAGTGAGCCACTCCGCTGGACCGGTGTAGCGATCGTCGCCGTGGCCTGGCTGCTGCGTTTCGTGAAGGATGAGCAGCCCCCGGCGCCCCCCTCCGACGACCCGAACTGAGACATTTCCAGGGCTCGTGGGGTAGTACTCTCAACCGCACGTACCCCTCGTCCCGCTCGCGTTACCACGCGACGGCACGGAGGACCCGTTCACCCATCTCCCCCGGAGTTCCACAGATGCGCTTTCGTCTCCTCGCCACGACCCTCCTCCTCGCGAGTTCCACCGCGCTCGCGCAGGGCAACGCCGCCGACCCTGACAAGGCCGTGAAGCAGGCCGGTGCCATGCCCGAAGGGTGGCAGGGTGCCACCGACAGCCCGAAGGCCAAGCTGGCGGACGCCAACTTCATCACGATGGGGAAGGGGATGCACGTGACCTCGGGCCCCGCCGCCGTGTACTGGAATCCCGCCAACGTGGCGCCGAAGTCGGGCACCTATGCCTTCGGCGCGAGCTTCGGGCAGCGCGTCGCGCCCGAGCATCCCGAGGCCTACGGTCTCGTCTGGGGCGCCGACAAGCTCGGCACGCCCGAGGCGTCGTATCTCTACTACATCGTGCGTGGCGACGGGAAGTACATGGTCCGCCATCGCGCCGACGCCACCGAGATCCACGACATCGTCCCCTGGACCGACAGCCCCGCCATCAACAAGAACGATCCGACGAAGAACGGGGCGGCGACCAACGTGCTCGAGGTCCGCGTGGATGCCGACTCGGTGCGGCTCATGGCCAACGGCAAGCTCGTCCGTGCCTTCGACGTGAAAGCCGTCAACGGCTACGGCGGCGTGTACGGCTTCCGCATCAACCACAACCTGAACGTGCACATCGGCGACTTCGGCAAGAAGTGAGCGGAGCGTCGCGATAACAGAAACGGGGGGCGACGCCGAGCGTCGCCCCCCGTTTTCCATCGCGACGCGACAGACCCTACGGCTTGGTCCAGATCACCAGCACGCCGCAGGTGTTGCGCTTCTGCGGGAACTCGGGCGGGATCACCGCCGCACTGCTGTAATACTCGATCGCCGAGATGTCCTCGGTGGGGATCGAGTTGATGTCGAAGAGCAGTTCACCGGGGAGCGCACTGAACACCGCGATCCCATCCACGTACACCGTCGACCAGCACCGCCCGGCCGGCGCACCGCGACTGCGATCGCTGCGGTCCACCGTATAGCCGCCGTTGGTGATCGAACCACGTCCTGCGGCGACCCACGCGACGGTACTCGTGGTCGACCGGTGGACATCGGGTCCGGGGATCGTGCGGAGCGCGTCCGCGGTCGATCGGTTCACCATCTTGGCCATCTGCTCGGGGCCGATGAAGTTCCCGAAGCCGGCCGAGCGCCGTCTGTCGAAGTCCCGCAGCTTGGGCGACATGGCCATGGCGCGGATCAGCACCCGCTCCAGCTTGTCGAGATTGCGGCTCAGGTAGAAATCGCCCTCGAGCGTGTCCCCTTCGGCGAAGGTGATCCCCGCAGCGAGCGGACGGAAACCGACTCGGCGAAGCTGCACCTCATGCTTCCCCGGCGGGAGGGTGAGCTGGAACCGTCCCGACGAATCGGTGCGCACCGCCAGCTTGAGCGCGACCACCGCGATCTCCGTCCCGGCGATCGGCCGCTCCGTGGAGTCGGCGAGCACTTGTCCGATCAATACCGCCGGGCGCTGGAGCGTCTCCCGTTGCGCGAGCAGCGCGGCAGGGAGGATCATGCTGCAGACGCCGAGGACGAGAGAACGCACGCGAGAGGCTCCGGGGGGTGGACGGTAATTCTACCTCGCCCGGAGCCCGGGCGTCATCGCAGCCAGATGATCATCGCGCCGCAGGTGTTCCGCGAGGCGTTGTACTCCGGCGGGATCGAGGCCGCTCCGTTGTAGAACTCGATCCCGGCGATCGACGCGACGTTGATCGTGTTCAGGTCGAACAACTGCTCGCCGGGATGCCCCTGGAAGACGGGGGCGCCGTTGATGTACACCGCGGCCCAGCACTGCTTCGTGGGCGCGCCCTTGGCCTTGTCATACTGCTCCAGCTCGAAGGTGCCGCCCGTGTTCTGCTGGCCGCGTCCGCCGGCGACCCACGCGCTCGAGCTCACATTCGAGCGGAAGAGCACCGGCCCGGGGATCAGCGAGAGCACCTCCACCATCTGTCGCGTGGAGTTCTTCTCGAGCTCCTCGGGGCCGAGGAAGCGACCGAACCCCGCCGAACGATGCCGCTCGAATTCGGCGAGTCCGGGGAGCGGCTTCTTCCCCGTGACGTTCACCGCCCCCAGGGCCGTGACCGGCTTGATGAGGAGGAAGTCGGTATCGACCGTGTCCGCCGCGCGGAAATCGAACACCGCGGTGACGGGGCTGAAGCCGATCCGCTTGACGGAGACGAGCTGCTTGCCGGGCGGGATCCCGGTGAGCCGGAAACGGCCGCCGGAGTCGCTGATCACGCTCAGGCGCAGCTGCGGGATGGAGATCTCGGCGCCGCGGATCGGGAGCTCCGCCGAGTCGGTCAGCACCTGTCCCTTCAGCGCCGAGAGTCGCTGCGCGTGGGTCGTGCGGGCGGCCCCGAGGGTCGCCAGGACGAGCAGGCCGAACGTCGCGAGCGCGCGGCGTCGGGGATGTGAACGATTCGCGGGATGTGGCATCGGAGAATTGTACTCCGGAACCCCGGGATCGGTGCAAGGGCGGAGCGGGCAGGGGCGCCCGCTCCGGGCGCGCATCAGGCGCCGGGGCCGATCACATAGCCGTTGCGGATGTCGGCCGCACCCTGTCGGACGCCGAGTCCCGCGCTGATCCCCGCCACCAATCCGGTGCCGCCGCCCACCACCCAGCCGACGATCGGCAGGAGGTGCAGCAGGTTGAAGATCGGGACGGCGAGCAACGCCACACCGAGGCCGGCCACGATCGGGGCCGCCGGGCGGAGCGCGGCGTCGACGTAGCGCAGACGATCGCGCACGAAGCGACGGGCGGTGCCGTACGTGAACCAGGATACGCCGAGCGATGCGGCGATGGCCAACAGTGTGAAGAACATGGGAACCTCCGGTTGTCCCTCCATACGTTCGATGCGCGCACGCGGTTTCAGCAACCCCTCGACCGGTCAGCCCCCGGTCGCCATCTTCAGGCAGTCGCCACCCTAACCGGACCGCCCATGCATCCGCGCCTGCAGGAGATCGCCGAGTACAACGCCACCATCCGCGCCGACCTGGCCGCGCTGATCGCGGCGACCCCCAAGGCCGCGTTCGACCGCCGCGAGAAGCCCGACGGCTGGAACGGGCACCAGATCATCCATCATCTGGGCCATGTGGAAGGGGCGGCCACCAAGATGCTCGAGACGGTCTGCGGCAAGATGATGGCCGAAGGCACACTGCCGATGGACACCGAAACGAGCAGCATGGTGGCCGCGCTCGGACGGTTCAACGTGACCGACCGCAAGGCGACGCCGATCCAGGCGCCGGAGCGGCTCGTGCCGCCTCCGGATGCCGACGTGGACGTGGCCTGGCCCCTCCTGCAGGGCGCGCGCGAGCGGTCGCTGAAGCTCATGGAGTCGGTGGACGGGCGCGACCTCACGAAGCTCTCCTGGCCGCACCCGCTCTTCGGGCCGCTGAACGGCTACGAATGGCTCGTGCTCTTCGGTGCGCACGAAGCGCGCCATGTGGACCAGCTCCGCGCCGCGCTCGCCAACGGCTGAACCGACCGGACGGGGTGGGCGGTTATATTGCACCGATGCCCCGTCCTGAACTTCTCGCTCCTGCCGGCACCCTCGACGCCGTCCGCGCCGCTGTCGCGAACGGCGCCAACGCCGTGTACCTCGGCGTCGAGAAGTTCAACGCCCGTGACGAAGGGGCGCAGCTCACTCTGGACGACCTCGCGCAGGCCTGCCTGATCGCCCACGGCCGCGGGGTGCGGGTGTACCTCACGCTCAACATCCTGGTCAAGCCGCAGGAACTGCACGACGCCCTGATGCATCTGGGCGAGTGCATCGACCGCGGGATCGACGCCGCGATCGTGCAGGATGTTGGGCTCGTCCGGCTCATCCAGAAGGTGTATCCCGGCTTCGAGATCCACGGGTCCACCCAGATGACGGTGCACGACGCCAGCGGTGCGGCGGTCATGCAGCGGCTCGGCGTGGAGCGGGTGGTGCTCGCGCGCGAGAACACGCTCGACGACATCCGCGCCATCAAGGCGGCGGTCCCGGATATCGGGCTCGAGACCTTCGTGCACGGGGCGCTCTGCATCTCGTACTCGGGGCAGTGCTTCATGTCGGGGATGATCTCCGAGCGGAGCGCGAACCGCGGTTCCTGCGCGCAGTCCTGCCGCAAGGACTACGTGCTGCGCGACGCCGCCTCGGGTGAGGAGCTCGATCGCGGCTTCCTGATCTCGGCCAAGGACCTCGGCGCGTACGACCATCTCAAGGAGATCGCGGAAGCCGGCGTCGGATGCCTCAAGATCGAAGGGCGCAAGAAGAAGCCGGAGTATGTGGCCACCGTCACGCGCGGCTACGCCGACTTCCTGACGCAGGTGGAGCAGGGGACTTTCGTACCCCCGAGCGATGAGGCGGTGCAACCGCTCGTACAGATCTTCAGCCGAGGCTTCACCGGCGGCATGTACGGCGGTCGCGCGGGGCGCGACTACATCACGCGTAATCAGCCGGACAACCACGGCGTCGAACTTGGCACGGTCATCACCAGCGGGCCGGGCGAAGTGGTCATCCAGACGGCGTACGAGGTGGAGGTCGGCGACGGACTCGGCTTCGAGCCCGCCGAAGGCACCACGCATGCGCAGAGCATGGGGTTCAGCGTGACCGCGGTTCGGACGCTGTCGAAGGGGCCGGCCGGGTTCCGGCAGGCGATCGCGAGCCGGATGCGCGTGCCGACCGGATGGCGCGTGCTGCGGTCGTCGCACGCCGCACTGCTGGAGCGTGCGCGCTCGAGCTTCGCCGCGCTCGCAGGCGCCGCCAAGGAACGCCGCACCGCACTCGACGTCCGCCTCTTCGGCGGTGCCGGTGCGCCGCTCAAGGCCATCTTCCGTGCCGACGGTGAGGAGATCACGGTGCAGAGCGAGATCGCCCTCGCCCCGGCGAGCAAGCGTGCACTCGATGTGCCCCAGCTGCGCGAGCAGCTCGGGCGGCTTGGCGACTCGCCCTTCGCGCTGGCGGCGCTCGACGCGAGCGGCGTCGGCGAAGGGCTCTTTCTCCCGGTCAGCGAACTGAACCATCTGCGTCAGCGTGCGGTGGATGAGCTGATGGTCCGACGCGACTGGGCGCATTCGGCGCTGATCGCGGAGCGTGAGGCCCGCGTGCACACGGCCATCAGTTTCGCGCCGACGCTCCGCGAATCGGCGTCAGCGGAGGGCTTCGCGCTCCGGGCCGAGGTCTTCACCCTCGAGGACGCCCGCGCGGCGGCGGATGGTGGCGCGACCGAGGTCGTGCTCGATCCCTTCCTCCGGCATCCGACCCCGCCGGTCTCGCGCGTGAAGGCGCTGGCGGAGGAGCTCGGTGCGCGCGGGATCACGCTGCGCCTGCGCACGCCGACCATCGTGCGCCCCGAGGACCGTGACGCGCTCGAGAAGTGGCTCGCGCTCGACACGCCACTCCTCAGCGGGCATCTCGGGCTCGTGGCCGAACTCGGCGGCGCCGGACGCGACGTGATCGCGGACTACGGCGTGAATGCGTTCAATCAGCGGACCGCGGAAGAACTGTTCGCCCTGGGCGCGAGCCGCATCACCGCGTCGGTCGAGCTCACCGCGGACGAGATCGAGGCACTCACCGCGCCGTGGAGCGGTGCCGGATTCGATGTGATGCTGCATGGACGCCCCGAGGGGATGACCATCGAGCACTGCGTGCTCTCGGCGGCCTTCGATCGCGTCGTGACGACCTGCCGCGATCTGTGCGTGCAGAAGCATCCGGATGTGCAGCTCACCGATCCCACGGGCTACACCTTCCCGGTGGCGACGGATAGCGCCTGCCGCAATCGGCTGTTGCACTCGCGGGCGGTGGACGGAAGCGAGTTCGCGCCGCGCCTCTGGCGAGCGGGGATCCGCGGGTTCCGTCTCGTCTTCAACACGCGGGGCGAGCCGGTGCAGGGGATCGTCGCGGCGTATCGCGGGGTGCTCGATGCTCTCGTCGCCGGCGAACGTCCCGACACCGCCGCGGTCCGCGCGGCACTCGGCGGCGAGTTCACGCGCGGGCATTTCGCGCGCGCGGTCTGAGGTGCGTGCCGGACTTCGGCGCGACATTCGGATTCGATTGCGCGCAAATGGTGGTGCATCGCGCGGCGCGCAGGGCGAAGTTCTAGCGTGACCACCACTCCTCTGGACATCGCCCGCGCCACGCTGCGCGAGCGCTTCGGGCATCCCGACTTCCGCCCCGGGCAGGCGCGCGCCGTCGAGGCCGTGCTCGCGGGGCGCGACACGCTCGTCATCCTCCCCACCGGCGGCGGCAAGTCGGTGTGCTACCAGGTGCCGGCGATGCAGCTGGAGGGGCTCACGGTGGTGCTCTCGCCGCTGATCTCCCTCATGAAGGACCAGGTCGACGCGCTCGATGCCCGCGGGATCCCGGCGACCTTCATCAACTCGTCGCTGTCGCAGTCGGAGATCGCGAGCCGGCTGTCGCAGGTGCATCGCGGGGAGATCAAGCTGCTGTACCTGGCGCCCGAGCGCTTCGACGCCGGCACCACCGCCGAACGGCTGCGCAACATCGGCGTGAGCCTGCTCGCGATCGACGAAGCGCACTGCATCAGCGAGTGGGGGCACGACTTCCGTCCGAGCTACCGCAAGGTGCGCGACATCCGCGCCCGGCTCGGCGCGCCCCCCACTGTGGCACTCACTGCCACAGCCACGCCCGACGTGCGCAAGGACATCGCGCGCGTGCTCGGCCTGCGCGATCCGGAGGTGGTGCTCACCGGGTTCGACCGTCCGAACCTGCGCTGGCACGTGGTGCGGACCAAGAACGACGCCGAGAAGGACGGCACGTTGGTGTCCATCCTGCAGGACCGCCCCGGGCTCGCGGTGGTCTACGCCTCCACCCGCAAGACGGTCGAACGCGTCGCGGGCGTGCTGCAGCGCAACGGGATCGCCGCCGTGGCGTACCACGCCGGCCTCGACGACGAGCATCGCCGCAGCGTGCAGGACGACTTCATGAACGAGCGCGCCCGCGTGATCGTCGCGACCAATGCCTTCGGCATGGGGATCGACAAGCCGAACGTGCGCCTCGTCGTGCACCACGCGATGCCCGGCTCGCTCGAGGCGTACTACCAGGAGGCCGGGCGCGCCGGGCGCGACGGGCTCACCGCCGATTGCTTCCTGCTGCACGCCTTCCAGGACCGCTTCACCCACGAGTTCTTCATCAAGGGCGCGAGTCCGGAGAAGGAGACGGTGGCCGACGTGTACGCGACCGCCTGCCGGAAGTCGGCCGCCGACGGCTCCCTCACCCTCGACAGCGCCGAGCTCGCCTCCGCCTGCAAGGGGAAGATCTCCGATCGCGAGGTGGAGTCGTCGCTGCGGATCCTGCGGATGGCGGGCGCCGTCGTCGAAGCCTCGGGCGACATGGGACACGTGCGCGTGCGTCTGCTCGCGACCCCGGAACGCATCAAGGAGGAACTCGGCGACGGCCCGTCGATGGAACTCGACCTCCTGCGCGCACTCTGGCGGATGAGCAAGGGCGCGGTCGCCGACGGGATCGCGCTCGAGCTCGATCGCCTCCCCCCGGGACTCGGCGGCACCATGATGGTCCCCGGGATGCTCGACACGCTGCAGGACAAGCAGATGCTCGTCTGGTCACGCGTCGGCGAGGGGACGTCGATGGTGGACCGCAAGGCACCGCTCAGCCGCTGGCCGGTGGACTGGGAGACGCTCGAGCGTCGCCGGGACGCGGAGCTCTCACAGTTGGAGATGGTGCAGAAGTACGCCTATACCGACCGGTGTCGACGAGGCTTCGTGCTGCGCTACTTCGGCGACGCGGCGGCGACCTCCACATGCCAGCAGTGCGACAACTGCCTGCACTTGGGCCACGCCGCCGTGACCGCCGCTCCGGCCCCCAGCGGCGGGCGCGGGGCTCGCGCCCGGAAGGCCGCCCCCAGCGGATCGCGAGGGGCAGGCGCGGCAGGAAAGAGCGCGGAACTGCCGGACCTCACCGAGGCACAGGACGCGCTCCTGGCCCGCCTCCGCGAGCTCCGCTCCACCCTCAGTAGGAGCGAGGGGGTGCCGGCCTATGTGGTCTTCCCTGATCGGACGCTGCGCGAGATGGCGCGTGCACGCCCCCGCACTCCGGGGGCACTGGGCGACGTTCACGGCGTCGGTCCGACCAAGATGGAGCGCTACGGCGACCAGTTCCTGGAGATTCTGCGCGAAGGGTAACCTTGCGGCCCGTCGCTCGGACTATATTCAGGGCTATGCATGATTCCCTCTATTTCTCCGAGCAGCACCTCGCCGTCCGCGAGATGGTGCGCTCGTTCGCCCGCGACGAAGTCGCTCCCGTAGCCGCGCAGTTCGACGAATCCCAGGAGTTCCCCTGGGACAACGTCAAGAAGATGGCGGACCTCGGCCTGCTCGGTATCCCGTGGAGCGAAGAGCTCGGTGGCGCCGGCCTCGACACGATCAGCTTCATGATCGCCATCGAGGAACTGGCCCGCGTCTGCGCCTCGCACTCGATCGTCGTCTCCGCGCACACGACGCTCGGCACCTCGCCGATCGTGAACTTCGGCAACGACGCCCAGCGCAAGAAGTTCGTGCCGCTGCTGGCGAGCGGCTCCGTGCTCGGCGGTTTCGGCCTGACCGAACCCGGCGCCGGCTCCGATGCCGGAGGCACCCGCACGACCGCCGTGAAGAGGGGGAATCACTACATCCTCAACGGCTCCAAGCGCTTCATCACGCATGCCGGCGTCGGCGAGATCTTCATCGTCACCGCCGTCACCGACCCTTCGAAGGGGACCAAGGGAATCAGCTCCTTCGTGCTCACGAAGGAGACCTGTGACCTCGATCGCGTGAAGGACCTCGGGATCGGCCACAGCACCGAGCTGACCCCCATGAAGGGGTTCCGCGCCGGCAAGAAGGAGAACAAGCTCGGCTGGCGCGCCAGCGACACCCGCGAGCTCCTGTTCGAGGACGTGGAAGTCCCCGCCGAGAACCTCGTCGGCCATGAAGGGCAGGGGTTCGTGAACTTCATGCGCACTCTCGACGCCGGCCGTATCGGGATCGCCGCGCTCTCCCTCGGCGTCGCCCAGGGCTCGTTCGACCAGGCGCTGCAGTACTCGGCCACCCGCAAGCAGTTCGGTCAGGCCATCGCCGAGTTCCAGGGGATCCAGTTCCAGCTGAGCGACATGGCCACGGAGCTCGAGGCCGGGCGCCATCTCGTGTACCACGCGGCCTGGCTGGCGCAGAACGGGCGTCCGTACGGCAAGGAGGCCGCGATGGCCAAGCTGTTCTGCTCCGAGCTCGCCATGCGCAACACGACCAAGGCGATCCAGGTCCACGGCGGGTACGGCTACACCAAGGACTATCCGGTGGAGCGCATGTTCCGCGACGCCAAGATCGGGGAGATCGGCGAGGGGACGTCGGAGATCCAGCGCATCGTCATCGCCCGCCATCTGCTGAAGGACCTGGCGGCGCTCTAACCACGCGGGTAGTTGCGGACCCCGTGGTCCTAGCGTTACCTCTACAGTACGATTTCGTGCATCTCCGCCGCCTGCGACCCGGTGGGAGGGGCTGCACCTGAGAGGGTGGACACCCGGTCGGTGCAGTTCGACTGGATGAAATGCGTCCATCCGCTCTTCTGTTGCGTGTACTCATCGGGAACCTTTTGCTCCCATCTTTCGATCGCTCGCCCAGCCGCACTTTGCTGACCGTGCCCGCCCCGGACTTCCGGGAAGGGGACCGTCAGGCGTCAGGGGCTTGTCCGATCAACCGCAACGTGAAGGGCCAGACCATCAGTGAGGTGCGGCGGACCAGTCGTTGGGGCGCAGGGCGCTCCGTGGCCGGCCAGCCGTTCGTCCACACACCTTTCTCCAGCCGCGCGTCCGTGGGCGATCCAGCAGGGTCGCCGCCCACGGGTTCCGCTGCGGTCCACGATGAAGCGAGAGATCCTGATCAGCGCCACGCAGCGCGAAGTGCGCGTGGCCATTCTCGAGGACGACCAGCTCGTTGAGCTAGCCGTCGAGCGTCCGGAAGCACGACGGATGGTCGGCGATATCTACCTCGGGAAAGTCGAAGCGGTGCTCCCTGGTATCCAGGCGGCATTCGTCGATATCGGCACCGAGAAGTCGGCGTTCCTCCATTCCTCCGACCTCGTCTATGACGAGGACGGCGACGATGACGACGACGATGACGACGATTCGGACGGCGCGGAGGACTCGGTCGAGGTCCCCGATGGCGCCGATCCGGCGGCCATCGCCGAGGGCGCACAGCCGCAGAAGAAGCGCGGCGGCGGACGCCGGAAGCGGAAGGACCCGCCGCAGATCCAGGACGTCCTGAAGCGCGGCCAGAGCCTCGTGGTGCAGGTCTCCAAGGAGCCCATCAGCACCAAGGGGCCCCGCTGCACGGCGCAGGTCTCCCTCGCCGGCCGCTTCCTGGTCTTCATGCCGCACGCCTCGCGCGTGGGGGTCAGCCGCAAGATCGGCGAGCGCGCCGAACGTCAGCGTCTGCGCGAACTGGTGCAGAAGGTGCTCCCCAAGAATGTGGGCGGCGTGATCGTCCGCACTGTGGGTGAGGACGTCACCGCCGAGACCTTCGAGCGCGAGATCAACTCGCTCGTGGGGACGTGGCAGAAGATCGAGAAGAAGAAGAAGTTCGTGGGCGCGGCCCCCAAGCTGCTCCACCGGGAGACCTCGCTGACCCGCGGGATCATCCGCGACCTCTTCAGCGCCAAGGTCGACAAGCTCACCGTCGATTCCAAGCAGGTCTACAACGAGATCGTGGAGTACCTCACCGCGATCGCGCCCGAACTCATCGACCGCGTGGTGCTGTACGAGGAGAAGGTGCCGCTGTTCGACAAGGCGGACATCGAGACCGAGATCCGCGACCTGTTCAAGCGCCGCTGCGACCTGCCGAGCGGCGGGTATCTGATCATCGAGCCGACGGAAGCGCTGGTGTCGATCGACGTGAACTCGGGGCGGTTCGTCGGGAAGAAGGACCCCGAGAAGACCAGTCTCAAGACCAACACCGAGGCCGCCCGCGAGGTCGCCCGTCAGCTCCGACTGCGCGATGTGGGCGGGATCATCGTCTGCGACTTCATCGACATGGAGACGAAGGCGAACCGCGACAAGGTGCTGCAGGAGCTCCGGACGCACCTGGGGCGCGATCGGGCCCGCACCAAGGCCTTCGCCGTCAGCGACCTGGGGTTGATCGAGATGACCCGCCAGCGGGTCCGCCAGAGCCATCTGCAGCAGATGACCGAGGCCTGCCCGACCTGTTCGGGGACGGGGCGCGTGTTCACCGCCGAGACGATCGTGCGGCGGATGGAGCGGTCGGTCCGCCGGATCGCGGTGGAGGGGCGCAAGGACAACCTGGTGGTCAAGTTGCACCCGGACACGGCGATGTACCTGCTGGAGAACGAGCGGGACCTGCTCAAGAAGCTGGAGAAGGGGCTCGGCTTCAGCCTGGAGATGCGGGACGACCCGCTGCTCCGGCCGGACGAGTTCAAGCTGGTCGTGAAGGGGGCCGGGCGGGACGTGACGCAGCAGTACGCGGTCGCCTAGACCCTGCAGCGGGGCGGGGAACCCCGCACTTGACCCCCAAGCCTAAGGTGGATATATTCTTAGGCTCTGCCAAATACCATCCGTAACTGAGCGGTACCTATGTCCTACGCAATCATCAAGACCGGCGGCAAGCAGTTCCGCGCCGAGCCGGGCAAGTCGCTCCGCCTCCCCACCATGCTGGGTGACGCGGGCACGAAGGTCGAGTTCAACGACGTCCTGCTCGGCAGCGACGGCACGACGGTCAAGGCCGGCGTTCCGATGATCGCTGGCGCGAAGGTCACCGGCGAGATCGTGAAGCACGGACTCGGCGAGAAGATCGTCGTCTTCAAGTTCCGTCGTCGCAAGAACTACGCGAAGAAGCAGGGACATCGTCAGGGCTTCACCGAAGTCCGCATCCACGACATCACGCTCGGCTAACGCCGGTCTGATCAGAGAGAGTATCCCATGGCTCACAAGAAAGGCGTAGGCTCTTCCCGCAACGGTCGCGATTCCAATCCGCAGTACCGCGGGATCAAGAAGTTCGGCGGCGAGAAGGTCATCGCCGGCAACATCATCGTGCGTCAGTGCGGCACGCGCTGGCACCCGGGGAACAACGTCGGCCTTGGCACGGACTACACGATCTACTCGCTCATCGACGGCGTCGTGAAGTTCGAGCACAAGAGCAAGACCCGCTTCAAGGTCTCCGTCTATCCGGCCCCGGCGTACGTCGCTCCGGCGGAAGAGTCGGTCGCGTAACCAGTCGCGGTCCTGCAGTGCGTGCGGCCCCCGGATCAGTCCGGGGGCCGTTCTGTTTCCGGCACCTCGAGCCCCTCTGCGCCCCTCTGCGCCCCTCAGCACCCCCGGAAGTAACCGCCGCCGCGAAACCCTCCGCGCGCTCCCTGCGTAGAGGGGGCAACAGGAGGAGTGCCATGGGACTGTTCGACAGACTGAAGGGTGAGCTGGAATCGGCCGGGAAGGCCGCCCATGGGGCCATCGACGAAGGACGTCTGCGGCTCGAGATCTTCCGCGTCCGCCAGAGCGCCGACCGCTCGGCGCAGGCGCTCGGGTACGCCGTGCATCGCGCCGCGAAGGCGGGGGCCGAGCCGGTGAACGACGAGATCACCCGGCTGAAGGCCGCGCTCGCGGGGCATGAGGCCGAGGCAGAGCGGCTGGAGGAGGAGTTGCGTCGGAATACCACGGGCGAGATGCCCGCGGCGGAACGTCCGGCCGACCACCCGCCGGAGCCGCCCGCGAGCTGATCGGTGGGGCCGGTCGGAAAGCCGCGCGCTAGCGACCGAGGGTCATCCGGGCGAGGGCGACGTGATTCGTGCAGATCCCATCGACCCCCATTTCGGCCAGGCGCACCATGTCGGCCGGGTGGTTCACCGTCCAGGCGATCACGCGCCCGCCGCGGGAGTGCACCGCGTCCACGAGCGGCTGGTCGATCAACTCGAGATACTGCCAGAGGTCGCGGGCCTGCACCGACGCCAGCGACTGGGTCGGATTCAGGTGGTAGCTCGTCTCGAGCACGCCACGCGCCAGCGACGGGCTCAGGCGGCGCGCGTCGGCGATCATCCGGTGATCGAAGGAGTGGACCGCGGCGCGCCATCTCGGGTTCGTGAGCAGGGTGCAGGCTTGGGGCGCGGTGCCGGCTCCCTTGAGCTCGCAGTACACGACGAGCTTGTCGCCGACCAGGGCCAGCACCTCGTCGAGCGTCGGGATGGGCTCTCCGAAGGCCCGGAACGGGCGAAGCTGGTCGTTGGTCAGCTGGGCGATCGGACGGCCCTGCAGCGCCTCGGAGGGGGCTTCGCGGGGGGTCGCGTCGTGGTGGACGACCAGCACACCGTCGGCGGTGAGGTGGACGTCGAGTTCGATGCCGTCGGCGCCGAGTTCGAGGGCGCGGCGGAAGGCCGCGAGGCTGTTCTCGGGGCGTTCACCTGAGGCGCCGCGGTGGGCGATGATCTCTGGGGTCGGCATCGGGGACGGTAAGGGGTTCCGGCGGGAGCGTCGACTGACGAGGTTGCGGAGGAGCTGCGGGCCCTCGCCTTAACACAAGGGACGATCCGGACGTCTCATTCGTGACCTGATGCAACCGCCCGACGGGACCGACGATCGCGACGGCGCCGAGTCCGATGCCGCGCTGATCGCACGATGGCACAGTGGGGACCAGCGGGCGGCGGCCGCTCTGGTCGAACGGCACGCACCCTCACTCGCGCGTTTCGCGGCGAGTTGTGGTGTGCGCGAGCAGGTGGACGAGCTGGTGCAGGATACCTTCGTGCGCGCATTCGGCTCGCTCGACGGCTTCCGGGCAGACAGCACGCTGCGCACCTGGCTCTTCACGATCCTGCGTCGTCTCGTCCTGGATCGCACGCGTGCCGAGAAACGACGACGGGACGACACGGAGATCGACGAGGCCCAGGCGGCCTACGAGTACAACGCGCTCGACGCGATGGTCGCGGACGAGACGGCGGAACGGGTGCGGTTGGGCGTGGCGCGACTCTCCCCGATGCAGCGGGAGGTCTTCACGCTGCGGGTGACGGAAGGGATGGCGTACAGCGACATCGCACGGGTGGTCGGCAGTACGGAAGGCGCGTGTCGGGTGCACTATCACAATGCGGTACGATCGGTCAGGGGGTTCCTCGATGATGCATGACTGCGATGATGGCGTGATCCGGGATCTGCTCCCGGACTATCTGCACGGCTCGCTCGAACCGGAGCTGCGCGCGCAGGTGGAGTCGCATCTGGCGCACTGCGCCGTCTGCGCCGAGGAGCTCGGCTTCCTGCGGACCGCGCGCTCGTCGTTCGAGACGCCGCAGCTCGACATCCGCGCCATCGTGCGGGCGTCACAGCAGGTGCGGGTCGTGCGCGATGAGCCGGTGGTCACGGCGCTTTGGGGACGCTCGCGCTGGCGGATCGCGGCGGCGGTGTCGTTCCTGCTCGTGGGCACGGTGTCGGTGCAGCTGTTGCGCCAGCAGTACGGCAGCGATCGCGCCGCGGCGCCGATGCTCGACAGCGCGATCGCGGCGCTGCCGGGTGCGGGGGCGGGACTCGTCGTGCCGGGGGATTCGCCCAAGCTGGGCGGCGCGGTGGCGGAGTCGTCGGTGGCCAAGGCGCGCAAGGCATCGCCGGGGCTGGAGATGGGTGGCGCGCTCTCGGACCTCACCGAGGATCAGTTGCGCGCCCTGTTGGAGACGATCGACGGCGCCGATGCCGTGCCGAGTGCGGAACCAGAGGCGCGACTCACGCCGCTCATGGCCCCCGCCGGACGAACGGGACGAATCGGAGGGACGCAATGAGCATGCGCACGAGTGGGAAGGGGACACTGTTCGCCCTGGGGCTGCTGGCGGCGCCGTCGGCGGTGACGCGCGCGGCGCTCGCGCAGGGCGGGGGACAGCCGCCCCAACAGCCGCCGCAGCAACAACCACAGCAACAACCGCAGCAACAGCCCGTGCCGGGGCAGCCGGGACGCATCATGGGACCGGGAGGCGTCGGCGTGAACCGACAGCAGATCCTCGACCCCAAGAACCCGGCGCAGCGGGCGCGCCTCGAGCAGCAGATCCGCCAGCGCATGGGAGAGCGGATGCGTGAAGCACTGCTGCTGAACGATTCGCAGATGGCGAAGCTCGCCGATCTCAATCGCCGGTATGAGGAGAAGCATCAACTCCTGCAGGACCAGGAGCGCGATGTGCGCATGTCGCTGCGTGAGGAGGTCCTCCGGTCGGACACCACGCGCTCGGCGCAGATGGCGTCACTGCTGGACCGTTTCATCCGCAACGAGCGCCTGCGGGTGGATCTGGCGGAGCAGGAGCAGAAGGAGCTCGCGACGTTCCTGTCCCCGTTGCAACGCGCCAAGTACTTCGGCCTGCAGGAAGTGATCCGAACCCAGATCCAGAATCTGCGCCAACAGGCGTTGCAGCCGCGGCTGAACCAACCCAACGGCCCGCCCAATGGTCCGCCGAACGGGCGTCCCGACGAGCTCGACGACGATCAACTGCTGACCATCGACCTCGGCGCCCGGAGCGATCCGCAGCCTCCGGTGGTCACGCCCAAGAAGCGTCCGTCGCTCCCCTGAGGAGCGCCCTCCGAGGGAGCGGACCCGCGGGTCCACTGGTCACGTCGCCGCGCCGTCACTAGCTTTTCGCTCGTGACGGCGATGTGCGTTATCGGGTATCGCTCTCACAGATCGGGCAGGCCGGGATGGCGGAACTGGCAGACGCAACGGACTCAAAATCCGTCGGGGAGCAATCCCCGTGTGGGTTCGATTCCCACTCTCGGCATCGCAGCACGACACGCACGCACATCACGCAGCACGACACCGTCGGGCGCCCGCGCCCGGCGGTGTTCTCTTTCCCGAACCGCACCGGAGCCCATGAGCGAGCCCGTCCTGACCGCCGAGAGCATCTTCCCCTCACTCACCGTCAACGACCTCGGGGCGAGCATCCGCTTCTACGTGGACGGGCTCGGCTTCGAGATCGTCGACAAGAGCGTCGTGGACGGCGTGCTCGCTTTCGTGATGATGCGTGCCGGCAACATCATGCTCGGCATCGGCCAGGACGACTTCGCGAAGGGGCACGATCGGGTGAAGGGGGTGGGGTCGCGGTTCTGGATCCGCACGGACCAGGATCTCGAGGCCCTCGCGGAGCGCGCGACGTCGGCCGGGGTCTCGCTCGACTTCGGGCCGGGGCCGCTCCCGTGGGGCCCGATGGCGTTCGGGTTCACGGATCCGGACGGGTTCGTCTTCCCGGTGGTGAACGACGGGTGAGGGCCTCGATGGTCTTGTGAGCTCGCGGACGGCGCCCGGATCGGGCGCCATTGTGCGTTCCGGGCCCCCTCTTGCGCGTATTCCAAGGGCATCCTATTATCTATTACAAACGTAATAGGAGATCCGATGACCGCGCAGCTGACCCGACGAGAGCTCGACGTGATGTCCGTGATCTGGAAGCGCGGCTCCGCCACCGTGCAGGAAGTCAAGGACGGGCTCGCCGACGACCTCGCGTATCCGACGGTGCTCACGATCCTCCGCACGCTGAGCGCCAAGGGGCACGTGCGCCACGAGGTCGAGGGGAAGGCATTCCGCTACTACGCGCTGCTCGAGAGCGACACCGCCGGCAGCAACGCTCTCTCGCGCGTGCTCGACAAGGTGTATCGCGGATCGCGCGAACTCCTCGTCGCCGGATTGCTCGCTGATGAGGATATCGACGCCGCCGAGCTGAAGCGGTTGAAGAAGCTGGTGGAGGAGCGGATCAAGGAGGCGCAGCGATGAACGGTCTCCTCTCGATGGTCTCTCCCTCATGGATGTTCGCGTCCACGGTGGTGGCGCTCCTGATCGTCGTCGCGGCGACGGCGTTGGAGCGGGTGGTGCAGCTGCGGCGCGGCGCGCCGAGCCGATGGGTGTGGGCGGTGGCGATGGTGGCGGCGGTGGGGATCTCCGGCCGCTTGCTCGTGCCGGAGCCGGTGGAGCTCTTGTCAGCGGCGAGTGGGGTCGACTTCGGACCGATCGTGGATCTCCCCGCGGTCTTGGATCCGGCGACTCCTGCTTCGGCCGCGGAGAGCGTGCCGCCGACGGCGGGGGAGCGACTGATCGAGTCGGTGCGCGAGGCGCGAGCCACCGTCGAGCGACTGGGGTCCGCGATCCGACTCGCGCGGCTCCCGGCGCCGGTGGAGCGTGGGGCGCTGGCGCTCTGGATCCTGGCCAGCGTGCTGTTCGCCGCGGTGCTGTTCGCCTCCGCATGGCGCCTGCGTCGCGAGCGGCGGGCGTGGCCGCAGGTCACGGTGACGGAACACGAAGTGCTCGTCTCCGAGGGCTTCGGCCCGGCGATCGTGGGCGTGCGCGATCCGGCGATCGTGATCCCGCGGTGGGTGCTCGCGCTCGCGCTCCCCGCGCAGCGGACGATCGTGGTGCACGAGGACGAGCACCGTCGCGTGGGGGACCAGCGGTTGCTGCTCGCAGCGCTCGCGGTGCTCGCGCTCCTGCCTTGGAACGTGGGACTCTGGTTGATGTGGCGGCGCCTGGCGCGTGCGATCGAGTTCGATTGTGATGAGCGGGTGGTGGCACGAGGGGTGCCGAGCGGGGAGTATGCGCAGGTGTTGTTGAGTGCGTGGCAGCAGTCGAGACGTCCGGGTCGTTGGATGCCAACGCCGGCATTCGCCGAGCGTGCGACGGGGTTGGGACGGCGCGTCGAACACTTGATGCGGCGGACGCCGCGGAGGAGGGCCATGAAAGCGCTCATCGGGCTTTCGCTTGCCGCGCTCTGTGTGGCCGCGGCCGCCGCGATTCCTCGTCCCCAGACCGCCGCCATCGGTCCGGCGAATGGTGGGACTGCGGAGGTCGGGCCGCTCGTTCTCATCGATGGAGTGAAGCGTCGAGATCTCAGCAGCGCTGCGGCACTAGATGCGGAGCTCCGCAGCCGAACGGAGAGTTCTGTGATAGCGCTGACTCAGATCGTGAACCCGGTCGACGCCATCAAGTTGTATGGCAGTGACGGCGCACGAGGCGCGCGCGCTCTCTGGACTCAGGGCTACCTGCTCGCTGACGGCGCTCCGCTCCCGGCGGCGATTGTGGCACGCGTGGAGACCCGCCCTGAAGTGCCGAATCTGGATGGCGAAGCCGATGAGAATCTGCTCTCGCTGCGGGCCAGGCTCATGCGAGGCACACATCCTGGCCAGGAGGTCGACGAGCTCATTCGCCAAGTGTTCTTCGACTACCAGAAGGCGCAGGCGTTGCTGATGCTCTCAGGCGCTCCGGATCTCCGGAAAAGGCGCGCAGAGCTCGTGCGAGCGCGGAATGCAGCCGCTAGGGCGTTCTTCCGAACGGAGGCCGATCGGGCGGCGTTCGACTCGAATCTCGAGGAGGTGATGGCGATCGAGGCGGCCGGGGGTCGCGTCGCGAAGCCTCTCGCCGCGAATGGCGAATCGACTCCGAATCGGATTGTGGTGATCGATGGAGCGAAGCACCCCGAAGTGTACACGAAGAAGGACAGGAGTGCGTTCTTGCGGCAGGGTGCTGATGAGATCGTGTTGTCGCAGCCAGAGATTCAGGCGAAGCTGGCGGTCGAGAAGTACGGGCCTGACGGGAGGATTGGCGCGGACGTCTATTGGACGCGCAAGTACATCGAGGGAGGCGGCGCGATCCTCGACGTTCGGGCGATCCCTGCACGTCCTGCCGCGAGCAGCGCCACGCAGGAGCGCGTCATCGCGCGCTACTACGCGCTCTTCCGCGGCATCACCCTGAAGCCGCTCGCGATGGTGAAGGCGTACGACGCGCTGCTGGTGGAGGAGAACGCGGTGCGACCGCTCGCCGGCGCGGCAGCGGATGTCGCGGAGAAGGGACGAACGCAGGCGGCGCAGGTGCGGAATACGGCGTTGCGCGCGCTGCTCCCGACGAAGGCGGAGCAGGACGCCTTCACTGCGAACGCGGCCAAGTTGCAGCCGAAGGGGCAGGCCATCCCCGAATCCGAGTGGGGCCCACCGCCGCTCATCCTGATCGACGGCGTGAAGCACAAGGAGTTGAACTCCGCGGCCTCGATGTTCGCGGCGATGAAGGATCGGAAAGGCGACGCCGCGATCGGCTCGATCCAGCACGTGGACTCGATCAACGGCCGCAAGCTCTACGGCGAGGACGGGCGGTTCGGGGCGGTCGCGGTATGGACCCAGGGGTACGTGAACAAGGGAGGGAAGTTCCTGCCGAGGGCGATGGTCTCCACGGCGGAGTCCCCGGCGCTCGCGAGCGATGTGAAGTCCGAGGCGGTCGGGAAGGTGATCGCGAAGCGTCTGCTCAGCGGCGTCTCGCTCCAACCTGGTGCTTCTGCGAAGGCGGAGGCGATCATCGAACGGACGTTCGACGCGCAGCGGAAGCTGCATGGCGGGCCGTATCTGGCGACCTGGCCCAAGCTCATCGCACTGCAAGCCGATCGCGACAAGGCATTGCGCGCCCTGGCGGCGACACAGAAGGACCGTGCCGTCTTCGACGCGAACGCCAAGGAAGAGGCACTCGCGCCGCTGCGGCCGATGTCGCAGGTCGTGACGACCTGTGCCGACAACTATTTCCGCAGCGTGCGGGCGACCGCTGCTGAGCGTCGGGCGGGCGAGAAGGCCTGTCAGGAGTTCACGGAGAAGGAACTCGCGCTCTACGATCGCGTCGGTGGGGGCGCCGAGTTCCAGGCCGAGCGGTCGAAGATGATCGCGCAGCGGCACGCGGCCGTGATCGCGGCGATGAAGGACCCGGCCCACAAGAAGCAGGTCGAGGTCCTCGTCGATCTCTGGCGGAAGTCGGATATGGATCGCACGGAGACCGGGGCGAAGGTGGTACCGAGCGCCAAGGGTGAGGCGGAGATGAAGAAGGCGCTCGAGGCGAAGCCGGCGGTACGGGAGCAGCGGGATACCGCCGCGTCGGCCCCAGGCGGACGCCGAGTCGCGTACTACTCTGTGATCGCGGACAATCTCATGCGTGGACTGGACCTTTCGGCTGAGAAGCAGCGACTCTTTCGCGCGGTCGTGCTGGAGAGCAGCGTGAAGGAGTGGCCGCTCCTCGGTTCCGGCATTCGCGAAGTGGTCATGAGCCCGGAGCTCGCACCGCTGCAGGAGGCGCGTGACGCGAAGCTTCGGGCTTGGCTCTCGACGGACGCGCAACGCGACCGATTCGCGGCGAATGCTCGCAAACAGAACGTGGAGCTAGTCTCGCTCGAGGCTGAGGCGAAGCGCTGCTCGGCGGACTACCTGATGGACATTCCCGCTTCCGCCGCAGAGCGGGATGCCGTGCAGCGGTTGTGTCGTGACGAGTTCACACGGCAGCGCACACTTCTCCGCCAAGGACTTGGGACGTTGCAGGCGTATTACGCGCAGCAGAAGGTCGAGATCCCCGTTGACGTGCGCCGCCTGCTCAGCCCCTCCACGCAGCTCGCGTTCGACCGGGTGTGGACGAAGAGGCTTCTTGAGTGGAAGGCTCGGCACGCCGGGACGGAGTGACTCGCATGCGTTCGCGAATGGTTACTCGAGTGACGGTTTCGCAGTGCATTGGAGTGATGCTTGTGGCGTTCCTCGCGACGCCGGGGTTCGCTCAAGAGACGCACTCGCCGCTCCCCCCGATCCGCCGCATCGAAAAGGCCGACGCTTCACTCGACTCGACCTTCACGACCGTGTCGGTGGTGCGCACCCTGTCGTCGGGGCAGCTGCTGGTACTCGACATCCGCGGACAGCGGATCGCGCTCGTGGACCCCGACCTGCGGAACATGCGGTTGATCGCGGATACATCGGGGAAGGCGCCGACGCCCTTCCTGGGAGTGGGCGGGTTCATCCCGGGGCGCGGTGATACCACCTTCTTCGTCGATACGCGCAGTCTCGCCCTCGTGTCGATCGATCGCGAGGGGAAGTTCGGACGCGCGATGGCGATCCCCAGCGCGGCGAGTGGTGCGGCGCTCTCCGGCGGGACGCGCGGCTTCCCCGGCTTCGATGCCGCGGGGCGTCTCGTCTTCCGCGGGCAGTTCCCGATTCCACCGCTTCCTTCCGTGGGAAAGGACGGCTTTGTCGAGATGCCGGTGTCGGACCTGCCGCATCCGCTGGTGCGGCTCGATCTCACGAGTCGTGTCCTGGATACGGTGACGAGCTTCCGGGCCGCTGCATCGCAGATGGCGTTCCAGCGCGACCCCGAGGGACGCGCCTCGATCTACGCGACCGACAATCCGCTCCCAGTGGCCGACGATTGGGCCGTGCTCCCGAACGGTAACATCACGGTGGTGCGGGTGACGGACTACCACGTGGACTACTACGGCGCCGATGGACGGGTGCGAGCGGGGCCGAAGATCCCCTGGGACTGGAAGCGCCTCGACGATGGCATGAAGATCGCTTTCATCGACTCGGTGAAGACGAACATGCAGCGGATCGACCCGTCGCGAGAGTACATCGTGGCCGACTCCAAGGAGCGGGCGCCGGCAGCGATGTTCGGGCTTGGGCTCGATGGAAAGCCGCTCTCGTCGAATCGCGGCGTGGCGGAGGAAGCCGCGCCGATGATGGCCGGGCCGCCGCCCCGCACCTCGGGTGCGGCCGCCTCAGCCCCGCCGCGCCCGCGCCCGGTGTTCCTGATCTCCCCCGACAAGCTTCCCGACTATGCGCCTCCCTTCGCTCCTGGGGCAGCGCGCGCCGACGGGGAGGGGAAGCTCTGGATCCGCACCTCGCAGAGCTTCGACGGGGCCTCCCTCTACCACGTCGTCGACACGGACGGGCGACTCGTGGACCGCGTGATTGTCCCCGCCGGGCGCGTGGTGGTCGGATTCGGGCCGAACGGGGCCGTCTACCTCGCCGTCCGCTCCGGCGCGGGGACCAAACTCGAACGAATCGCGATCGAGGGAGCGGGGCGGACCAGATAGCACACCGAAGGGAAGCCGAATCCCCACTGCAATCCGCCTCCGAATTGGTTATCTTTCAAGACTTTTTCGGGAGCTTCAGGATGATCGGACCGTTCCAGTTCGAAAGCGGTGGCCGCAAGTATTCGTGCACGATCGAGAAGCGGACGACGCCTCCGACTGGGGTGTGGTGGTGGTTCTCCACGAACGACGACCAGCAGCGCTACGCCCCCTTCGAGGCGGCGGAGAAGGACACCCAGCGCTCGGTGAAGGACCGCATCGTGAAGTTCTACGAGGCCCGCCTGGCGCGTCTGGCCATGCCGGAAGAGCCGCGCAAGCACTGGGGTGGCCGTCCGCCCAAGGCCGTGGCCGCCGCCAAGGAAGCGGAGCAGGAAGAGCTGGCGGATCTCGAGTAGACTCGGCCCGCCTCGGGTTCTCTGAGACCTCCGCGCGGCAAAAGGGCCCCGGGACACTGTCCCGGGGCCCTTTCCTTTCGCTCATTCCACCCGCTACTGGCGCCCCGTCTTCCAACGGTCCTCGAGCACCGTCAGGTTCTTGGTGTACTCGCGGCCGCCGACGAGCAGCTTCACCACGTACGTGCCGGCCACATTGGCACCAGCGCCGCCGCGTCCGCCACCACCACCGCCGCCGCCACGTCCGCCGAAGGCGCCGACGAGTGCGTCGGGCTGGAGATTCCACTCCACACGGTTCAGTCCCGCGGTCTTGGTGCCGTCGATCGTGCGGATCACGCGTCCCGTGGCGTCGGCGATCGTGATCTTCACATCCCCGGTCGCGTCGCTCTTGAGGTAGTACGAGATCGCCGCACCGCGCGGCGGATTCTCGCCGACCCAGTTCTTCTGCCCGCCGAGGTAGGAGCCGAGCGTCTGGTCGTTCTGGTAGGCCACGGTCGGACGGATGTCGAAGAGCGTGGCATCGGCCGTCGTGGTCGCCGGGGCGAGCTGCTGCAGCGCCGAGATGTCATCGGCGATCCAGAGACTGCGGCCGTGCGTCGCGACGATCAGGTCGCTCTCACGCGGATGCACGAGGATGTCGTCCACGCGCGCCGTCGGGAGATTGTTCATGAACTTCTTCCACTCGCCGCCGGCGTTCACCGAGGCGTAGAGTCCGAACTCGGTGCCGACGAACAGAAGGTCCTTGTTCTTCAGGTCCTGGCGCACGACCTGCACGTTTCCGGTCGGGAGGTTCGCCGAGATGCTCTTGAAGGTGCGGCCGTAGTCGGTGGTGACGAAGACGTACGGCTTGAGATCGTCGCTGCGATGGCCGTCCACGGCGATGTACGCGGTGCCGGCGTCGAAGTGCGAGGTCTCGATGCGCGAGATCCAGTACTCGTGGTTCGCGGGGAGACCGGGAAGATTCTTGCCGACCTCGGTGAAGGTCAGCCCACCGTCTCGGCTCACTTGCAGCAGGCCGTCATCGGTGCCGGCCCACACGACCCCCGGCATCACCGGCGACTCGTTGACCGAGATGATGGTGCTGTAGCTCACCACGCCGTCGTTCTTGGAGAGCTGGTTGAGGTCACCGGCCACCCCCATCATCGCCACCTTGCAGCGATCGATGTTCTTGGTGAGGTCGGCGCTCGCGACCCACGTGTCGCCGTGGTTGTACGACTTGAACAGCCGGTTGCCACCCAGGTACACGATGCTCGAGTTGTGCGGCGAGAGCATGTACGGGGTGTTCCAGTTGAAGCGGTACTGATCGCCGGGGTTGGCGTTGAGCACATTGGCCCCGCCGCGACCGCCGCCGAATCCGCCCTGTGGCGCGCCAGGAGCTCCGCCGGCTCCACCGGCCCCGCCCGCGCGACCGCCGCGCCCACCAGCGGCACCCGCGGCACCTGCGGCTCCCGGAGCAGCCGCAGTCGCGCGACCACCGCCGCCACCGCCCGCCTGCGACGCGTCACCGCACGCACCACCGGCGCCGCCACGTCCACCACCGCCGGCGCTCGGGCGGATGCTCCGCTGCTCGCCGGTCTTGAGGTTGTAGCGGCTCGTCGCGCCGTCCTGCGATTCGGTGAAGACGATGTTCGGATCGTTCGGATCGACCGCCGTCTGGAATCCGTCGCCACCGCCGATGCCGAACCAGTCGGTATTGAGGATGCCGTTGCGGCTGCGCGTCTGACTCGGTCCACCCCAGCTCCCGTTGTCCTGCAGGCCGGTGTAGACGTTGTACGGGTGCTGCATGTCGGCGCTCACCCAGTAGGCGAGTCCGGTGGCCATCGTGTTCACGAAGTCCCACGACTTCCCCTGATCCCAGGAGATGTTCAGGCCGCCGTCGTTGCCGATCATCAGGTGCTTCGGGTTCTTCGGATCGATCCAGATGGCGTGCTGATCGACGTGCGCCGGAGCGCCGTTGCCGCCGGCGTCGTCGAGCGTGGCGAAGGTCTTGCCACCGTCGAGCGACTTCGCGACCGGGAGGCCGGCCACGTAGATGGTGTTCGCGTTCGACGGATCCACGCGCAGCTGACTGAAGTACATCGGGCGCGAGTTGCAGTTGCTCTGCAGCTTCCAAGTGCGACCACGATCGTCGGAGCGGAAGACTCCGCCCTTGCTCGCGTCGAGCGCCGGAGGGACCGGAGGCGCTGCGGGTGCTGCCGTCGCATCGACCGGCGCACCGCCGCGTCCACCGGCGCCGCCGCCACGACCGAAGCCGCCGCCGGGGCCACCGTTGTTGCACCAGTCGAACTGCGCGCCACGTCCGCCACCCGGGAACGCCGCCGCCGCACCGGCCGCGTCGGGAGCGGCCTCGGCGCCACCGGCCGCACCAACGGCACGGGCCGCCAGTGGCGTGCCGCTCTCACCAGCCTCGATCTGCGCGTACACCACGTTCGGATTGCTGCGCGAGATGTCCACCGCGATGCGGCCGTAGGTGCCCGGGGGCATCCCGCTCCCCGTCACCTTCGTCCACGACTTGCCCGCATCGTCGGTGCGCCAGAGCGCGCTGCCGGGGCCGCCGCCGTTGAAGCAGCACCCGCTGCGCCGACGCTGATAGCTCGACGCGAACAGCACATTGCTGTTCGACGGATCCATCGCGATGTCGGTGAAGCCGGTGTTCTCATCGACGTACTTGATCTTGTTCCACGTCTTCCCGCCGTCGGTCGTCTTGTAGACGCCGCGCTCGGGGTTGGGGCCGAACAGATGTCCTGGCGACGCGACGTACACGACCTCGGGATTGCGCGGATCGATGACGATGCGCGCGATCGACTGCACCTCCTTCAGCCCCATGTTCGTGAAGGTCTTGCCGCCGTCCGTCGTCTTGTAGATGCCGTCGCCGAACGACGACGTCTGACGGTTGTTCGGTTCACCGGTCCCGATGTAGACGATGTTCGGGTTCGTCGGATGGATCGCGATGTCGCCGATGCTCGCCACCGGATGCTCGGTGAAGACGGGCAGGAACGTCGTGCCGTTGTTCTCCGACTTGAACACGCCGCCGACGGCGTAGCCGATGTAGATGACGTTCGGGTCGGTCTCGCTGACCGCGATATCGTCGATGCGCCCACCCATCGACGCCGGGCCGATGGAGCGGAAGCGGAAGGGGCGGAAGAGCGGGTCGTCCGAGGCGTTGATCATCGGAGCGTTCCCGGGTCCGCCGCCGCGTCGGCCCTGCGCCGGCAATGTCACGGCGAGCAGGGAAAGAGCCGCGAACGGAGCGACTCGGCGTGCGGTACGGAGACTCACGGCAAGGGTCATTCTGAGTCCTGTGCTGGGGGTGTGTTCTATGTACGTTGGTATGGCGTCAGCGTTGGCGAGGCCGACGGCGAATATGAATATTCCATGAATTCCACGAGGTCCCCGTGCCCACGCTCCTGCTGACCGACCGAGAAGTCGCGGAACTCCTCCCTGTCGAGGCGTGCGTCGAGGTCATGGCCGGTGCCCTGCGTGCGGTCTCCGACGGGTCCGCGCAACTGCCGCTCCGCACGATCCTCCGGCTCCCTGGAGGCGCGAACGCCTTCGGCACGATGCCCGGCACGGTCGGCGACTCGATCGGGGCCAAGGTGATCACCGTCTTCCCGGGGAACTCGTCCACGCCGTTCGACAGCCACGTCGGCGTCGTGCTGCTCTTCGGTGCCGAACATGGTGAACTGCTCGCGATCGCCGATGCGAGTTCGATCACGGCGATCCGCACCTCGGCGGTCTCGGGGCTCGCCACGAAGCTGCTGGCGCGTCCCGACGCAGGCGACCTCGCCATCCTCGGGGCGGGGGTACTCGCGTCGCCGCATCTCGACGCCATCCGCTCGGTGCGCTCGATCCGTCGCGTGCGCGTGTGGAGCCGTTCAGTGAAGAAATCGCGCGCCTGGGCGGAGCGGGCGGGCGCCGAGCGCGGGATCACGATCGAGGTGTGCGATGCGGCGCGCGAGGCGGTGCTGGGGGCGGACATCGTCTGCACGATCACCGCGTCGCGGACCCCGGTGCTCGAGAGCGGCTGGCTCGCCGAGGGGGTGCACATCAACGCGGTGGGCGCCTCGCTCCCTCAGGCACGCGAGCTCGACTCGGCGACGGTCGCGGGTGCACGGCTCTTCGTCGATCGGCGCGAGTCGACGCTTGCGGAGGCCGGGGACTTCCTGATCCCCAGGAGCGAGGGACTGATCGACGATTCGCACATCCTGGCCGAACTCGGGGAGCTGGTGGCGGGGAGCGCCGTGGGGCGCCGCTCACCGCAGGAGCGCACGCTGTTCAAGTCGCTCGGGCTCGCCGTCGAGGATGTCGCGGCGCTGCGCTATCTGTATGACCGCGCCACGGCCTCAGGCCGCGGCACCACCGTCCAGCTGGGCGGCCTCCGGCACCGATGACCGCTTGGGCATCGGGCGCATGAGGACGAGTTCCCTCCTGATGTAGACCCGATACCAGTACGAGAAGTAGCGCCACTCGGGGAGCGGATCCGGCGTGCGATACTGCAGGAGGTACCAGGGGATCGTCGGTTCCTCGTGATGATGGATGTGCTTGTTCAGGTTGAACAAGGGGATCCACACCTTGTACTCGTTCGCGAAGCCCGGGTCATCGCTGTGGCTGTGATGCTCGATGGCGGCGCGCAGCGATACGGGGCCGAGGGTGGTGAAGAGGCTCACCCCGGCGAGCCGCCAGATGACATCGCCGCGGCCGACGGCGACCCACGCATACAGCATGACGCACGAGAGTGCGAACCCCAGCGCGACGCGGCCCCCCTTGATGTAGGGTTTGCGGCCCTGAATGGCGTCGTACAGGTAGATGAACTGTTGCACCGCCTCCAGTCCGGTGATGACATCGAGCAGCGTGCTGCGCCCCACCCGCTCCGCGGACTCCCGCGCCGAATCGTTGTCGGTGTTGAGCCAGCGGTGGTGCGCCAGATGCGTCCCCCGGAAGAACTCGAGCATCCCGAAGAAGAGCAGGATGGCGTCCCAGAGGGTCGCGACGACGAGGTTGTGCGAGTACTTCCGGAAGGGGATGCCGTGGAAGTACTCGTGCAGCAGCACGCCGATGCGGTGGCCGAGCAGGACGCAGGGGAGGAAGGCCACCCAGTACGGGGTGTAGAGCAGGAGCGCGAAGAAGGCCGCCGTCATCGCGACCAGGCTCCCGTGGGTCAGGAGCGGGGCGTAGCGGCTATGCAGAAAGCGGTCGATGGCGTTCGGCGAGTCCGGCATGGAAAGGGCTCCGGCAGGCCAGGGGAGGGGTGTCGCAAATCTGCACTTCGGTACGGGTGAAATCCAGCGGTGGCGACCATCGAAACGGTGCCGCTAACGCTCCGGCGGAGCGTGGCGTATTAATAGTCTGCGGAACCTCGCAAGCGGCCGATCCTCCGGGGTCGGCCTCCCCACGACCCCCGTGTCAGTGCAAGGAGGAAGGATGTCGCGCAGCAACACTCTCATGCGCCCGATGGCTCTCACGCTCGTCGCTGCTCTCAGCGCGATGGCGATCAGCCGCCCGGTGCAGGCGCAGCAGAAGATGGACGAGGAGTACGGCAAGAAGATCAAGGAGTATCTGACCGATTCGCGGATCTCCACCGAACTCGTGGATCACCTGCCCGCGTCGAACACCGTTCCGACGCCGCTCAAGTTCCTCGGCCGGATCGTCGGCACCCCCGGCGAACTGACCTACGCCAAGGACATCCACCGCTATCTCGAGGCGATCGCCAAGGCGTCGCCGCGGGCCAAGTTCTGGAAGATCGGCAAGACCGAGGAAGGGCGCGACATGGTGATGCTCGCCATCGCCGACGAGGCCACCATCCGCAACCTCGAGAAGTACAAGGGCGACCTGAAGGCGCTCACCGATCCGCGCCGGACGACCGAGGCGCAGGCGCAGGCGCTGATCAAGAGCACGAAGCCGATCTACTGGGTGACGAGCGGCATGCACTCGCCCGAGCGCGGTGGCCCGGAGATGCTGATGGAACTGGCGTATCGCCTCACGGTCGAGGAGTCGCCGTTCATCCAGAACATCCGCAACAACATCATCACCTTCATCACGCCGGTCATCGAAGTCGACGGGCGCGAGAAGATGGTGGACAACTACTACTTCAACAAGGAACGCGGCGCGGGCGGCGGGAACCTCCCGCTGATGTACTGGGGCAAGTACGTCCAGCACGACAACAACCGCGACGGGATGGGGCAGTTCCTCGACCTCACCAAGAACACCACCAAGACGTTCCTCGAGTGGACGCCGACGGTGATGCACGACCTGCACGAGGCGCAGACGTACCTCTACTCGTCGACCGGCACCGGCCCGTACAACGATGCCGTGGACGCCATCACCATCAACGAGTGGTGGATGCTGGCCGAGAACGACGTGATGGAGATGACCAAGCGCGGCGTGCCGGGCGTGTGGACCTACGGGTTCTACGACGGCTGGGTGCCGAACTACATGTTCTTCATCGCCCACGCGCACAACGCGATCGGCCGCTTCTACGAGGTCCAGAGCTACGGTCCGGACAACTACACCGTGACCCCGGGCGCGAACGTGACGAGCCGCGAATGGTTCCGTCCGAACCCGCCCCTCCGCACGATCAACTGGGGTCCGCGCGCCAACACGAACATCCAGCAGTCGGGGCTCCTGTTCTCGCTCTCGCACGTGGCGAAGAACCGCGAGATGTACCTCGAGAACTACTGGATCAAGGCCAAGCGTGCCGTGGACAAGGGGAAGACCGGCCCGACCTACGCCTGGGTGATGCCGGCGGCGCAGCTGCACAAGCAGAACGCCGCCGAGGCGGTGAACGATCTCCGCACGCAGGGGCTCGAGATCCATCGCGCGAACGCGTCCTTCACGGCGGGGAACATCACCGTCAACGCGGGCGACTACATCGTGCGCGGCGACCAGCCGTACCGCACGCTCGCCGACATGTACTTCTCGCTGCAGAACTACGCGCCGGCCAATCCGTCGCCGTACGACGACACCGGCTGGACCTTCCAGTTGATGCGCAACCTCACCATCACGCCGGTGAGCGAGAAGTCGATCCTCGACCAGAAGATGACGCTGATCACTGGCACCGTGACGGCGCCGGGCGGGATCGCGGGCGCGGGTGATGTGATCGTCGTGGACAACACCGGCGACAACACGCTCGTCTCGTTCCGCTTCAAGAACAAGGACATCAAGATGGCGGCCGCCGAAGAGCCCTTCGAGGCGGCCGGGCACAAGTTCGGCGCCGGCGCGTTCATCGTGAACGCCGGTTCCAACCGCGCTGCGATCGAAGCGTCGATCAAGAGCCTCGGCCTCTCGGCCTGGGCCATGGCCGCCGCGCCCGCCGTCAAGACGCACGACCTCGACATCCCGCGCATCGGCTACGCGCACAGCTGGAGCCGCACGCAGGACGAAGGGTGGGTGCGTGCCGCGCTCGACACGTACGGAGTGCCTTACACCTACTTCGGTGACAAGGAGTTCCGCACGATGACGAACATCAAGGCCAAGTACGACGTCATCATCTTCCCGCACGTCGGCGGCAGCGCCGAGAGCATCGTGGCGGGCGTGGCGGGCGGGGCGAACCCGATCCCGTACAAGCAGAGCGCCAAGTACCAGGCCCTCGGCTTCCCGGATTCCACCGATGACATCCGTGGCGGCATGGGCTACGAAGGACTGATGAACCTGTACAAGTTCGTGCAGGATGGCGGCACGCTGATCACCGAAGGGGCCACCGCGACGCTCTTCCCGGAGTACAAGCTCACGCCGGGTGTCACGGTCGAAACGCCGACGGGGCTCTTCGCCCGCGGCACGTTGCTCCGCGGCATCATCGCGGACAACAAGAGCCCGCTGATGTACGGGTACGCCGGCTCGCAGCTGCCGGTGTACTTCAACCAGTCGCCGGTGCTGAACGCCGGCGCGGGCGGGTTCGGTGACTTCGGCGGCGGCCGTGGTGGCGCCGGGATCAGCCAGAACACGACCCCGAATGCGACGCCGTTGCGGCTCTCGCCGTGGGATGCCACGGCCGCGAGCGCGCCGGCGGCGGACGCGGGTGCGGGTGGTCGTGGTGGCCCGGGTGGTGGTGGCCGCGGCGGCGCCGGTGGTGGTGGCGGACGCGGTGGATTCGGCGGCGGCATCGGCGCGGATCGTCCGCGCGTGATCCTGCAGTTCCCGTCGAACACGGCCGACATGCTGCTCTCCGGCACGCTCGCGAACGCCGAAGGGCTCGTGAACCGTGCGCAGCTCGTGGATTCGCCGGTCGGGAAGGGGCATGTCGTGATGTTCGGCATCCGTCCCTTCTGGCGCTGGCAGACGGAGGGCACGTACGCGATCGGCTTCAACGCCCTGATGCACTGGAACGATCTGAGCGCGGGGCGCTGATCGACGCCGCGGCAGGATGAACGAAGCGGGGCCCCACCCACTGGTGGCGGCCCCCAATTCGT
>CAZAGK010000025.1:0-36720 GCA_964484775.1 uncultured Gemmatimonas sp. | reverse complement strand
GGGGACGCAACGACGCAGCAGTCAGCGGCTCGCCGAGGACGCCGAGTTCCTGGGCGGGGTCCTCTCGTCGTCCGCGACGAACGATCTGCTGCAGTTCACGATGTCGGTCCCGGTGCGTCGCATGGCCGAAGCGGCCGAGCTCCTCGGCGATGTGGTCCAGCGCCCCTCGTTCGCGGACGACGCCTTCGAGGCCGAACGCGCGGTGGCGCTCGCGTCGCTCGCCTCGATGCGCGACGACATGTACCGCTGGCCGATGCGGCTCGCCCAGGAATCCGCGTGGGCGCAGCATCGCTACGGACAGTCGCTGCTGGGCACCGAGGAGACGCTCGCGCGCCTTACGCCGCAGGAGCTGGTCGAGTTCCACCGTGCGTACGTGCTCGAGTCTTCAGGCGCGGTGGTCGTCGTGGCCGACATGGACCCCGACGAGGCCGCCGCACTCGCGGGACGTGCCTTCGGCGGGTTGCGTGTCGGACCCGATCCCAAGCTGCCGCGCGCGATCTGGCCCACCGCCTCGGCACGAATCGAGGAGAGCCGCGACAAGGCGCAGAGCGCGCTCGCGATGCTCTTCGAAGGACCGTCGCGCGAGGACGATGCCCGGACCTCGGCCGCGCTGATCGCGTCGGTCGCGAGCGGGCTTGGCGGGCGATTCTTCGACGAGCTGCGCGATCGCCAGTCGCTCGCGTACACCGTGATGGCGGCCCCCATCGTGCGGCGGAGCGGCGGAGCCTTCGCCGCCTACATCGCGATGTCGCCGGAGAAGCTGGAACAGGCCGAGCGCGGCCTGCTCTCGGAGTTCGCGAAGTTGTGCGAGTCGCCGGTCAGCGACCGCGAGCTGGAGCAGGCCAAGACCTATCTGCGCGGGAGTTGGGCGATCCGTCGCGAGAGCGGTGCGGCGGTCGCCGGTGATCTCGCCGACGCCTGGCTCTTCGGGCGCTCACTCGAGGAGATCGAGGCCTACGACGGGCGCATCCGTGCCGCGACGGCCTCCGACCTGCTCGCCTGTGCGCGGCGTTACTTCGACCCTTCGCGCATGGTCACCGCGGTCGTCCGCGGTGCAGGGCGTCGCGTCTGACGCTCAGCGCGACGTCGCCGGCAGGTAGCCCAGCGCACGGTTGAGCCAGCGCACCATCGGGAGCATCGCCGCGTAGTCCTTCATGGCCCGGTCCACGAGCTTGGCCGACAGCATGTCGGCATCCGCGTATCCCGTGCTCACGGTGAAGGAGTTGTAGCGCAGCCACTGCTCGGCGGGGTGCCCCTCGGCGAAGCCACGCGGCATCCGCTTGAGGAGGATTCCCGGTTCGTCGTCGGTGAGCTTGCCGAACCGTTTCTTGAACGTCGTTCCGGTGATCGCCTTCTTCCACCCCGCCAGATCCTCGTCGAAGCGGGCACGCACCTTGGCGAGCGACGGGCGCGGCGGCATCCAGAGCCCGCCCGCGACGAGCGAGGCGCCCGGCTCGAGGTGCAGGTAGAAGCCGGCGCCGCCGTCGATCTCCTTGCCGACGCCGCGTCCCGGCGCCCGATGATAGATCCAGAGCGAGGCGTGCGACTTGTACGGGGACTTGTCCTTGGAGAAGCGGACGTCGCGGTAGATGCGGAACATCGAGCGCTTGGGATCGCCCACGAACTCGGGCGCGAGTTCGGCGAAGCGGATGTCGAGTTCCTCGATCAGCGCCCGCGTGGGTTCGAGCAGCTCGTGGAGGTAGGCCTCTCGGTGGGCCTCGAACCACTCGCGCCGGTTGTTGCGCTTGAGGGCACGCAGGAACGTGAACGCCGCCGGCCGATAGCCGGTGAAGGATGCGGTCATGGTCAGGGGCGGCTCAGCCGCGGTCGAGTCGTCCGGCGCGCGCTTCGGCGACACCGAGTTTGCGGACGAAGACATCCACCGCCTTCTGCGGATCGCGTCCGGCGGGAACGAGGAGGTCGAGCAGGAGCAGGTCGCGCCCTGGGATGGTGTGCACGCTCATGTGCCCGAGGTCGAGGAGCACGAGCACGGCGAGCCCTTCGCGGGGAAGGGACCGGATGATGGGCGGTTCCGAGGTGGCGAGCCCCGCCGCACCCGCCGCGGAGAGCAACAGGCCGGCGACCGCCGCCCCGTCGCGCAGGAACGCGGCGGGCGCCCCACGGAAATCGGCGGTCCGGTGCGTGAGCGGGGGCGGACCGTGTGCGTCGATCATCGGGGTGCGCAACGACTCAGAACATGCTCATGGCGAGGAACGACCGGAGCGAATCGTTCGTCGAGCGGAGGCGCATGGAGAGGAGCCGCACCACCGACCAGAGCACCTTGTAGGCGAGCTCACGGTTGAAGTCGAGCACCATCTCGAAGTCGGCGCGCGAGATGGTGAGGAGCTTGGTGCCGCCGTTGGAGATGGCGTCCGTGCTGCGCTCGCTGCGGTCGAACACCGCCATCTCGCCGAAGAGCGAGCCCGCCTTGAGGACCGCGAGCGCCTCCTCGCCGCTTCCCGGGATGTTGCGGCTGATCCGCACCTCACCCGAGACGATCAGATACAGTCGATTCCCGGCCTCGCCTTCGCGGAAGATGTACTCGCCACTCTGGACCTCGAGCGGCTTGCAGACCTCCGCGAACTGGGCGAGTTCGGAGTCGTCGAGATCCTTGAAGATCGCGACCGGGCGCAGCAGGTCGATCGGGTCGGCCATGGGGAATCCGAATTCGGGGAACGAACGGGCCTCTTGGCGAAGCTAGGGACGCCTTCCGATGCTGGCAAGCGTCCGGTGCATCCGGCTAGACTTCAAGTATGAGAACGCGCGAGCCGTTGGCGAATCTGCCCAACCTGATCTCACTCTCGCGACTCGGGATGGCGGGGCTCTTCGTGCTGCTCGAGGGTCGGGAGGAACGGCTGCTGCTGATCGCCGCTGCCGCCGCTTCGGACTTCCTCGACGGCTACCTGGCACGCACCCGGGGGATCGTCACCAAATGGGGCGCGCTGATCGATGCCATCGCCGACCGGTTCTTCGTCTTCGCCGCCGTCTGCTGCCTGCTGTTCGACGACACGCTGCAGACCTGGCAGTACGCCGTGTTCATCTCGCGCGACTTCATGACCGCCGTCGGATTCCTCACCGCCAAGTCGATCCCCTGGCTGCGGGCCGTGCCCTTCCAGTCGCGCCCGGCAGGGAAGGTCGTGACCGTCTTCCAGATCGCGACGCTCACGGCGATCTACCTGGTGCCCTCGCTCGTGATGCCCCTGCTGATCGCGGTGGGGGTGGTCTCGCTGTACGCGATCGTGGACTACACGGTCGCGCTGTATCACGCCCGCGACAAGAGCTGAGCGATGATGCCTGTTTCGGTGCGATGGGTCGTCCGTGCCCTCTCGGTGGCGGGGCTGTTCGCGGGAGCCGCCCCCGCCCTCGGGGCTCAGGACTATGTCTTCCAGCCCACCGTCCAGTGGCAGGGCCGGGCTGACGTCGCGAGCAGCGCCCGCGGCTCGGCGCTCCTGCTCGGCGGCGGGGCGAATGTGCCGGCCGGGTACTATGTGCGGCTCGGACTCGACGGGGTCGCGGGCCCGATCCTCACGGGCGGCACCACCCGTGTCGCCGCTCGGGTCGATCTCACGGCGCGTTTCCTCCTGGATCCCTTCGCCGAGGCCCGGGTCGGCTGGTACGCCGGAGGTGGTGTGGCGGCCTCCCATGACGGCACCGACCTGACCCCCTACCTCACGCTCCTCGTCGGGCGTGAAGGCCCGACCGCGGGGCGGTGGCGGTCCGCGGTGGAGTTGGGCGTGGGCGGTGGGGTCCGACTGGGGGTCGTGATCCGGCGCACCCGTCAGAACGGGCGCTAGTCGGGCGGCGGCACCTGCCGACACTCCGGAACGGAGACGGGAGGCGTCCTCGCAAGGACGCCTCCCGTCGTGTTTCAGCCAGCGCTGTCGCGCTCGCGAGCGCCGAAGGTCAGGCGATCGCCTGCTGCTGCGACTTGGCGGGCTGCGAGAAGCGCTCACCGAGCGTACGAAGGTCGGCGAGTTCGCCGGCGCCCAGCTCGTGATAGCGTTCGGCCATGTAGGCCATCGTCTCGTCGAACCACGACTTCTGGTCGTCCACATGGGACCCGACCACGTCGCACCGCATGATGTGCTGGAACAGCTCGTCCCGCGCCTGCTCGAACGGAGTGGGCTCCGTCGACACCCGACGGGGCGCCTTGTTGGGCTTCTTATGATTCATTGAGTCGCGTATGAGGTTGAGTGGAACATCAATAATCTAAGTGGTCTCCCCCCTGAATCCTATGGGGCAGGCCGGGTGTGACCCCTGCGGGAACCGCTGGATGGCACCTCAGCGACGCGGAACTCGTGCGCTCCCTTGCTGTTATAACGCGGGGGGCGCCCTGCCCGTTGGAGGCGCCGACTGTCCTGCTCTCCGCCGGGACGCTATTTTCCGAGCTTCACCGTCATCATTCGAGGGACGTCCGTGGCCAAGCAGAGTGTCAAGCCGGGTAACTCGCGCAACTTCGTCGGCATCCTCGTCGTCATCGCCGTGCTCGGCGTGGGGACGATCGCCTACATGGCCAACGGGAAGGGCTCCAAGGCCGTCACCGTCGACCCGAACGTCCCCGCCGGCGCCGCCGAGGGCTACCTGTTCGGCAAGGCCGACGCCCCGGTGCAGGTCATCGAGTTCGGTGACTTCGAGTGCCCGTCCTGCGGGCAGTTCGCGACCGTCACCGAGCCCGATGTCCGCACGCGCCTGATCGCCACGGGGCAGGTCGCGATCAAGTTCTACGACTTCCCGCTGGACATGCACCGGAACACCTGGGCCGCGTCCAACGCCGCCGCCTGCGCCAACGACCAGGGGAAGTTCTGGGAGATGCACGACCGTCTGTTCGAGGGGCAGAACGACTGGAATACCCAGGCCACCAAGGACCCGGTCAGCGTGATGAAGGACTACGCCAAGGAAGTCGGACTCGACGTCGGCACCTGGCAGAAGTGTGTGGACGAGGCCAAGCACCTCGGGCGCATCAAGGGGAATCGTGAGGAAGCGATCCGTCGCAACATCCAGAGCACCCCGACCTTCATCATCGGCGACAAGATGGTCCCCGGCGCGATGACCTACGACACCTTCAAGGCGTACGTGGATTCGGCCGCGGCCAAGGCTCCCGCGGCCGCTCCGGCTGGTGCGCCGGCCGCCAAGCCCGCGGCTCCCGCCACCAAGGGCGCCGCGAAGTGAACAAACGGCAGGCCATCGCCGCGCTCTCGCTCGCGGGGGCGTTCCTGGCCAGCTACCTGACGCTCTACAAGCTCGGCTACATCGGCTCCCTCTCGTGCGGCACGGGCGGCTGCGAGACGGTGCAGCTGAGCAAGTGGGGCGACTTCCTCGGCATGCCCGTCGCCGCGTGGGGAGTCCTCTTCTACCTCGCGATGTGCACCGCCGCGACCTTCGGCGAGTTCGGATGGATCGCCAATCAGGTCGGCGTGAGCTGGGCCATGACCCTCATGAGTGGCTGGGGCGTGCTCTTCAGCGGCTGGCTCACCTGGCTCGAGGTGGCCCGCATCCACGCCATCTGCCGCTACTGCGTGGTGAGCGCGCTCGTGGTGCTCGTCCTGTTCATCCTGAGCGTGCTCGACCTTCGAGAGCAGCAACGCGAGGCGCTCGATATGCAGAACGCCGACGCATAGCGCGTCGGCGTTCTGGTGAGGCGGGTGCTGTTCGAGGGGTGAGCCGGGTTCGGCTCACCCTTCTTTGTCTTCGTACTGCTCCTTCAGCGATGCGACGACCGTCGGATCGGCGAGCGTCGTGGTGTCGCCGAGCGCGCGCCCCTCGGCGATGTCACGCAGCAGGCGACGCATGATCTTCCCCGAGCGGGTCTTGGGGAGATCGGCACTGAACATGATGTCGTCGGGACGAGCCAACGCGCCGATCTTGAGCGCCACGAACTCGCGGAGCTCGTCGCGCAGGGCCGGCGACTTGTGGAACCCCTCGCGGAGCGTGACGAACGCCGCGATGGCCTGGCCCTTGAGCTCGTGCGCCTTGCCGACGACCGCGGCCTCCGCGACCGACGGATGCTCGACGAGTGCGCTCTCCACTTCCATCGTCCCGATGCGGTGTCCGGCGACGTTGAGCACGTCGTCCACGCGGCCCAGGATCCAGTAGAAACCGTCGTCGTCGCGCTTGGCGCCGTCGCCCGGGAAGTACAGATCGGGGCGGCCGTCCCACTTGGAGAAGTAGGTGCTGACGAAGCGCGCGTCGTCGTTCCAGATCGTGCGGAGCATGGCCGGCGCGGGGCGGGTCAGCGCGAGCAGTCCACCGCCGACCTCGATCGGCTTCGCGAGCGAGTCGAGCAGCGCCGCCGAGTATCCGGGGAGCGGGGTCGTGGCGCTGCCGGGCTTGGTCGCGGTCAGCCCCGGGAGCGGGGAGATCACGATCGCGCCCGTCTCCGTCTGCCACCAGGTATCCACGATGGGGCAGCGGTTGCCGCCGATGTGCTCGCGATACCACATCCACGCTTCGGGATTGATCGGCTCGCCGACGGTGCCGAGGAGGCGCAGCCGCGAGAGATCGTGGGCGGCGGGATGTTCGTCCCCCCACTTCATGAAGGCGCGGATCGCGGTCGGCGCGGTGTAGAGGATGGTCACGCCGTGCCGCGCGCAGATGCTCCAGAAGCGATCACGCTCGGGCCAGTCGGGTGCTCCCTCGTACATCACGCAGGTCGCGCCGTTGGCAAGCGGACCGTAGACGAGATAGGTGTGCCCGGTGATCCACCCCACATCGGCGGTGCACCAGAAGACGTCGTCCGGCTTCAGGTCGAAGACGAGCTTCGTCGTGGTGGCGGCGCCCGTGAGATAGCCGCCCGTCGAATGGACGATCCCCTTCGGCTTGCCGGTGGTCCCCGAGGTGTAGAGGATGAACAGCACATCCTCGGCGTTCATCGGCTCGGCCGGGCACGCGGCGGACGCCTTCTGCATCAGGCGATGGTACCAGTGGTCGCGCCCGTCCTGCATCTCGACGTACGCTTCGCCGATCGGCCCCGTGCTGCGCCGCTGCACGACGATCACGTGCTGCACGCACGGAGCCTCCTCGAGCGCCTTGTCCACGTTGCGCTTGAGGGGGACGATTTGCCCGCGGCGATACCCGCCGTCGGCCGTCACGAGCACCTTGGCCTGCGCATCGTTCATGCGGTCGCGGAGCGACTCGGGGGAAAAGCCGCCGAACACCACCGAGTGGATCGCGCCGATGCGGGCGCAGGCGAGCATCGCGATCGCCGCCTCGGGGACGAGCGGCAGGTAGATCCCCACCCGGTCGCCCTTCTGCACGCCGAGCGACTTGAGGACGTTCGCGAACTGCTGCACCTCGCGATACAGGTCCCAGTAGGTGAGGGTGCGCCGATCGCCGGGCTCTCCCTCCCAGATGATCGCCGCCTGGTTCCGCTTCCCGCCGAGCGCATGCCGGTCGACGCAGTTGGCGGCGATGTTCAGCGTGCCATCGGCGAACCACTTGGCGTGCGGCGGTTGCCAGTCGAGGACCTTCGTGAACGGCGTGATCCAGTCGAGTTCGCGCGCGCGATCGGCCCAGAAGGCGTCGGGATCGGCGGCGGCGGCGTCGGGGAGCGCGCTCGTGTTGACGTGGGCGGCGGCGGCGAAGGCCGGCGGCGGCGGGAACGAGCGGTTCTCGGTGAGCAGAACGGAGATGTCGGTCATCTGCCTATTCTAGTGAGGTCCCGCGCGGTGCGCACTCCCCGTGCGAGTAACCGGCAGCCGCCGCGCCCCCCGCCCGGGCGATACCCTGTGCAGGGGAGGAGCGCTTAGATTCTGGGATGATCCACTACTGGCATGAACTTTCCACGGGTGAGCATCCCCCGGAAGTCGTGACCGCCGTCATCGAGATCCCCGGCGGGTCGCGCAACAAGTACGAGTTGGACAAGGACAGCGGGCTCTTCAAGCTCGACCGCGTGCTCTACTCGGCGGTCGTGTACCCGAGCGACTACGGGCTGATCCCGCGCACGCTGCACGAGGACGGCGACCCGCTCGACGTGCTCGTGCGCATCAACGAGCCGACCTTCACCGGATGCCTGATCGACGTGCGTCCGATCGGCGTGCTGAAGATGCTCGACAAGGGAGAGCCGGACGACAAGATCCTCGCCGTCCCCGCCCACGATCCGCACAGCAACGAGTTCTTCGACATCGCCGACATCGCCCAGCACTATCTGCGCGAGGTCGAGCACTTCTTCCAGATCTACAAGGACCTCGAGGGGAAGCGGGTCGAGATCATCGGATGGGAGAAGAGCGATGTCGCGATGCAGATCGTCTCCGAGAGCATCGTCCGGTACGAAGAGAAATACGGCAAGACGAAGTGAGGTAACGACACGAGGGCGCCGGTGACGGCGCCCTCGTCATTTCGTGCCGCGCACCGCCGACGACCTGGTCAGTCGCCGCCCGGGAGCCGCATCACGCCGCGTGACGCCTTGAGCTGACGCCGCCAGGCCTCGAGGGCACTCTCGCCCGGGAGGCGTGTCTTGATCACGACGCTCCCCATCACCGCCGAGCCCTCGATCCGCACGAGCGGGGAGTTGGGGTCGTGCGACGACGTGTGCTGGTGATCGAACTCCCCCATGATCGCCATGCCGTCGGCCTCGACGCGGATCCAGGGGGGCACGATGAACTTGACCTCGCTCATGATGCACGACACGTCGAAGACGATCTCGTCCTCGGGCAGCACCGCGGTGCGGAGATCGATCACGACCGATCCCATCACCGCCTTGATCACGGTGCGGCGCGCGGGGCGCCAGTCGCCCTTGGCCTTGTACTCCGACATCACGACGAGCCGCCGCCGCTCCTGCTCCGGCGGCGCGGCGTAGCGCGACGCGTCCGACGGGCGCACGGCGGGAACCGAGGCCGTCAGCGGCGCCGGGGCCACCGCCGTCGGCGGCAGCGCCGGCAACCCGGCCACGAGCCCGCGCAGTTCGCTCGCGTCGGAGGCCTTGTAGGCGCGCTCGAAACGCAGTTCCAGCTCCTGCGTGCTCAGATTGTCGTTCGCGTACTGGGCACAGAGCAGCTGGATCACCCGTTCGCGGTCCTGCTCGATCTCGGCCATGGCGGTCAGGATGGGCGCCGCAGCACCAATGCCGCATTGATGCCGCCGAACCCGAAGGAGTTGGTCAGGATGTGCTCCACCCGCGCGGGGCGTCCGGCGCCGGGGATGTAATCAAGATCGCACGCCGGGTCCGCTTCGTCGAGGTTCACCGTCGGCGGGAGCCATTCCCGTTCCATCGCCAGCGCACAGATCGCGGCCTCGAACGCGCCCGAGGCGCCGAGGGCGTGGCCGTAATAGCCTTTCGTTCCGCTGATGGGGATCCGTGGGGCGTGTGCGCCGAACACCGTCTTGATGGCGCTCGTCTCGCTCGGGTCGTTGAGCGGCGTGGCGCTGCCGTGGGCGTTGATGTAGCCGATCTCCCCCGGTGCCACCGCGGCATCGGCGAGCGCCATGCGCATGGCACGGGCCGCCTGCGCGCCGTCGGGGAGCGGGGCGGTCATGTGATGGGCATCGTTGGTGGTGCCGTACCCGCAGAGCTCGGCGTAGATGTGCGCTCCGCGCGCCTCGGCGCGCGCATACTCCTCGAGCACGAACGCCGCGCTCCCTTCCGCCATCACGAAGCCGTCGCGACCCAGATCGAAGGGACGCGACGCGCGCGCCGGCGCGTCGTTCCGGGTGCTCATGGCGCGGATGAGCGCGAACGATCCGAAGCAGAGTGGTGCGAGCGGCGCCTCGGCGCCGCCGGCGATCATCACATCGGCATAGCCGTGGCGGATCTGACGGAAGGCCTCGCCGATCGCCATCGTGCCGCTCGCGCAGCTCATGGCGTTCGTCGAGTTGGGGCCGCTGACGCCGAACTCGATGGCGATGTTGCAGCTCGCCGCCCCGCCGAACACGGCGAGGGCGAGCGTCGCGTCCACGTTGCGGAGACCGCCACCGAGGAAGCGGCCGAGCTGTTCTTCGGCGTAGCCGATCCCGCCCAGCGCGGTCCCCATCATGGCACCGCAGCGTTCGCGGTCCTCGGCTTCGAAACGGATCCCGGCGTCCTCCACCGCCTGGCGGCCGGCGGCCACCGCGAGCTGACCGAATCGGTCGAGTCGCTTGGCGCGGCGCGCGTCGATGAAGTCCTCGGGATGGAAGTCGTTCACCTCGGCCGCGTTGTGCGAGCGGAAGATGGACGGGTCGAATCGCGTCAGGGTGCGGACCGCCGACTGCTGCGCCTGCAGTCCGGACCAGAGCCCCTCACGGCCGATCCCGATCGGCGTGATGGCGCCGATGCCGGTGATCGCCACGCGGCGGGCGGTCATCGGACCGGGTGCCCGAGCTGGATCGGTGCGCTGTGACGGCGATGGGTGCGTTCGGCGACGGCGGCGAGCCCGGCGAGCGTGCGTTGCGCGATCCCGTGCACGAACACGGGGCCGATCACCGTGACCGCCGCGAAGCGGCCGATGAGCGGCCAGCGCGGCCCCGACCATGAGTGAACGAGTCGCACGTGCGTCCCCTGTTGATGCGGGAGGAACTCCCAGATGACATCCATCCCGGTCGTCACTCCGCGGGTGTGGCGGAACCGGACCGCCGGATGCGGTCGCTGCAGGATCTGCATGTCGGAGAGCCACCAGGTCGGCCAGTTGAACGCGCCGAACGGCCGGTACGCCGCCATCTCCACGATCCCGCCACCATCGGTGGCCTCGTGGTGCACGCGCACCCAGCGATAGTGCCGGAGGTGCTCCGGCCAGCGTTTCACATCGCGCACGATGTCGAACACGACGTTCGGCGTCGCACGCACGACCCCTTCGTCGACGGTGTGCATCGGCAGCCCGTCCGGCATCGGACCGAGCTGGAAGGGCGGCAGCTTGCTGCGGCGGCTGGTATGACGACTCACGTGACAGGGTTCCAACAGGTGGTGACGCGGAATCCGAGACGATCCCGCACGCGTGGACGGAGGCCGACGGCCCCCTCGACGAGAGCGGCCAGTTCGGCGGCGCGGAAGCCGCGTCGCACCGAGACCACGCCGTCGTGGCGGCTCACGGGATGGAAGCCCAGGACGAACGACCCGAGCCAGACGCCGGCGAGGGCACCCCACGCCCGGCGGATATCGGAGACGATGACCGCGCGGCGCGCCACGCGATGCATCTCGCGGAGCAGCGTGTGCGCGGTGGGCTCCGGGAAATGATGCAGGACCTGCGAGCACATCACGACATCCACCGAGCGGTCGGCGAACGGGAGCGCCAGCGCATCGGCGGCGAGCGACGCACCGCACGCCGCGTGGCCGGCCGCTGCCAACGGCAGGGTGCGCTCGAGGCCGATCGTCTCGACGGTGGCGCCGAGTCGTTGGGCGAGCCGTCGGGCCGCCACGAGGATGTCCCCGGCGCCGCTCCCGAGATCGAGCAGCGACAGCGCGTCACCGCGCCGCGCCGCCTCGTGCAGCAGCGGCCGCAACTCGGCGAGCACCGCCCATGTGCCGCCGAACCACCGATTCGCCGCGGCCACGTCGCGCAGCGACCGGATGGCGAGCGCGGCATCGACCGACGGGTCGTCGAGCAGCTCGATGCCGCGCCAGGGTGCGGGAACGAAGGTCAGGGCCGGCGTCACGAGTCGAGTCGCACGTACGCCCCGCGGTGATACAAGAGGGGAGCGCCACCGCTGACCGTCCCCGCGAGCACTTCGCCCACGACGATGGTGTGGTCGCCCCCGGGGTGCTGCGCGACGATCCGCGTCTCCATCTGCGCCACCGCGCCCTCGATCAGCGCCACGCCTCCCGCGCCGCGGCGGATCGGGACACCCGCGAATCGGTCCGCCCCGCTCTCGGCGAACTTCTGCGAGAGCTCCCGATGCGTGTCGGCGAGGATGCTCACGCCGAGGTGCGTCGCGTCGGCGAGCGCAGGGGCGAGGGTGGCGTCACGATCGATGCAGGCGAGCACCAGAGGGGGGGAGAGGCTGAGCGAGGTGAAGGCACTCACCGTCATACCCTGATCGACGCCTGCCGCGTCACGCAGCGTGACGATGCACACGCCGGTGGCGAGTTGAGAGAGGAGATGCCGGAACTCCCGAGCGTCGACCGTCACACGGACCCCCGCCGTCCCGTGGACGGCGCCAACAGTTTCCAGAGGACCCCCGGACGCAGCATCGCGCTCGGGGGAACGAAATCGCCTGCCACGCCGACCAGTAGATCGGCGAGGTCGTGGCGCTGTTCGAGTGAACGCGCCACCCGGTTCATTAGTGCCGGGACCCCGACCGCGAGCCCGATCAGCCGCTCCACCCGCCACTTCCCCGCGAACTCGTGATGCCGACTGCGATCGTACGCCTCGAGGGCGTGGTCGGCACGCACCGGCGTGGGCGCACGCAGCGCCTCGAAGAGGTACGGCCCCAGGATCTCGCCGCCGCGGAGTGCGGCGTAGATCCCCTCGCCGGTGAAGGGATCGAAGAAGTCCACCGCATCGCCGACGAGCGCGGCCCCCGGCGCCCAGGCGCGCCGCGCATGCGAGGCGAAGGGACCGGTGACCCGCACCGGCGAGCAGCTGGTGGACGGGGCGCAGCGCGCGGCCAGCGCCGGATGCCGCGCGAGCCAGCGGGCGAAGAATCCCTCGGCGTCACCCGACGCCTCACGCGCGAGCCCGGCGGGGACGACGATCGCGACGTTCGTCACCCCGTCGCCGACGTCGGCCAGGCCGCAGTAGCCGTCGTCGAAGACATGCATCTCCCCGCTGTCGCCCATCCCGAGGACGCCGCGCCGATGGGTCACGAAGGCGATCCGGCGCGGCCAGCGGGAACGCCGCGCGAGCCCGAGTCGGTGCGCGACGATCGACCGGAGGCCGTCCGCACCGACCACGAGCCGTGCCTCGATCGTGCGCATCGCGCCATCGGCATCGCCCTCGTCCTGCACGCGCACGCCGATCACGCGACCGGTGCCATCGCGGACGAGATCGCGCACCAGCACCCCTTCGGCAATCCGGGCACCGACGGCGCGCGCGCGCGACAGGAGGATCGTGTCGAGCGTCTCGCGTCGGAGCGCGAGCCCGCGGTCGCGGAACCCCTTGAAGCCGTGGCTCGCGGCGAAGCGGCCGTGGAAGGCGACCCCCGAGGGAGCATGGACCGTCATCCCCGCGAGCTGCGCCGCGCCCGCGCGCTCGATCGGCTCGAGCGCACCCATCTCGGCCAGGATCCGGGAGGCCTGCGGGCTCAGGTACTCGGCGCAGGGCTTCGGGCGCGGGAAGTGGGCGCGGTCGAGGACGAGCACATCGACGCCGTTCCGTGCGAGCGACCACGCCGTCGCGGCGCCGGCCGGCCCTCCTCCCACGACGACCACGTCGGCACGCATCGACGACGTCATCGCGTCCCCCGAGGCGTCCGGGTGCGGATCACCCGTGCAGGAGTCGCGCCAACACCACCGCCGCCACCGCTCCGCCGAACGACCCGATCAGATTCACCTCGTCGTTCGTCATCCACTTGAAGCCGCGGCGGTGCGTGGTGCGATAGCCGCACGGATGCACCCGCCGCTCCGTCCACTGGCGGCAACGGTCGCAGTAGCGGCGCGCCTGCAGCGTGGCGCCGGCCAGCGAGTCGGAGAGCATCCCGACCGATCCGGCCGCGGCGACGACCAGCAGCGTCCGCGAACCGAGCGAAGGGAGCAGATACGACGCGATCAGTCCGATGAACGTCGCGCCCGCGATCCCGGCGAGCGTCCCCATCACCGTCACGCCGCCGGACATTCCCAACGGCACGCGCTTCCACGTGAAGATCGAGCGCGGGGTCCCGCCGAGCATGATCCCGATCTCCGTCGCCCAGGTGTCGGCGTTCGCCGCCGCGAGCGCGCCGAGGGCCGCGATCTCCCATCGTGGGTTCGGCGAACGCATGGACACGGCGAGGAAGAGCGCGAAGAACCCGCCGTTCGCGGCCACCTGCAGCGCGTTCCGCTCGAGCACCTGAGGGATCGTGTTGATGGTGCGCCGCATCTTGTCGTCCGAGCGCCAGATCGTCAGCGCGGTCGAACTCACGAAGAAGGCGATGAGCAGCCCCGCCCAGGCCCAGCCGGCGGCGGTCGCCGCCGTGCCGATCACGAAGGCGACGCCCTGCCCGCCGGGGGAGAGCATCCCTCGGGTACGGGCGGTTCCGGTGACGACTCCCGCGGCAACGGCGCCGGCGAGCCCTCGGAGGATGGATTCCTGAAAATCGATCACAAGAATCATAAGAATGACCACCGGACACCGGAACGCAAGCGTTGCGAACTGTTGGGGCCGAGTGCGGGTGGGTAAGTTCACATGGCACCGACCCCGACCCCCGATTCCACGACATGTCCGCCTCCGTCGATCCCTTCCTGCCGCTGAGTCTTCTCGACGCCGTACGCGCCGTGGACATGCCGAGCGGGGACTTTGACACGGAATTCGTCCACGAGCTGCGCAACAAGCGCTTCGGGCTCAGCGACACCGTCCTCGCGCAGGTGAAGCGCTATCAGGAAGCCGTCCGCCGCAACCAACGTCCCACCGCTGACGAGGCGCGGGCGCTCGCCATCCTGATCGGCCGCCGCCCCGACGCCGAAGCGGTCTTCCGCGAGGCCGGGCGCATCCTCGCGCGCCACGCGTACGGTCGGATCTCGCCGGTCACGCGGAGCTTCATGCGGAACTTCCCCGCGCTGCTCGCGCGGCCGATCGCCCTGCGTCATGTGCGTCGCGTCAGCACGCGCTACTTCGCGGGACGGATCCGGCGCGTCGGCTCCTCGATCCTCCTCGAGGTCCAGGGACCGGTCACCCTCGACACCGCGCCGCGCCAGATCGGCTGCACCTACTACGAGGCCGCGCTCCGTGAGCTGATGCAGTTGCTCGTCGGCGGCGTCGGCGCGGTGGAGCACGTGCGCTGCGCGAGCCGCGGCGAGCCCACCTGCGAATGGCGCGCCGAGTGGCGCCCGATCGGCGCCCGATAGCTCCACCTTCCAACTCGCCCCTCCATGATCACGCTCGAGACGCTCGCTGCCGTTCAGCAATCCCTCGTCGATGCCGGGGTGGATGGCTGGTTGCTCTATGACTTCCGCGGGCTCAACCCGATCGCGAAGTCGCTCCTGCAGCTCGAGGGGATGGCGTCGCGTCGCGTCTTCGGGTGGATCCCCGCTCGCGGCACCCCGGTCGCCATCGAGCATGCGATCGAACCGGGGACCTGGGCGCACTGGCCCGCGAGCTGGGAACGCCGCGTGTACAGCTCGTGGCGCACCCTCGAGGCCGAGGTCGCGACCCTCGTGAAGGGGCGCACCATCGTGATGGAGTACTCGCCGGGCGATGCCGTGCCGGTCGTGGATCGCGTCCCCGCCGGCGTGCTCGAGATGGTGCGCGCCGCCGGCGCCACCGTGCGGACCTCGGCCGATCTCGTCTCGCGCTTCTTCGCGGTCTGGACCGCCGAGCAGCTGGCCTCCCACACGCGCGCCGCCGAGCATTGCGCGCGGATCGCGAAGGCGGCGATGGCCCGCGCCGGCGCCCACGTGCGCGCCGGGACGCCGATCGCCGAACACGAACTGATGGCCTGGATCCAGGGGGAGTTCACCGCGGCGGGGCTCTTCACCGACCACGGACCGAACGTCTCCGCGAGCGAGAACGCGGCGAATCCGCACTACGAGCCGTCGGCGGATGCCCCGCGACTGCTGCGCGACGGCGATGCGCTGCTGATCGACCTCTGGGCCACCGAGCCCGGCGGCATCTATGCCGACCAGACGTGGATGGGGAGCATCGGCACGCCGACGCCCAAGCTGCTCGAGGTCTGGACCACCGTGCGCAATGCGCGCGATGCCGCCATCACCCTGATCACCGAGCGCGTGGCCGCAGGGCGCCCCATCCGTGGCGCCGAGGCCGACGATGCCTCGCGCGCCGTGATCGACGCCGCCGGCTACGGCAAGTACTTCACGCATCGCACCGGACACTCGATCGACGTGCGCGCGCTGCACGGCTCGGGCCCGAACCTCGACAACCTCGAGACGCGCGAGGAACGGCTGCTCATCCCCGGCGTCGGCTTCTCCATCGAGCCCGGGATCTACCTGCCCGGTGAGTTCGGGGTGCGGAGCGAGGTGAACGGCTACATCGACATCGACCACGCCCTCATCACGCCGATCGAACCGCAGCGCGACCTGTTCATCCTGTGACCGTCGCCCTCCGGCGCGAACTGGGGCTCTTCTCCGCGGCCCTGCTGGTCGTGGGCGGGATCATCGGCAGCGGGATCTTCTTCACCCCCGCCGAGACGGCGCGCGCACTCCCGAGCGGGGCCTGGGTGCTCGGTGTCTGGGCGCTCGGCGGCGTCGTGGCGCTCGCCGGCGCGCTCACCTACGCCGAACTCGGCGCGATGCTCCCCGAGGCGGGCGGCGCCTACGTCTATGTGCGCGAGGCTTTCGGCAAGCTCCCGGCCTTCCTTCTCGGCTGGATGACCTGGCTGCTGATCGCCACCGGTGCGATCGCCGCCGTGGCGCTCGGCTTCGCCGACTATCTCGGACGTTTCGTGCCGACGGACATGGTGGGCGGACGGATGGGGGTCGCCGCGATCACGATCGTCGTCTTCACCGCGACCAACTACATCGGCGTCAAACCGGGGACCGTCACCGCCAACATCTTCACCGTCGCCAAGATCGTCGCCCTCTCGGCGCTGATCCTGGTGGGGATGTTCTCGCCCTGGGGCGTGGAGCCCGCGGCGGTCGCGAACGCGCCGGTCGCGCCGGCGCTCACCTCCGGATTCGCGGCGGCGTTCGTCGCCGTGCTCTTCACTATCGGCGGCTGGCAGCAGACCAACATGGTCGCCGGCGAGATCAAGGACCCCGCGCGCACCCTCCCCAAGGCGCTCGCCGTCGGTATCGCGATCGTGATCGCGATCTACCTCGGTGCGAACATCGTGTACCTCAAGGCCCTCGGGCGCGACGGGCTCGCCGCGAGCACCGCGGTGGCCGCCGACGCGGCGCAGCACTATGTGGGGGCGTGGGGCGCGCGCGCGATCACCATCGCGGCGATGCTGTCGATCTTCGGGTTCGTGAACGTCGCGCTGCTCACCAATGCGCGCGTGCTCTTCGCGCTCGGCGCCGACGGCGCGTTCCTCCCCGCGGCGGGGCGCGTGCATCCGCGTTTCGGTTCGCCGCACATCGCGCTCGTGATGATCGGTGCCTGGTCGCTCGTGCTCCTGTTCGGCACCGGCGGCAAGATCGGGACGCTGCTCGACGGCGTGGTGTTCGCCGATTGGATCTTCTTCGGGCTGGGTGCGGCGAGCGTCTTCGCGTTGCGGAAGAGCCGTCCCGATCTGGCGCGCCCCTACAAGGTGCTCGGGTATCCGTGGCTCCCGGCCTTCTTCGTGCTGTGTGCGGCGGGCGGTGTGGTGAGCGCCTTCGTGGCGCACTTCACCATGTCGCTCGTGGGGACCGCGATGCTCGCGGCGGGTGCGGTGGTCTACCGGCTGCGCACGGCGCGCTGACGGACGGCAGGGACGCTCAGCGCCCCACGTGCCGGTCGATCACCATCGCCACGAAGAGCAGGGCGAGGTAGAGCAGCGAATACTTGTACACCCACCACGAGGCGCGCACCCAATTCCCGCTCGTGCGCTCGCGGTACACCTGGATCACGCCCTTGAGGAGCAGTCCGCCGAGCAGCGCGGCGCACACGAGGTAGATCATCCCGAACACCCCGAAGCAGACCGGGAGCAGGGTGAGCGCCACGAGCAGCACCGTGTACCAGAGCATCTGCTCGATGGTCTCCCGTTCGCCCCAGACGAGCGGAGCCATCGGGACGCCGGCGTTGCCGTAGTCGCGCTGCTTGTTGAGCGCGAGCGCCCAGAAGTGCGGCGGGGTCCAGTAGAAGATGATCAGGAACAGATACCACGCACCGAGGTCGAGCGAGCCGGTGACCGCCGCCCATCCCACGAGGGGAGGGAAGGCCCCCGCCGCGCCGCCGATCACGATGTTGTGCGGCGACGAGCGCTTGAGCCAGCGCGTGTAGATGAACACGTAGAAGTAGAAGCCCCCGAGCGCGAGCGCGGCGGTGAGCACATTCACGAGCTGCGCCAGCATGTACGTCGCGGCGGTCGCGATCAGCACGCCGAAGGCGATCACCGCGCGCGGCGACATGCGTCCGCTCGGGATCGGGCGCAGGCGCGTGCGCACCATGACGTCGTCGATGTCGCTGTCGAGGTACATGTTCACCGCGTTCGCCCCGCCGGCCATCAGATAGCCGCCGATCGTCACCCAGAGCACGCTCGCCCAGCTCGGCGACCCGGCGACGAACATCGGCGCGATGGTGGTCACCAGCAGCAGCGAGATGATCTTCGGCTTGGTGAGGGTGACCAGGTCCTGCGTCAGCGTCACGTTGCGGACGCGGGGGGTGACCTTGGGGTCGAGGGGCGGCACGGCGGCGTCGCTCATGTGCGCGGCCCCGTGACGGCCGGTGCCACGCCCGTCCCCTGCAACTCGGCGGGGTGCATCGCGAGTCGCGTGAAGTAGAGCAGCACGATCAGCCCGACGGCCGGTCCGACGGCGAAGATCCATTCGAGCACCGGCGAGCGCACCGGCCCCGCGACGGTCATGCCGCGCTTCGTGGAACGGAGGATCACGATCTGCGCCACGAGGATGGCGAAGGCGGCGATCCAGAACAACGCGTCGGCGAGCGGGGTGGCCATGGGGCGAAGTGGCGAGGAATGAGACAGCAGGGAAAGTTCGCCGGTTGGACGGCAGGATTCAACGCTGGTACGTTCCCCGCATGGCAAACGCGACGCAAACGGAAAAAGGTTCATCGCTCCAGCGCCGACTCGGGCTCTGGAGCGCCATGGCGGTGGTGATCGGCTCGACGATCGGTTCGGGGATCTTCCGCTCCCCGGCCGGGATCGCCGACAAGCTCCCCGGTCCGCTCCCCATGATGGCGGTCTGGGTCGCCGGCGGGATCTTCGCCCTGTGCGGGGCGCTCACCATGGCCGAGATCGGGAGTGCCTTCCCGCAGACGGGCGGGGTGTACGTGTTCTGCCGTGAGGGGTGGGGGCGGCTCGCCGGCTTCCTCTTCGGGTGGGGGCAGGTGGTGATGATCCGTGCCGCCTCGCTCGGCGCGATCGCGATCACCTTCGCGGAATACGCCTTCCGGGTGTCGGGGGTGGATCCGGCGACAGTGGAGCATGCGCAGCAGGTGAAGTGGCTGGCGGCCGGCGCGATCCTCCTGACCGGAGGCTTCAACTACGTCGGGGTCCGCTTCGCGGCGACGGTGAGCAACTTCACGGTGCTCGCCAAGTACGGCGGGCTGATCTTCATCGTGATCGTCGCCTTCGTGATCGGGCTGCCGATGACCGACGGCGGCAACTACACCCCGCTCGCCCCGGCGGGGAGCTTCACCCTCCCGATGTTCGGGCTCGCGCTGGTGAGCACCCTCTGGGCCTTCGACGGCTGGGCCGACCTCGCCTACAACGCCGGCGAAGTGAAGGATCCGGGGAAGAACATCCCGCGGGCCCTGATCGGCGGGACGCTCGCCGTGCTGGTGATCTACCTGGCGGCGAATCTCGCGTATCTGGCCGTGCTCCCGATCGAGACGATGCGCCATTCCAAGCTCGTCGCCGCCGATGTGGCGCAGATCGTGATCGGCCCCGCCGGGGTGGTGTTCGTGAGCGTCACCGTCATGATCTCGACCTTCGGGACGCTCAATACGGTGCTCTTCACGAGCCCGCGGGTGTTCTTCGCGATGGCCGAGGACGGGCTGTTCTTCAAGCCGGTGGCCAAGGTGCACCCCAAGTTCGGGACGCCGTATGTGGCCATCACCATGACCGCCTGTTTCGGGGCCGCGTATGTGCTGTTCCTGTCGTTCGACCAGCTCGCGGACGCGTTCGTGACCGCCTTCCTCCCGTTCTATCTGCTGGCCGTGGCGGCGATCTTCCGGCTCCGGGGGCGTCCGGGGTACAACCCGAGCTTCCGGGTCCCGCTCTTCCCGTTCGTGCCGCTGCTGTTCATCGCGTCGGTGCTGTACCTGCTGGGGAACGCCCTGGTGCAGGCCGACAGCCGGATGCCGACCCTGATCGTGCTGGGGCTGGTGAGCACCGGGATCCCGGTCTACTACCTGACGGTGGGGCGGAAGCGGGGGTGACCTGAGGGTCGGCCCATGGGGTCGATTCATGGGCGCCGGCCCAGGGGGCGGGCCGGGAGGGGCCGGTGACGGCCCGGGAGGCACACCGGGTAATCCAACGGGGGGAAGGGGAGCGATCCTCGTCCCCCCGGGGACTTCGGCCCCGTTACCCGGTTCGGGCGTGACGCGTCTTTTACCATTTGTGCGTTGACCCCGAGGGCCTGTCGGCGGTACCTTTCAGGCTGTATTTCGCACCCCCCTTCCTTACAATCAGGACCCCCAACACATGCTGAAATTTCGGTGGAGCACGGTGCTGTCGGCCATCGCTGCGATCGGGTTGTTCGCGGCGACTGCTGGCGCGCAGGTGACCACGGGCTCCATTGCCGGTCGCGTCGTGGACGCGTCGGGCAAGCCCGTGGACGGCGCCCAGATCCAGGTCACGAACGCTTCGACGGGACTCTCCCGCGGAACGATGACGGGCGCGGAGGGCCGTTACACGGTCCTCGGCCTCGAGGTCGGTGACGGCTACTCGGTCACCGCCAAGCGCATCGGCTTCCAGCCGGTGACGAAGTCGGCCCAGACGGTCGGCCTCGGCATCGCGACCCGCGTCGACTTCGAGCTCGTGGCCCAGGCCGCGCAGCTGTCGAGCGTGAAGGTCACGGTGACGACGGACCCGATCATCAGCCCCAACAAGATGGGCGCGGGCACGACGATCACCGACTCGACGCTCCACCGCCTCCCGACCCTGAACCGCACGTTCACGGACTTCGTGACGTTGACGCCGCAGGTGTCGAGCTCCGGCCCGGGTCTCTCCGGCGCGGGCGCGAACAACCGCTACAACAACATCCAGATCGACGGCTCGACCGAGAAGGACCTCTTCGGTCTCGGCTCCACCGGTCAGCCGGGCGGTCAGGCCGGCGGCAAGTCGATCGGCATCGAGGCGGTCAAGTCGTATCAGGTGCTCCTCTCGCCCTACGACGTCCGCTACGGCAACTTCGCCGGCGTGCTCATCAACGCCGTCACCAAGAGCGGCACGAACAACTTCACGGGGAGCGCCTACTACTACCTCCGTGACTCGTCGCTGACGCGCAAGCAGAGCTACCTCGGCGCCTTCACGCAGAAGCAGTACGGCTTCACCTTCGGCGGCCCGATCGTCAAGAACAAGGTGTTCTTCTTCATGAACCCCGAGTTCCAGACGCAGAACAACCCGGCTTCCGGCTGGTTCATCGGTGGTCCGTACACCGGCCTGCCCCCGGCCGCGGACGTCACCCGCATGCAGACCCTGCTCACCGCCGCCGGCTACAAGGGCGTGGGCGACGGCAGCCAGCGCACGAACACCAACCCGCTCAAGAACGGGTTCTTCCGCCTCGACTTCCAGGATCTCCCGTGGAACTCGACGCTGACCATCCGTGACAACTACGGCCACGCCGATCAGGACGTGTTCTCGCGCGGCACCAGCGGCACGCTCGCGCTGACCGACAACGGGTACACCTTCAAGTCGGACAAGAACGCGATCGTCGCGCAGCTCAAGTCGGCGTTCTCGAACGGCAACTACAACGAAGTCTACCTCGGCACCACGAAGATCCGTGACGCGCGCGTCACCTTCGTCGACGCCACCACGCCGCAGGTGTCGGCCCGCTCGTCGCTCTCCGCCGTCACGCTCGTCTCCGGCGCCGAACGCTCGTCGCAGGCCAACCAGCTCGATCAGGACATCCAGGAGATCACGGACAACTTCACGTTCTCCCTGGGCGCCGAGCACCGCATCACGCTGGGCACGCAGAACCAGTGGTACAAGGTCCGCAACCTGTTCGGCCAGCAGCGCTACGGCGACTGGACCTTCAACTCGCTCGACTCGCTCGCCGGCACCTGCGCCACCTGCGCCGGCGTTCCGGTGGCCCAGCAGTACCGCATCGGCGTCCCGGCCCAGGCCGGCACCGATGGCGCGGTGCGCTTCAACCAGCGCATGCACTCGTTCTACATCCAGGATGAGTGGACCGCCACGAACCGCCTGAACATCTCGCTCGGCCTCCGCGCCGACGCGTCGTACTTCGACACGAAGATCCCGCTCAACCAGGGCGTGCTCGACACGCTCAAGCGCGACACCCGCCAGCTCCCCTCGGGCAACTGGCAGCTCGCGCCGCGCCTCGGCTTCAACTGGGACGTGACCGGCGACGGCAAGAACCAGCTCCGCGGCGGCGTCGGCATCTTCACCGGCCAGCCGGCCTTCGTGTGGATGTCGAACGAGTACCAGAACTCCGGCCTCACCGGCTACAACCAGCTGACCTGCAACGGCACGTCGTCCGCGGGCAACAACCTCCCGCCGGTCTTCAATGCCGGTTCGATCGCCTCCCCGCCGACCTCGTGCCGCGTCGGCCCGACGGCGACGGCTGGTACGGTCGGTCTGTCGGCCGCGGCCGGCGGCGAAGTCAACCTCGCCCGTCCGGACCTGAAGTTCCCGCAGTCGATGCGCTACACCCTCGGCTTCGACAAGGAGATCGCGAACGGCTACATCTTCACCGCCGAAGCGATGTACACCCGCGGGCTCAACCAGCTCTTCTATCAGAACCTCGCCCTCGGCGGCGTGCAGGGCGTCGATCGTCACGGTCGCGTGATGTACGGCCCGGCTCCGCTCCAGCAGGTCCGCGTCGGCGGCACGTACAACGCCACCACGGCCGTCTCGAGCGGTGGCTACAGCAAGACCCAGGTGTACGAGATCAGCAACTCGAGCGCCGACTGGTCGCGTCAGATCACGGTGGGGCTCACCCGCCGCTACATGAACAACTTCGAGGCCTCGCTGTTCTACACGAACTCGATCGTGCGTGACGTGCAGTCGCTGACGTCCTCCACGACGGTCTCGCAGTACCAGTTCGGCAAGTCGTACGGCGCCGTGGCGCAGGACAACCGCTCGGACCTCGGCCACTCGGTCTTCGAGACCCCGCACCGTATCGTCTTCAACGGCACCTACACGTTCCAGCCGACCGGCACCGACCTCTCGCTCATGTACATCGGCGAGTCGGGCCAGCGCTTCCACTACACCTACGGTGGCAGCAGCAGCGGCGACATGAACGGCGACGGCATCGGCAACGACGCCATCTACGTTCCGGCCAACGTCCGTGACTCGAACGAAGTCATCTTCGTGGTCAACGGCTCGACGACCATCGCCCAGCAGCAGGACGCGCTCGAGGCCTTCATCAACAACAACAAGTGCCTCAAGGACCAGAAGGGCCAGATCATGGGCCGCAACAGCTGCTCCGAGCCGTTCCACCACACGTGGAACTTCTCGCTCCGTCAGCGCCTCGGCGGGCTGCTCGGCTTCTGGAAGGGTGCCAAGGACTCGCAGCTCAACCGCATCCAGTTCCAGTGGGACATCTTCAACGTCGCGAACTTCATCAACCGCTCGTGGGGCTCGTACCCGACGTCGGGCTTCGGCAGCATCAACCTGCTGAACTACAGCTCGAAGGAGAACGGTTCGATGATCACGAAGGACGGCCTCGGCGCCGGCGGGCTCGGTGCCCGTCCCCGCTTCACCTTCGCCCCGACCTTCAACTTCACGAACGATCAGAACGTGAGCAGCAACTACCGCATGCAGATGGCGGTCCGTTACAGCTTCTAAGCACCACCGTTCGACAGGAAAGCCCCCGGTCGCGAAAGCGGCCGGGGGCTTTCTCTCGCCTCGGAGGGGGATGGCGCAAAACATCGTATTCGCGTCATTTACGCCATGGCCGACACCCCGTATTCTGAGGGAGACCCATCATCCGGAGCCGACCATGTCCCGCCGATCCCTGCGCACCCTCGCACTCACCACCGCACTCCTCGGTGCCTCGATGAGCGCCTCCACCAGCGCGCACGCCCAGCGCATGACCGGCGCATCCCCCGCCGCCGTCGTGCCGACGCCCGAACTGCTCGACACCACCGGACTCTTCCAGGATCGCTTCGCCAAGGTCGGCGACGACTTCTTCGTGGCCGGACAGCCCACCGAGAAGGCGCTGCGTGAGATGAAGGCCCGTGGCGTCACCACCGTCGTGAACCTCCGCTCCCCGCAGGAGATGGCCCGCATCCCGTTCGACGAAGCCGCGCTCGTGAAGCAGCTGGGGATGAAGTACATCTACCTCCCCATGCGCGGCTCCCCGGAGCTCCCCTATGCGCCCGCGGCGGTCTCCGCGCTCGCCCAGGCGCTGCGCGAGGCCGACGGCAAGGTGCTGCTCCACTGCACCATCGCGTGGCGCGCGAGCCACCTGCTCGCCGCCTACCTGATCCAGGAGCGCCAGCAACCCGTCGCCGCTGTGCTCACCGCCACCCGCAAGATCAACCTCATGGACGATCACCGGGTGAGCAACGGCGAGCAGCCCCTCGAGCTCTTCCTCGGCCGCGTCGTGCCCGAGATGTTCCACCCCAAGCCGTAGGTGCGTATGACCGCTCCTCGCCGCATCGGGATCCTCGCCTACGACGGCGTCCAAGCGCTCGACCTGATCGGCCCCGCCGAGACCTTCGCCGCCGCCGAAAACACGAACGACGGGGCGGAGCAGGGGCGCCCCTACGAGGTGGTGGTCGTCGGCCTCACCGCGCGGCGCGTGGTGAGCGAGACCGGCTTCACCCTCCTCGCCGACACCGCGAGCCACCAGCGGCTGCACCTCGACACACTGCTCATCCCTGGGGGCGCCTCGATGCGTCGCGAGCCGACCGCGACGCGCACGGCGGCCCTCGTGCGTGCCCTGGCGCCGCGCCTCAAGCGCCTCGCCACCGTCTGCACCGGCATCTACGGGGTGGCCCCCACGGGGCTCCTCGACGGGCGCCGTGTCACCACGCACTGGCGCTTCGTCGCCGACCTGCAGCGTCGCTACCCGGCGCTCAGGATCGACCCCGATGCCATCTGGACCCGCGACGGGATGTTCCGCACCTCGGCCGGGATCAGCGCCGGCATCGACCTCTCCCTCTCGCTCATCGAAGAGGACTTGGGACCCCGAGCCGCGCTCGGCGTGGCGCGCGAGCTCGTGGTGTACATGAAGCGCCCCGGTGGGCAGAACCAGTTCTCCGAGCCGCTGCAGTACCAGCTGCGCGCGGCGAGTCGGTTCGCCGATCTGGTCGCCTGGATCGGCGGACACCTCAGCGCCGACCTCGCGGTGGAGCAGCTCGCCGAGCGGGTCTTCCTCTCCCCGCGCCAGTTCACACGCGCCTTCACCGCCGAGGTCGGGACGAGCCCGGCGGCGTACGTGGACGAGCAACGGATGGCCGAGGCGAGCCGGCGATTGGCCGAGCGTCGCATGCCGATCGACAGCATCGCGCGCTCGCTCGGCTACGCGAGCGCGGATGTGTTCCGGCGGGCCTTCGAGCGGCGGTTCGGCGTGGCGCCGCGCGAATGGCGGCAACGGTTCGCGCCGGCGGCGAAACGCACGCCGGCGCGGTCTGCTACCAGATCGAGAACTTGATGTACTTGCGCGGGTTCTTCTGGAAATCCGCGGTCAACGAATCGAGGCGCTGAAGCAGGCCACGCACGTCGTTGTACATCGCCGGGTCGTTCATCAGCTTGCCGGCCGTCCCCGGTCCTTCGCTCACCTTCGTGAGCACACCGTTGAGCTTCTCGGTGGTCACCTTGAGCTCGTTGGCGAGCTGGGTGACGTTCGTCGCCGTGGAGCGCAGTGCCTTCACGGTGGAGTCCACCTGCGCCGAGTCCACCGAGTTGGCGAGTCGGCGCACCGAGGCCTGGGTCTTGGTGAGCTCCGCATTCTGATCGGCGGCCACCTTCTGCAGCTCTTCCATGAGCTCGGTGGACTGCCGGATCGCCTTGCGGATCTCGGTGAACCCGCCGGTCTCGACGAGTTCCTTGTTGAGGGCGGCCGTGAGCACCGAGATGCGTCCGGCGATCGTGTCCACGCGGGCCAGCACGTCGCCGATCTGCGGCGTCGGGTGGCCGGCGAGGATCGTGTCCCCCTGCGCGTACGACTGGAGGTTCGGCTTGTCGGGGTGCAGCGCGATCAGCTGGTCGCCGAAGAAGCCGTTGGGCTCGATGGTCGCCGTGGTGCCGAGCGGGACGTGGTATTCCTTGCGGATGCGGAACTTCACCACGAGGAGGCCGTCGGACATGATGTCCACGCTCTCCACGTAGCCGACGTTCACGCCGGCGAGCAGAACAGGCTGGCCCTGCTTGAGCCCCGCGCCCCATGTGAACTTGGCGAAGAGCGGATACCCCGGCTGCAGCCCGCCTCGGGCCAGCCAGAGCGACCCGATGACCAGCGCCACCACGGCGACGGTCGTCGTGAGTCCCACGAGTACTTCGTCTCGACGCTTCATCCCTGAAGATACGGTGCGAGGAGGACCGCCGTGATCGCATCGAGCACGAGGATCCAGATCGAGGAGATGACGACCGCCTTGGCGGTCGCCTTCCCCACTCCTTCGGCGCCGGCCTGCGTCACGTACCCCTCGAAGGTACAGAGATACGCGATGGCCGCGCCGAAGAGCGTGGATTTGATCAGACTGTAGGTCACCTGGAACGGATCGTACCCCAGGCGCACCCCATCAACGAAGGCGGACATCTGGACATCCGTCAATGTGACGGCGGCCATCATCCCCGAAAAGACACCGCAGACGTTCGCGATGATCGTGAGCACCGGCAACATCAGCACCGCCGCGATCAGGCGCGGCACCACCAGATACGCCACGGGATCGTACGAGAGGGTCTCGAGCGCATCGATCTGCTCCGTGACCCGCATCGTCCCGATCTCGGCCGTCATCTTGGCCCCGATCCGCCCCGCGAGCACGAGCCCGGTGAGGAGCGGCCCGGTCTCCAGAATGACGATCTGGCGGACCGAGAGTCCCACGATCGTCAGCTGGATCCCGGGAAAGAGCTGGTAACGGATCTGCAACGAGATCACGCCGCCGATGAACGACGCCACCATGATCACGAGCGGGACGGAATCGACACCGATCGCGCGCATCTGCGGGATGACCAGCGGCAGATAGGTCTGGGGTTCGCCGAAGGCCCGCCGAAGGTCGCGCAGGAAGAGCGCCCGCTGCCCGATCCCCTGGAACAGCGCGATGGTGGCCCGCGATACCCGACGGAAGTACAGCAAGGGGGCTCGCTGTACGACCGGGAACGAACTGGTATGGCGATGCTCGGCGGACGGGCTCACTCGTCTCCTACGAGGGACGGCGCGTGGCGGGTTTCACGCTCGGACCTCAGGTCCGGACCTTCACGAGCAACCAGATCCCCACCACGCTGAACAATATCCCAGGGAGCCATGCCGCCAACTCGGGGTTCACGATCCCCTTGGCACCGATCGCCTGGGTCAGCTGGACCAACATGAGGAATATAACCGTGGTGCCGAGGCTGATCCCCACCCCGATCGCGGCCCCGCCACGCTGGTTCGAGGTCGCCAACGGGGCCCCGAACAGCATGATGATCAGGCAGGTGGCGGGGATCGCGATCTTGAGCATCCGTTCGGTGCGGAGCTTGTTCACGTCGCTCCCCGAGCGCTGCATGGCCTGGATGAACACCCCGAGGTCGGCGTACCCCATCTCCTCGGGGGCCTTGGGGTTCACCATCAAGTGCTCGGGCTTCTCGGTGAAGTGCCGGTCGCGCAACGAGTCGAACTTGATGGTCATGTTCGTGGAATCGTCGAGCAACACATGCATGGCGCCGTCGCCGAGCTGCCAGCCGCCGCGCCTCACACTGTAGTCGGCGCGCCGTGCGGTGATGTACAGCGTCGGGTAGTCGGGGCCTTTCCCCTTGCGGTCGATCTGCAGTCCGTCGAGCAGCTTCTGCGGCACGTTCGCACTGGCCACCTGATACACACGTCCGCCCTCGGCGGTCGCGAAGGTGAAGTTCGAGCGTCCCATCACGTCGAACTGCTTCTTGTCCTGCAGCAGTTCGTCGCGCCGTGCGTTCGCACGCGGCGCCACCGCGGAGAGCAGGAGTGCGAGGGCAGTGGCGAGCGTCGCGCCAACGGCGATCGGCGCGATGAACCGGTGGAAGCTGATCCCTGAGGCCTTGGCCGCGGTGATCTCCGAGTGTCGCGTGAAGCCGCCGATCGAGAACACCGTGGCGAAGAGCACCGACGCCGGCAGCACGAGCAGCATCGTGGAGGGCACGCCGAAGAGATACGCCTTCGCGATATTGGCCGGCGCGAGATTCGCGGCGAGATACTTGCCGAGGCTCTCCGTGACATCGATCACGATCACGAGGATCGGGAAGCCGACCGCGGTGGCCACCATGATCTTCAGGAATTCGTTGAAGACATAGCGGTCGAGCGGGTGCAGCAAGCGACGCCCGCTCATACGAGCCCCTTCCGGCGACGGAACTTGTCACGGAGCCGCTCGATCCACTCCGTGGCCTCGCTCCCGCGACTCGTGCTCCCCTCGTTGCCGAGGCGCGCGACGAGATACACCCCGATGCAGAGCAGGAGGAGGTTCGTCGTCCACATGGCCCATCCGGGGGAGAGGAAGTTGCGTCGTGCCAACTCCTCGCCGACGATGAGCCCCACATAGTAGAGCGCGAAGACGCTGAGACTCACGCCGATGGTGAGTCCGACGCCGCCACGCGGAAAACGCAGGGCGATCGGCATGCCGAGCAGACAGAAGATCACGCACGCCGAGGCGATCGCGAACTTCTTCTCGATCTCCACCTGATTGCCGTCGATCACGCGCTGGGATTCGGTCAGGATCATCTTGAGCGTCGAGGCGCTGATCGCCGCCTGCACCGAGTCGGTGACGCGATCCTGTTCGAGCGCCTGCAGCGTGACGTTGCGGTTCGGATTGGTGTCGCGCGGTCGACCGACGGGCGCCTGCTGCGGCGTGGGCGGCGACTGCGTCACCGGCGGCACCGCGGCCTGCTGGGTCGTGTCCTGGCGCGTCGATCGCGTCGAGCGCGCGGTCGACGCGATCACCGCCGCGTCGGCTGAGCGCACGAGGCCCTTCCGGGCGAGCGCCGCGCGGAAGGCGCAGTAGCGACCGCCGAGCCCGAGCGAGCCCGGCCGTGGCGCCACCGCCTCGGCCTCCTTCGGCGCCACGCGCGCCAGTTCGCGCCACGCGCTGTCCTGCTCGCGCCCGGCCTTGATCACCTTCCGCTGCAGCTCGCACACCGTCATCTCGCGGTCGCTCTTCTCGAGCTCCTGCGTCTCGCGCTCGAGCGAGTTCCCGATGTTGCGGACCTTCACGAAGTCGGTGTGGAAGAACACGCGCTGGAGCCGGGTCGGCTCGGCGGCGGTGATCTCGTCCATCGACCCGTCGAAGAGGGTCAGGAGCAGGTCGCGCCCGTCCTCGGAGAGTTCGAGCAAGCCGCTGTCGGCATTGATCGTGCGGCGGCGCTGCGGGTCGCCCATGTCCCAGATGGTGACGTCCTTCATCTTGTTGGACATCGTCGCCAAGTGCGACGTGCGCAGGAAGAGCCGCTTGGGCGAGACTTCGTTGATCACCTGCTCGCGCAGGGCGAAGGTCGGCTTCACGCGGGCGATGTCGCTCGAGAGCGTCGCCAGGCGGTGGTTGGAGCGGGGGAGCACCTGGTCGTTGAACCAGATCATGAACAGCGTGATGATGGCGCCGGAGAGGATCACCGGCACCATCAGGCGCTGCATGGAGAAGCCGCTCGCCTTGAAGGCGGTGATCTCGTTCTCCGACGCCATCCGGCTGAAGGCATGCAGCGTGGCGACGAGCACCGCCATCGGCATGGTCATCGCGACCGTGAAGGGCACCGAGAGGATCAGGAACTCGGCGATGATCGTCCAGTGCAGCCCCTTCCCGACGAGCTGCCCGAGCTGCTTGGCCACGTATTGCAGCAGCAGCAGCGAGGTCAGCGCTGACAGGGAGAAGGCCAGGGGCGCGAAGTGCTCACGCAGGATGTACTTGGTGACGATCTTCACGCGATGGGGTCGAGGCGCTCGGTCAGGGCAGGGAGGCGCGGCCGACCCCCCGCCGATCGCGGGAACGCCGTGCGCCACAAAGGGTTGTACGGATTTGTAGCTATCGTATATTCCACCCGGCGACAGCCTCGGGGCAAGGTCGTGATACCCCCGAGTTCGCCTTTTTCCCCTCCGATCATGCCGAATCGTCCATTCCGTCGCTGGGGGCGCCCGTTCTCGGCCGCTGGCGCGCTCGCGGCCCTCATGCTCCTGACGGCCTGCCCCGCCTCCGGCGACAAGGGGACGGCCACCGCCGCGGCCGCCCCGAGCGAGTTCAATGCCGACTCGGCCATGAGCTACATCCGGCAGCAGCTCGCCTTCGGCCCCCGGATCCCCGGTTCCGCCGGCTCGCAGAAGACCGGGGACTGGATCGTCGCCCATCTGAAGGGGACCGCCGACCAGGTCGTGGAGCAGAACTGGACGCACACCACCACCAAGGGGGCCAAGATCCCCCTCCGCAACATCTTCGCGCGCTACAAGCCCGAGGCCAAGGACCGGATCCTCTACGTGACCCATTGGGATACCCGTCCCGAGGCCAACGAGGAGACCGACCCGGCCAAGCAGAAGCTCCCGATCGCGGGCGCCAACGACGGTGCGAGCGGGGTGGCGCTGTTGCTGGCCATCTCCGACGCCCTCAAGAAGGCCCCGCCGACGGTGGGTGTGGACCTGCTCTTCGTGGACGGTGAGGACTACGGCACCTTCTCCCCCGACATCGACGTCCTGCTCGGCTCCACCTACTTCGCCGAGCATCTCCCGAACGCGCAGTACAAGCCGATGTTCGGCGTGCTCTGGGACATGATCGGTGACGCCGACCTCCAGATCTATCAGGAGATCAACTCCGCGAACGCGGCCCCCGAGGTCGTGCAGCGCGTCTGGAGCAAGGCCAAGGAGCTGGGGCACGAGAGCATCTTCATCCCCGAGGCCAAGGTCCCGATCACCGACGACCATATCCCGCTCATCAAGGCCGGACTGCGCGTGATCGACGTCATCGACATCGACTACGATGCGCACCACAAGCTCACCGACACGATCGACCGGGTGTCGGCCAAGTCCATGAAGATTGTCGGCGACGTGGCGATGGCGCTGCTGCGGCCGTAGGGAGAACGGCGTTGCGATGGAACGCTCCGGCGCGCACTGGAATGGTGCGCGCCGGTCGTGCGTCGGGGGGTATCGTCGTCGCATGCCGACAGCTGGTGAGAAACGCGCCCTGATCTTCCTCGCCTCCGTCGCCGCGCTCGGCGTGGCGGTACGGGGGTGGCAGTCGCGTGAGCAGGCGACCGGTCCTGGTGGCGACCGTGCCGGGTTGGCGCGTCAGATCGGGCTCGTCGATTCGGCGATCGCCTCGGGCGGGGTGCGCAAGCCGAGCCGGCGCAAACGGACGGCGGTCGATACGGCCTCTGCGCTCGCGGAGCAGGATGCACCGGTGATGCCTTCCTCCCCGCGACGTTCGCGGGCGAAGAAGGCGCAGAGCGCACCCCCAGCCGGCGCCCCGGTCGACAATCGCGCCCGGTACTTCGCCCAGCGCGAGGGCGAGGACTCGGCGCGTCGCCAGCTCGCGGAGCGCTCGATGGACGGAAGCCGCAGGCGGGCACGCCGGAGCGGTGGCACCGCGCGATCGTGGGCGAACGCGGACGTCGCGGCACCGGTCGATCTCGACCTCGCCCCCGAGGAGGAGATCGCCACCGTCCGTGGGATCGGCGCGGCGCTGGCACGACGGATCGTCGCCGACCGCGTCGCGCATGGTCCGTTCGGCTCGCTCGACGAGCTGCAGCGGGTGCGCGGGATCGGGGCCGCGCTGGCGCGCCGGATCGCGGCGGGTGTCACATTCTCCCAGCCTCCTGTCACAGCGCGGGCCCCGGAGCGAGCCGTCGAGGGCGGTACCCCCCGCGCGCGTCGTCGCACCCCCCGCCCAGAACCTTGACACCTTCGGCGACCGCCGTAACCTTCCCGAGACGGGAACCGTCCCCTCTATAGTTGGTGGCGGTGCACCCGGCGCGCGCCCTGCCTTTCCCGTCTCCCAGGACTGACGCTCCCGATGGCCTCACCCGTCGCAGCCGGCACCGAACGCATCGGCGACCTCCTCGTTCGCGAGGGGCTGATCTCCAAGGAGCAGCTCGAGAAGGCGCTCCAGGAGCAGAAGCAGAACGGCACCCGGGTCGGCTACAACCTGGTCAAGCTGGGCTTCATCCAGGAGATCGAGCTCACCAAGACGCTGGCGCGCCAATACAAGATGCCGGCCGTCGATCTCTCGCGGTTCGAGGTCGACCCGAAGATCGTGAAGCTGATCCCCGGTGATCTGGCGCTCAAGAATCTCGTCCTCCCCCTCAAGCGCGACGGACGCACGCTGACCGTCGCCATGGCCGATCCGACGAACTTCGCGGTCATCGACGACCTCAAGTTCATCACGCGCTACGACATCTTCCCGGTGCTCGCGGGAGAGTTCACGCTGCGCAACGTGCTCGAGAAGCAGTTCGAGAGCGCGGACGCGCAGATGTCGGACCTGCTCGGGACGATCGCCGAGATGGAAGGGGACGACGAGCTCGAAGTCGTCGAGACCAAGGACGAAGAGGTCAACGCCAGCGCCCTCGCCGCGGCGGTGGACGATGCCCCGGTGGTGAAACTGCTCAACGCCATCCTCACCGACGCGGTGAAGCGTGGCGCGAGCGACATCCACTTCGAGTGCTTCGAGCACGACATCCGCGTGCGGTATCGCATCGACGGCGAGCTGCAGGAGATCATGAAGCCGCCCAAGAAGATGCAGGCGGCGCTGGTCTCGCGCTTCAAGATCATGAGCGCGCTCAACATCGCCGAACGCCGCGTCCCGCAGGACGGCCGCATCAAGCTCAAGATGGGGAAGAAGGTCATCGACTTCCGCGTCTCCACGCTGCCCACGATCTTCGGCGAGAAGGTGGTGCTCCGGATCCTCGACAAGGGGAACCTGACCCTCGATCTCGAGAAGTTCGGCATCGAGCCGATGGCCGAGAAGGAGCTGATGGAGGCGGTGCAGAACCCGTACGGGATGGTGCTCGTCACCGGCCCCACGGGCTCGGGGAAGACGACCACGCTCTACTCCTGCTTGAGCAAGGTCAACACGATCGACACGAACATCATGACCGCCGAGGATCCCGTCGAGTACAACCTCTACGGGGTCAACCAGGTGCTGGTGCGCAACGAGATCGGGATGACCTTCGCCGCCGCGCTGAAGGCCTTCCTGCGTCAGGACCCGAACATCATCATGGTCGGCGAGATCCGCGATCTCGAGACGGGCGGCATCGCCATCAAGGCGGCGCTCACCGGCCACATGGTGCTCAGCACGCTGCACACCAACTCGGCGCCGGAGACGGTCACCCGTCTCATGGACATGGGGCTCGAGCCCTTCAACGTGAGCTCGGCGCTGAACCTCGTGCTCGCGCAGCGTCTCGTGCGCCGCGTCTGCGGCAACTGCAAGATCAAGTATCAGCCCGACGAGCTCGAGCTCGACGTGGCCAAGGTGAAGCCCGACACGCGACTGGGTGAGATGCGCTTCACCGAGATCGCGCTGGAGGGCGCGAAGGCGCGCGCCACGAAGGAGGCGGCGCCCTTCCTCACCAACCTCTCGCTCGAGACCAAGATCAAGGACCTCCCCTTCTTCAAGGGGAAGGGGTGCGAGCAGTGCAGCGGGAGCGGCACCAAGGGGCGTCAGGGGTTGTACGAGGTGATGTTCATGACCCCCGCGCTCCGCAAGCTGATCCTGCAGAACGTGGGCGCCGCCGAGATCCGCGACGCCGCCGTGGACGGCGGTATGCTCACGCTGCGCATGGACGGCTGGCTGAAGGTGCTGAAGGGTGTGACGAATCTCGAGCAGGTCGTTCGCGAAACCAGCGCATAGGGCTCACTCAATGACCGCACCTGCACAGCCGGGCGCCCCGGGAGCTCCCGCCGCCCCTCCTCAGGGAGTGAACCTGCGGGCCCTGCTCGAGGAGATGATCGAGCGCGGCGCGTCGGATCTGCACATCACCGCCGGCGAGAAGGCCAAGATGCGCATCGACGGCGAGATCGTGAACTCCCGGAACGAGTATCAGCTCACGCCGAAGGACACCCTGCAGGTGGCCTACTCGGTGCTGACGGAGCAGCAGAAGAAGCGCTTCGAGATGGAGAACGAGCTCGACTTCTCGTTCGGCATCCAGGGACTCGCGCGTTTCCGCGGCAACTGCTTCAAGCAGCGCGGCTGCGTGTCGATGGTGATGCGTCAGATCCCGATCAACATCAAGACCTTCGACGAGCTCCGCCTCCCGCCGGTGATCGCGCGACTCGCCGAGAAGCCGCGTGGACTGGTGCTCGTCACCGGCCCGACCGGCTCGGGCAAGAGCACCACGCTCGCGGCGATGATCGACAAGATCAACAAGGAGCGGCGCGGGCACATCATCACCGTCGAGGACCCGATCGAGTTCATCCATCGGCATCAGGGGTGCATCATCAACCAGCGCGAAGTGGGGACCGACACGAACTCGTTCGCCTCGGCCCTCAAGTACGCGCTGCGCGAGGACCCCGACGTGATCCTCGTGGGCGAGATGCGCGACCTGGAGACCATCCAGGCGGCGCTCACGATCGCCGAGACGGGGCATCTCTGCTTCGCCACGCTGCACACCAACTCGGCGGCGGAGGCGATCAACCGCATCATCGACGTCTTCCCCAGCCATCAGCAGGCGCAGGTGCGCGCGCAGCTGAGCTTCGTGCTCGAGGGGATCGTCACGCAGACGCTGCTCCCGAAGCGCGGCGGGAAGGGGCGCGCGATGGCGGCCGAGATCCTCGTGGTGACGCAGGCCATCCGCGCGCTGATCCGCGACGACAAGATCCACCAGGTGTACTCCAGCATGCAGAGCGGCAAGAAGTTCGGCATGCAGACCATGAACGACGCGCTGTATCAGCTCTACACCGCGCGCGAGGTCAACGAGGAGGACTGCCTGCGGGTGTCGGGGGATCCCAACGAATTCCTGCGCATGATCGGGAAGGCGCCGGTGGACGGCGACACCTCGCCGCGTGACGGTGGCAAGCGCTGATGCCGACCTTCTCGTACACCGCGCGCGATGTGAAGGGCGCGCTCAAGTCGGCGACCATCGAGGCCAACGACGCGCAGGACGTGGCGGCGCAGCTGCGGAAGCTGCGCATGACCGTCGTGAAGATCGAGGAGGCCGGCAAGCCGAAGGCGACGACCAAGGGGAAGATCCCGATGCGCGACATCGTGATCTTCACGCGTCAGTTCTCGACGATGATCAACTCCGGGCTCCCGCTCGTGCAGGCGCTCGACATCCTGAGCAAGCAGAGCGAGAACGTGGTGCTGCAGGAGGTCACGAAGCAGGTGGTGTTCGACGTCGAGTCGGGGAACACCGTGGCCGACGCGCTGGCCAAGCACCCCAACGCCTTCACCGACCTCTATGTGAACATGGTGGCGGCGGGCGAGGCGGGCGGCATCCTGGATACCATCCTGATGCGTCTGGCGAGCTTCATGGAGAAGAACGACGCCCTCGTCCGGAAGGTGAAGGGAGCGATGATCTACCCGGGCGTGATCATGAGCGTGGCCGGCATCGCGATCTGCGTGCTGCTGATCTTCGTGATCCCGGTGTTCAAGGGGATGTTCGCCGAGGCGGGGCAGGAGCTCCCGCTCCCGACGCAGATCGTGATCGCGATGTCGGAGTTCCTCACCGGCTACTGGTATCTCGTCTTCGGCGGGATCGCGGGGGCGGTGTACGGGATCAAGAAGTACTACGCCACGCCGCCCGGCCAGCTGGTGCTCGACCGCCTGATGCTCAAGGCGCCGATCCTGGGCGACGTGCTCAAGAAGTCGGCGGTGAGCCGTTTCACCCGGACGCTGGGCACCCTGATCAGCTCCGGCGTGAGCATCCTGGAAGGGCTCGAGATCACGGCGAAGACCGCCGGCAACCGCGTGATCAGCGACGCCATCATGGCGAGCCGCGCGAGCATCGCCGGCGGCGACACCATCGCCGCCCCGCTGGCCAAGAGCAACGTCTTCCCGCCGATGGTGATCTCGATGATCTCCGTGGGCGAGCAGACCGGCGGCCTGGACGAGATGCTGAGCAAGATCGCCGACTTCTACGACGAGGAGGTGGACGCCGCGGTCAGCGGGCTCCTCTCCCTGCTCGAGCCGGTGATGATCGTGTTCCTCGGTGTCGTGGTCGGCGGCATGGTCGTGGCGATGTATCTGCCGATCTTCGACATGGTGAACAACGTGCAGTAGTCCCGTCGCCCGGCCGCCGGGCGACCGAAGGCGAACGGAAAACAAAACGGGCCCGGCCAACCAGCGCCGGACCCGTTTCGTTTTGCTCTCCCCCCGGAGAGCGTCCCCTGTTCCGTATATATGACGGGTGCTGTCGGTGAAACGTTAGAGCGTCGGGCGTTACTGGCAGGTCGGGCGGCCGAAGGGCAGCGGCAGCGTGCACGTCTTGGTCGTCCCGTCCTGCGTCACCACCATGCTGGCGGTCGCGGAGCCATTGTAGGTGATCACCTCGCGACGGGTCGAGCTCGAGGTCGTCCCCGCCACCGTCCGCGTCACCGACATGTTGCGGATCACGGTGCCGGCGGTCGGATAGGTCCGGCCGGTGTCGGCCTTCGGGACGATCAGCCCGCTGATGGTATCGCTCGCCACGCGGTTCGCGGTGAAGGCGCCGTCACGGTTGGTACCGGTCGTGCTCTCCGTGCCCTGCGAGGTCGCGTTGATCGTGTGCGTGGTGCTCGACGGGAGCAGCCCGGTGATCGTGCGGTTGCTGTTGTGGCTGAGCGTGGTCACCGAGCTGTCGCGGCGGGTGCGCGTCCCGGTC
>CAZAGK010000024.1:0-37007 GCA_964484775.1 uncultured Gemmatimonas sp. | reverse complement strand
CCCGCGACGACGATCTCGGCCGCGGCGGTCTCGACATCGTACGGGACGCGCTCGAACTGCACGCGCCAGCCTGCGGCGCCGTGCTCGACGATCACGTAGCCGGCGCGCGGATTCCCGTCCTTCGGGCGCCCGACGGAGCCGGTGTTCACGAAGGTGATCCCATCCACCACGCGTGTCCACGGTTTGTGCGTGTGTCCGAAGGCGATCAGGTCGCCCGCCTTCAACTGCGCCTGCTCCGCCATCTTCCGGCAGAAGTCGTCGTCGCGATCCTCGTGCCAGTAGAGGGTGTTGAGCGTGGGCGTGCCGTGGACGAGCATGAGCTTCGGCCCGCTGGCGTGCCCGCCGCCCACGCGCACGGTGAGCGAAAAGGGAAGGGCGCCGAGCCACGCCTTCGACTCCGCCGATGTGTTGGCGAGCGTCCAACTGTAGCTCTCATGCGCGAGCGCTTCCTGGCGCGGATCCTCGTAGCGGCATCCGCAGTGCTGATAGTGCGTCGCGACGGTGGAGTCGTAGTTGCCGGCAACGCCGTTGATGCCACGCTCGCGCAGCGCCGCGACCACTTCGTTCGGCCAGGGCGCGTAGCCGACGAGATCGCCCACATGCAGCGTGGCGGTGACGTCGGGATGGCGCTCGATATCCGCCAGCACCGCGAGCAGTGCCGGCAGATTCGCGTGGATGTCGGAGATGAGGGCGACGCGCATCAGTCCGTGAGCGATCGGTGCATCGCGACCGCGCTCGAACAGGTGCCGCCCATGAACTGCGGAGAGGCGCGTACCTCCGCGGCCACCTGGTCGCGTGGGAGCAGGGTGAAGCCGAACCTCGGCGCCCACTCGGCGGCGGTGTTCGTGAGGAGATAGAGATCGGTGATCCCTGCCGCGCGCGCGGCATCGATGGCTCGATGCACCAGCGCGATGCCGAGCCCCGTTCCGCGCGCGCGGGGACTCACCGCCACCGACCGGAGGAGCGCTGCGTTGCCGTAGCGCTCCATTCCGATCGTGCCGATCACCGCGTTGCCGCTCGTGGCGACGAAGAACCCGTCGAGCACGGGGGCGATGTCGTCCGAGGGAAGTGCGACCGTGTGGAGCAGGGTGGCGACGGCGGCGAAGTCCGTCGGCACCGCGGCTCGGATGTCGTGCGCCGTGCTCACTTCTTGTCCCCTCCGCAGCAATCGGGGCCGCAGCAGCTCTCGCCCGCGGCAGGCGCTGCGGCCATCGCGAGCTCGCGCTTCGGTGCGGCGGTCTGCGCAGCGCCCGGCTTCGTGGCCCGGACGAACCCGCTCAGGAACTTCCCGTCGATGTCCGCGACGAGCCGCTCCACATCCAGCCCGGCGCTCTCGGCGAAGATGCGTGCGTCCTCGGTCGTGTAGATGCGCGTCGGCTCGATGCTCGGGTTCTCGAAGCCCGCCTCGGTGAGCAGGCGCAGGAAGTGCTGCTCGTCGAGCGCGCCGGCCATGCACCCGACCCACATCGACGCCGAGCGACGGACCTCGGCCGGGACCTCCCCGCGGGTGAGCACATCGGAGACCGCGAAGCGTCCGCCCGGCTTGAGCACGCGGAACGCCTCACGCAGCACCATCGATTTGTCGTGCGCGAGATTGATGACGCAGTTGGAGATGATCACGTCCACCGAGTTGTTCGGGAGCGGGATCTGCGTGATCTCCCCACGGAGGAACTCGACGTTGGTCGCGCCCGCCGCCTGCTTGTTCTTGTTGGCGAGTTCGAGCATCGCATCGGTCATGTCGAGGCCGTAGGCCTTGCCCGTTGGGCCCACTCGCTTCGCGGAGAGGAGTACGTCGATCCCACCGCCGGAACCCAGATCGAGCACCGTCTCTCCTTCCTTGAGTTCGGCGAGCGCCGTCGGGTTGCCGCAACCGAGCGAGGCGAGGACCGCTTCCGGGGGGATCCCCTGGACTTCCGCGGCGGCGTAGAGGTTCGAGGTGATCGGATCGGTGTCGCAGCAGCCGCCGGTACCGCAGCAGGCCGCCTTCGGCTCGCCGGCGAGGATCGACTGTGCCGCCTTGCCGTACCGCTCCTTCACGATGTCCGTGACTTTGGTGCCCATGGTGGTGCTCCTGGTGGATGAGAGCGTTCAGCCGCAGCAGACGACGTTCGAGCGGGGCGCGCCGGAGGGGCGCAGGGCCGCGATCGCGTCGTGGGCGGCGGTCAGACCAGCAGTGGAAAGGGAGTAGTGCATCCAGCGTCCTTCGCGCCGACTGACGACGAGTCCCGCCTCGCGGAGCGTCTTCAGATGGAACGAGAGGAGCGACTGGCCGACGTCGATCGCGTCCTGCAGATGGCACACGCACTGCTCTCCCGCCTGCAGACGGGTGAGGATGGCGAGCCGACGCGGGTCGGAGAGGGCCTGGAAGAGGGCCGCCTGACGCTCGAGCGAGCGATCGGGGGCGTCCGGAAGGCCGTTCTGCGGCTCAACGCGGTATGCGGTGGCCGCGGGATCGAGTACGGGGAGTGGGCTGGTCATACATATCAACATATCTAGATACGTTGATATGTCAAGGCACGAGAATCTAGCTCGACTTCTCCGTCCGCCAGGCGTGCACGACGAATACCAGGAGCGCCGCGAAGAGTGCCGGCGCCCCCATGAAGAACCCCATGTTCAGTAGCCCCTCGACGATCGGCCCGGCGTGGTTCAGGTCATCGCCCCCGAACCGCAACCGGCTACCATAGTCCCATCCGAGCGCGATCGTCCCGGGGATCCAGATCGCCAGGAACGTCAGCACGGACCAACGAAGGCGCTGACGGATGATCGGTGACTCGAACATGTCGCCTCGGATGTCGCTCAGCCGAGTGCCGCCTGACCGGCGGCCAGGCGAGCGATCGGGACGCGGAAGGGTGAGCAGGACACATAGTCGAGCCCGGCGTTGTGGAAGAACCGGACCGACTTCTCCTCACCGCCATGCTCGCCGCAGATGCCGACCTTGAGCCCGGGGCGCACGGCGCGTCCCTTCTGCGTGGCCATCGTGATCAGCTGCCCCACGCCGCCCTCGTCGAGCACCCGGAACGGATCCTCGGGGAAGATCCCCTTCTCGACGTACAGCGGCAGGAAGCGGCCGGCGTCGTCGCGCGACAGCCCGAGCGTGGTCTGCGTGAGATCGTTCGTCCCGAACGAGAAGAACTCGGCCTTCGCCGCGATCAGGTCCGCGGTCAGCGCCGCGCGCGGCAGCTCGATCATCGTCCCGACGAGATACGGGATATGCTCGCCCATGCCGCCGAGCACCTTCTCGGCCTGCTCGTCGATCACCTTGCGCTGATGCGTGAACTCCTCGACGGTGGAGACGAGCGGGATCATGATCTCGGGATGCACGTCGATCCCGCGACGCTTCACCTTCACCGCCGCCTCGAAGATCGCGCGGGCCTGCATCTCGGTGATCTCGGGGTAGGTGATCCCCAAGCGGCAGCCGCGATGTCCGAGCATCGGGTTGGTCTCACGCAACGATTCCACGAGATGGTTCAGCTCGGCGCGGTTCATGCCGAGGGTACGCGCGAGCAGCTTCGATTCCTCGCCGCCGTGCGGGAGGAACTCGTGGAGCGGCGGATCGAGGAGGCGGATCGTCACCGGATATCCCGCCATCGCCTCGAAGATCCCCTCGAAATCGGTGCGCTGCATCGGCAGCAGCTTGGCGAGCGCGCGACGACGCCCGGCCTCGTCGTGGGCGACGATCATCTCGCGCATGGGGGTGATGCGGTCACCCTCGAAGAACATGTGCTCGGTGCGGCAGAGGCCGATCCCTTCGGCGCCGAACTGGCGCGCCACGCGTGCGTCCTTCGGCGTGTCGGCGTTGGCGCGGACCTTCAATCGGCGCGCATCGTCGGCCCAGCCGAGGAGTTCGTCGTACGAGCGGAAGACGGGCGCGTTCCCCGCCGGGAGCGAGCCGCCGATGACGCGCATGACTTCGCTCGGCACGGTGGGCAGATGCCCCGGATAGACCTTGCCGGTGCCACCGTCGAGGGTGATCCAGTCGCCTTCGCTCACCACCACTTCGCCGACGGTGAACCGGCGATGCGCGATGTCGACCGAGATGTCCTTGCAGCCCACGATCGCGCACTTGCCCATGCCGCGGGCCACGACGGCGGCGTGGCTCGTCATGCCGCCACGCTCGGTGAGGACCGCGCGTGCCGCGACGATGCCGTGGAAATCCTCCGGGGTCGTCTCCTCGCGCACGAGGATCACGGCGTCCCCCTTCGCGGCGCGCTGTTCGGCGACGTCGGCGTCGAAGACGACGATCCCGCTCGCGGCGCCCGGGCTCGCCGGGAGCCCGGTGCAGATCGCCTTGGCCGAGGCCGACGGATCGAGCACCGGGTGCAACAACTGGTCGAGCTGCGCCGGATGGACGCGACGGACGGCGTCGTCCTTGGTGATCAGTCCCTCGGCGACCATCTCGTGGGCGATGCGTACGGCGGCGGCCACGGTGCGCTTGCCGGTGCGCGTCTGCAGCATATACAGCGTGCCGCGCTCCACCGTGAACTCGAGGTCCTGCATGTCGCGGAAGTGCTGCTCGAGCGTGTCCTGCACCTTGATCAGCGCGTGGTACGCCTCGGGGAGCGCGGTCTCCATCTGCGAGATGGGGAGGGGCGTCCGGATTCCGGCGACGACATCCTCGCCCTGCGCGTTCACCAGGAACTCGCCGTAGAAGCGGCGCTCGCCGGTGCTCGGGTCGCGGGTGAAGGCGACGCCGGTGCCGGAATCGTCACCGAGATTGCCGAACACCATCGCCATGATGTTGACGGCGGTGCCGGGGGCCTCGGGGATGAAGTTCACGCGGCGGTAGTCCACCGCCTTCTTGAGCATCCACGACTTCCACACCGCTTCGATGGCGCCCCACAGCTGCTCGCGCGGTTCCATCGGGAGTTCCTTGCCGATGGTATGACGCACGAGCGCCTTGTACTCGCCCACGAGCGTCTTGAGCGCTTCGGCGGGAACCTCGGCGTCGGTCTTCACCCCGGCGACCATGCGCTTGGAGGTGAGGAGCGCCTCGAACGAGTGGATGTCCACCCCGAGCACCACATCGCCGTACATCTGGAGGAAGCGGCGATACGAGTCGTAGGCGAAGCGCGGGTTCTTGCTCTGCGCCGCGAGCGCTTCGACGGTCGTGTCGTTGAGGCCCAGGTTGAGGATCGTCTCCATCATCCCGGGCATCGACACGCGCGCGCCGGAGCGGACCGATACGAGCAACGGGTTCACCGGATCGCCGAACTTCCGCCCGGACGCGGCCTCGAGCTTCGCGAGTGCGGCTTCGACCTCCTCCCGCAGTCCCGCCGGGATTCCGCCGCCGGCGAGGTAGCCATCACAGACATCGCAGGAGATCGTGAACCCCGGAGGGACGGGGATCCCGAGGTTCGTCATCTCATGCAGATTCGCGCCCTTCCCGCCGAGGCGGTCCTTCCACTCACGCGTGCCTTCGGCGACGCCGTTCCCGAACGAAAAGACGGACTTAGTCACGAGCTCCACAATGGAAAAAGGTCACGCGCGACCGCCAAGGCGCATCTTGCTTGCAACAGAGGGGGGAAGAGTCGGGTACTGTCCCGAGAAGCAGGCGTGGCAGAAACCGTTCGGTCCGTCGGGCACGGCACCGAGCATCCCGTCGAGCGAGATATAGCCGAGCGAGTCCACGCCGATCGCCTCGGCGATCTGTTCGAGGGGGAGTCGCGCGGCGATCAGCTGGTCCTTGTCCGGGGTGTCGATGCCGTACCAGCAGGGACCGGTGATCGGCGGCGAGCTGACCCGCATGTGCACCTCGCGGGCACCGGCGGCGCGCACGAGCGCGACGAGGCCACGCGTGGTCGTGCCGCGCACGATCGAGTCGTCCACCATCACGACGCTCTTGCCCTGCAGGATCTCGCGCACCGGATTGAACTTCACCTTCACCTTCGCATCGCGGCCGGCCTGCGTGGGCTGGATGAAGGTGCGTCCGACGTAGTGATTGCGGATCAACGCATGCTCGAGGGGCAACCCCGCCTGCTCGGCGAAGCCGAGTGCGGCGGCGTTCGAGGAGTCGGGGACGGCGAAGACGAAATCGGCCCCCGGCGCCGGATGTTCGATCGCCAGGCGACGCCCGAGCGCACGGCGCGCGCGATCGACCGACCCGCCGAAGACTTGGCTGTCGGGACGCGCGAAGTACACATGCTCGAAGACGCAGCGGTGCAGCTTCGCCGCGGGGGGGAGCTGATGCGAACGGATCCCGTCCTGGTCCACCGCGACGATCTCGCCGGGGAGCACTTCGCGCACCAGCGTGGCGCCGACGATGTCCAACGCGCAGGTCTCGGAGGCGAAGACGACGGCGTCACCGAGCTTCCCCATGACCAGCGGGCGCCAGCCGTTCGGATCGCGGGCCGCGAGCAGGGTGTCGTTGATGAGCACCAGCAGCGAGTACGCCCCTTCGACGCCCTGGAGTGCCTCGGCCATCTGCGCTTCGGGGCGCGTGGCCATGGAACGCGCGAGGCGATGCACGAGCACCTCGGAGTCCATGGTCGAGCTGAAGATGCTCCCGACCTGCTCGAGCCGTTCGCGGATCTCGGTGGCGTTCGTGAGGTTGCCGTTGTGCGCGAGCGCGATGTGGCCGCCCTTGAAGTTGACGAGCGCCGGCTGCGCGTTCTCGATGGTGGACGACCCGGCCGTCGAGTAGCGCGTGTGCCCGATCGCCGTGGATCCGGGGAGCTTGGCCAGGACCTCGGGGCCGAACTTCTCACCGACGAGCCCCATCGCTCGGATACCGTTCGCCTGACCGCCGTGATCGGCGGCGACGATCCCCGCCGACTCCTGCCCGCGGTGCTGCAGCGAGTAGAGGCCGAGATGGGTGAGGGTGGCCGCGTCGGCGTGGCCGGAGACTCCGAAGATTCCACACATCAGGCCGGTACTCCTGCCGCTGGGTCGGTGGTGATCGCGTCCGCTGGCGCACGCCGCATCGCGGCGGGGAGCGCTTCGTGGAACGCGGTCGCGAGCGTGGCGACATCCGCGCGGAGTGCGCGGGCGCCGCCGGTGATGCTGAAGCCCTGCTCGGCCGGGACGACCTTTCCGATCACGCGCGCCGGCACGCTGTGCGCCTTGGCGACGGCGAGCACGGCATCCGTGTCCGCCGTGCTGACGACGACGCGTCCCTGCGCCTCGCCGAACAACAGGGCGCGGAGCGGAAGGGTTCCCCACGCAGCCAGATCGACGGCGATGCCGACCGTGTGATCGCGATCCCCGATGGCCGACTCGGCGAGCGCCACCGCGAGCCCGCCCTCGCTGCAATCGTGGGCCGAGTGGAGCAGTCCGGCGCCGATCGCTTCGCAGAGCGTGTCGATCAGCGCGCGCTCCGCGTTCAGGTCGCAGGCCGGAGGAGCGCCAGCGACGACACCATGGATCCAGGAGAGATACTCGCTGGCGCCGATCTCATCGGTCGGGGCGCCGAGCAGGACGATCGAATCACCGACGTTTCGGAAGGCCGAGCCCGTCGCCTTGGAGGCGTCGTCGAGCAGGCCGACCATGCCGATGGTCGGGGTGGGGTAGACCGCCCCGATCGGGCTCTCGTTGTAGAGCGAGACGTTGCCGCCCGTGACCGGCGTGTCGAGCACGCGGCAGGCGTCGCCCATCCCGCCGACCGCTTCCTTGAACTGGAAGAAGATCTCCGGACGCTTCGGATTCCCGAAGTTCAGGCAGTTGGTCACCGCGAGCGGCCGCGCCCCGGTGCACGCCACGTTGCGAGCGGCTTCGGCCACCGCGATCCGTCCGCCGACGCGCGGATCGAGATACACATACCGGCCGTTGCAGTCCGTCTTCATGGCGAGCGCCTTCTTGGTGCCGCGCACGCGGACGACCGCCGCATCGGCGCCGCCCGGTCCGAAGACCGTGTTGGCGCGCACCGTGGAGTCGTACTGCTGCGAGATCCAGCGCTTGCTGGCGATCGTCGGCGCTTCGAGGAGGCGCGCCAGCGTCCACGCCGGATCGGCCTCCTCCGAACGCTCGGGGATCGCGTGCACGTCACGCTCGCGGAGCGCGACGATCGCCGGACTCTCGGCGGAATCCGGATAGTAGAACGGGCAGTCGGTGACGAGGCGCGTGCCCGGGAACTCGGCCACGACGCGGTCGCCCTCCTTCACGCGGTACACCGGCTCGGCGATCACCTCGCCGATGACCGCCGCGGTGAGATCCCATTTCTGCAGGATGGCGCGGACCTCGGCGTCGCGCCCCTTGTGGGCGACCACGAGCATGCGCTCCTGCGACTCGCTGAGGAGGATCTCGTACGGCGTCATCCCCGTCTCACGGACGGGCACCTTGAGGGTGTCGATCTCGACCCCGACCTCGCCACGTTCCGCCATCTCGGCGCTCGACGAGGTGAGTCCCGCCGCGCCCATGTCCTGGATCGCGACGCAGGCACCGCTCGCGATGAGTTCGAGCGTGGCTTCGAGGAGGAGCTTCTCGGTGAACGGATCGCCGACCTGTACGCGCGGCCGCTTGGCGTCGTTCTCGTGCGAGAGGTCTTCCGAGGCGAACGAGGCCCCGTGGATGCCGTCGCGCCCGGTGCGCGCCCCGACGGCCATGATCAGGTTGCCGACGCCCTCCGCCTTCGCGCGGATCAGTTCCTCCTCGCGCATCACGCCGACGCACATCGCGTTGACGAGCGGGTTCCCTTCGTAGGCGGCATCGAACATCACGTCGCCGGCGACGGTGGGCACGCCCATGCAGTTGCCGTAGTCGCCGATCCCCTTCACGACACCACCGACGAGATAGCGGACGCGCGGGGTGTCGAGCGATCCGAAGCGGAGCGAGTTGAGCATCGCGATCGGACGGGCGCCCATCGTGAAGACGTCACGGAGGATCCCGCCGACGCCGGTCGCGGCGCCCTGGTACGGCTCGACCGCCGAGGGATGATTGTGCGACTCGATCTTGAAGGCGACGGCCATGCCGTCGCCGATGCTGATCACGCCGGCGTTCTCACCCGGGCCCTGCAACACCCAGGGCGCCTTGGTGGGGAGCGTCTTGAGCACCGGGCGCGAGTGCTTGTAGGAGCAGTGCTCGCTCCAGAGCGCACTGATGATCCCGAGCTCGGTGAAGGTGGGGGTGCGCTCGAGCATGCGCTCGAGACGCTGATATTCGTCAGCGGTGAGCCCGTGTTCGGCCACGAGGGCCGGCGTGATGACGGGATCGCCAGGGCGGGGAGTTGCGGTCACGAGAGCGGCAGCCGGGAAGAGGTCAGGCGCGGGCAGTGGCGAGCAGCGATTGGAACAGGACGAGCCCGTCGGTGGAACCGTGTAGCGGCTCCATGGCGCGCTCGGGATGCGGCATGAGGCCGATCACGTTGCGCGCCGCGTTGCACACGCCGGCGATGTTGCGCATGGCACCGTTCGGATTCGCACCATCGGAAGGCGCGCCCGCGGCATCCACGTAGCGGAAGATCACTTGCCCCTCACCTTCGAGCCGGTCCAGCGTGGGCTCGTCCGCGGTGAATCGACCCTCGCCATGCGCGATCGGCATGGTGAGACACTGCCCCGTGGTCGCGGCCGCGGTGAAGGCGGTGTCGGTGTGCTCGACGCGGATGGTCACCGGCATCGAGCGATATCCGCGGTCGTTCCGCAGGAGCGCGCCGGGGAGGAGTCCGGCTTCGCACGCGATCTGGAAGCCGTTGCAGATGCCCAGCACGATCCCGCCACGCTGCGCGTGCGCCTCGACCTCGCGCATGATCGGGCTGAAGCGGGCGATCGCACCGGCCCGGAGATAGTCCCCGTAGCTGAAGCCGCCGGGGAGGATCACGACGTCGGAGCCCTGCAGGTCGTGATCCTTGTGCCACAGGATCACCGCCTGCTCGCCGAGGTGATCGACGACGGCATGCCAGGTGTCGTCCTCGCAGTTGGACCCCGGGAAGCGAACGATGCCGACCTTCACGCGGCCACCACCGATGCGATCTCGAAGTCCTCGGTCACCGGATTGGCGAGCAGCTTGGCGCACATCGTACGCACGCTCGCTTCGGCGGCGGTGGCATCGGCGGCGGTCGTCTCGATCACCAGATGGCGACCGACATGCACTTCAGCGACGGCCGCGAAGCCGAGCGAGTGCAGCGCCTCGGTGACCGCTTTGCCCTGTGGATCGAGGATGCCACGACGGGGGACGACATGGACTGCGACACGGAACGACGTCATTCGGGGGAATCCTCGGAGATTTCTCGGTCAGTGGTGCGGGGGCCGCCACGGGGACGGCGACGGCGACGACGGCGACGCTTCTGCTGTTCGGACTGCGGAGCCGAACCATCGCTCGGTTCCTCGTCGTCCCGTTCGTGGTCACCGGGCTCGGTGTCGACCTCGCCCGCGGGAGCGATGACCGGCGTCGCGGGCGGATTCTGGGGACGGTTGGGCTGACGATTCGGCTTGGGGTTGTTGCGGGGCTTCTGTTGTTGCTGCGGCGGGCGCGGGGCCGGCGTGCGCACGGGCGGTTCGTCGGAGTCGAACTCGACATCCTCCAGTTCGTCGGCGAGCGTCGCGATGTCGTGCTCGTCGGTCTCTTCCTCGAACTCCTCGCCGTTCGGCTCGGGCACGCCCGGCTGCCGCTCGGTGAGTCCGCGCAGGACGGCCGCGAGGACGCCGAAGAGCACGTAGCTGATCCCCACCGGGAAGAAGAACTCCTTCGGCAGGAAGATCAGCCCGATCGCGAGTCCGATGAAGATCGCGAGGCCAATCGCCCCGCGGATCGTGCGCAGACTGAAGGTCGGCCACGCCGGATACGGCACGTTGCTGATCATCAGGAAGGCGAGCGATGCCATCAGCCAGCGCAGGAGCGTGGGCCACGGGAGCTCGGCGAGGACCGTGTCGTTGTACAGCGGCGTCTGACTGAACCAGTAGTACGTGGCCAGCACACCACCGGCGGCCGGACTGGGCAGCCCCTTGAAGTACTTCTTGGCGCGTCCGGCCTGCTCCACGTTGAAGCGCGCGAGGCGCATCACGGCGCACGCCGAGAACAGGAAGACGTAGATCCAGTCCCAGTTGTCCTTGTGCAGCACCGCGAAATACATCATCAGGGCAGGGGCGAGCCCGAACGAGATCGCGTCCACCAGCGAGTCGAGCTCGGCCCCGAACGGACTCCCGGTGCCGGTCGCGCGCGCGACGCGTCCATCCATGGCGTCGCACATCGCGCCGATCAGGATGAACCGGACGGCGAGGCTGTGCTCACCCTTCGTGGCGAGAATGATGGCGTAGATCCCACAGAACAGATTGGCGAGGGTGAAGCCGTTGGGCAGCATCACCATCGTCGGACGCGGGAGCCTGGGGCGGCGCACCTTACGGCAGCTCCGCCAGCACGCTCGTGCCGCTCATCGTCGTCTCGCCGATCTTGACCTTCACCGTGCTGTTCGTGGGGACGAACACGTCCACGCGCGAGCCGAAGCGGATGAGACCGAAGCGTTCGCCCTGCTTCACGACGTCGCCGTCCTTGCTGTACGTCACGATCCGGCGGGCGACGAGCCCGGCGATCTGCCGCACCAGGATGCGGTAGGGCCCCGACTCGAGCCCCACCGACATCTGCTCATTCTCGAGCGACGACTTCTCCACCGCCGCATTGAGGAACTTGCCGGGGTTGTAGTGCACGTACCGCACCGTGCCGTCCACCGGGTACCGGTTCACGTGCACGTTGAAGACGTTCATGAAGATCGAGATGCGGAGCGCACGACCGTGGATGAAGCTCGGCTCGTCCACCTCGGTGATGAGGACGATGCGCCCATCCGCCGGGGCGATCACGACCTTCTCGCCCCGCGGACCGGTGCGTTCCGGGTCGCGGAAGAAGTACGCGACCCAAAGGGCGATGACCGTCAGCAGGAACGCTGCCAACCACAGCAGGAAGGAGCGGCGGTTCAGCGCCAGCGCGAAGGTGCCGGCCGCGATGACGGTGGCGATCAGGATGAACGGGATGCCTTCTTTGGCTACGCTCACGGCAGGCTCGATGTGTCGAGGGGAGCGCCGGTCAGGCGCGCGAAGGCATCTAGGTACCGGGCACTGGTAGCCTGGACGACTTCCGGGGGGAGGGTCGGCGGTGGAGCGTTGCCGTCCCAGCGGCCGGCCCGACGTTCACCGTCGAGCCAGTCACGGAGGGGTTGCTTGTCGAAACTGGGCTGCGCGCGCCCGGGCTGATACTGATCGGCCGGCCAGAAGCGCGAGCTGTCCGGGGTGAGCACTTCGTCGACGAGGATGATGCGTCCGTCGCGGCGCGCGAACTCGAACTTGGTGTCGGCGATGATGATCCCGCGCGCGGCCGCGAGATCGCGCCCGTGCTCGTACACGAGCCGCGCCATCCGCTCCAACTCGGCGGCCACGTCGGCGCCGAGCTGCGCACGGACCTGGGCGACCGTGATGTTCTCGTCGTGCCCCGTCTCCGCCTTGGTGGCGGGACTGAAGACCGGCGGGTCGAAGCGGTCGCTCTCCACCAGGCCGGCGGCGAGTCGTTCACCGGCCAGCGTCCCGGTGGCCTTGTACTCCTTCCAGGCGGAACCGGAGAGATAGCCGCGGATCACGCATTCCACGGGGAACACCGTCCCGCGCAGGCCGAGCATGGCGCGCCCGGCGAGGATATCCCGATGCCCGGCGAGCTCGGGGATCATCGCGACGATCTCGTCAGCATCGGACGAGATCATGTGATGCGGAACCAACGTGCCCATCTGCCGCAGCCACCAGGCCGTGATCTGGGTGAGCACCGCGCCCTTGTAGGGGACGAGCTCGTTCATCACCACGTCGAAGGCGCTGACGCGATCGCTCGCGACGAGGAGCAGCCGGTCGTCGCCCACGGCGTACACGTCGCGCACCTTGCCGCGCAGCACCAGCGGCAAGGGGAGGGAGGTCGTGCCGACGGTCAGCGTCATACGCGGATCTCCGCAGCCGGAGCGGCGGCGTGGCCCGACGCGAGGATCGGGGCGATGACCTCGGCGAGGAAGTCATCGACCTGCTGCGGTGCGCGCCCCACATAGTGGTGCGCCTCCATCGTCTCCTCGAGATCGCCCATCGGGACGCCGAACTCGGGATCAGCGGCGAGGCGCGCGAGCATGTCGTTGCGGGCCCCTTCGTCCTTCATCGCACGTGCGGCCGCGATGCTGTGACGGCGGATGACTTCGTGTGCGGCCTGGCGATCGCCGCCGGCCTCCACCGCGCTCACGATCAGCTTCTCGGTGGCCATGAAGGGGAGTTCGTCCGCGATGCGCGCGCGGATGCGCGCCGGGTGCACCTCGAGCCCGCCGGTGATGTTCTCCATCAGGATGAGGATCGCGTCGGTCGCGAGGAAGGCCTCGGGGATCACGAGCCGCCGGTTGGCGCTGTCGTCGAGCGTACGCTCGAAATACTGCACGCTGTGCGTCTGATTCGCGTTCCCTTCGATCGAGAGCACGAAGCGGGCGAGCGAGTTGATGCGTTCGGAGCGCATCGGATTGCGCTTGTACGCCATCGCGCTCGACCCGATCTGCTCCTTCTCGAAGGGCTCTTCGATCTCGCCGAACGACTGCAGCATGCGCAGGTCGCTCGCGAACTTCGCGGCGCTCGCGGCGATCCCCGAGACCACGCTCAGCACCTGCGCGTCCAGCTTCCGCGTATAGGTCTGCCCGCTCACGGGGATCGAGTGCGACACGCCCATCGCGGTCACGACCAGCCGATCGAGCTCGCGCACCTTCGCGTGGTCACCCTTGAAGAGCTCGAGGAAGCTCGCCTGGGTCCCGGTGGTCCCCTTCACCCCGCGCAACGGCAGTGTCGCCAGGCGATGGTCGAGTTCGGCGAGGTCGAGCACCAGGTCCTGCATCCAGAGCGTCGCGCGCTTGCCGACGGTGGTGAGCTGCGCCGATTGGAGATGCGTATAGCCGAGGGTCGGTTCGTTGCGCCACTCCTCGGCGAACTTCGCCAGGCGTGCGATCACCGAGACGATCCGCGCGCGCAGCAGTTCGAGTCCGCGGCGCATCTGGATCAGGTCGCCGTTGTCGGTCACGAAGGCCGACGTCGCGCCCAGGTGGATCACGCCGCGAGCCGCCGGCGCGTCATCGCCGAAGGCATGGACATGCGCCATCACGTCGTGGCGGAAGCGCTTCTCGTACTCGGCGACCTTCTTGAAGTCGATGTCGTCGAGGTGCGCGCGCATCTCCGTGATCGCTGCCTCGGGGATGTCCACACCGAGGGCGCGCTCGCTCTCGGCGAGCGCGAGCCAGAGTCGCCGCCAGAGTCCGTGTCGGGTGTGCGCCGACCAGAGCGAGAGCATCGCGGGCGATGCGTAGCGCTCGGCGAGCGGGGAGGAGTAACGCTCGTGGTTCATCGTCCGATCTGGAAATCGGTCCAGTACGCCTGGCCCCCGCGTTCGATCCACATCCGGATCGGGCCGCGACCCGAGAGATACTCGAGCATCTTGGCTGCCTGCGGCGCGTCGGCCACAGGGGAGTTGTTCACTTGGAAGATCAGATCGCCCGACTGGATGCCGAGTTCCTCGGCCACGCGCGCACTGACTGTCGCGACGAGCGCGCCCGCAGTCCGGCGGATACCACGTTCGGAGCGGATCGCCGGCGTAAGCGAGATCAGCTCGATCTCCTTGAGCACCGAGACCTTCTGCGCGCTGACTTCCGGCAGATCGGAGATCCGCACGTTGACGGTGATCTCGCGCGATCCGCGCTTGAGCGTCAGCGGGACCTGATCGTCCACGCGCAGTTCGAGCAGTTCCGCTTCCCAGTCATAGGCGTTGCGGAGCACGCGTTCGCGCGAGCGCACCAGCACGTCGCCCGCCTGGATCCCGGCCTTCGCCGCAGGGGAGCCCTCGGTCACCGCGCGCACCTTCGCGCCCGAGTTCAACGTCTCGCGCGCCATCGTGTTCGCCTGCGGGAACTCGGTCTTCACGCCGATCCAGGGTCGACGCACCTTGCCGTGCGCCAGCAGATCCTCGGCGACGCGACGCGCGCGGTCGATCGGGATCGCGAAGCCCAGCCCCACCGAGCCACCCGAGGGGGAGTAGATCGAACTGTTCACGCCGATCACCTCGCCCATCGCGTTCACGAGCGGTCCGCCGGAGTTCCCGGGGTTGATCGCAGCATCGGTCTGGATCATGTCGACGTACACGCCGTTCCCTTCCGAGCGCGCGGTCAGATTGCGCCCGGTCCCGGAGATGACCCCGGCCGTGACGGCTGGCTCGGTGTTGCCGAGCACGAATCCGTACGGGTTGCCGATGGCGATGGCCCACTCGCCGATCACGAGCCCGCGCGAGGTGCCGAGTTTCGCCACGGGGAGCTTCTTGGCGTCCACCTTGAGCACCGCGAGATCGTTGAGCTCGTCGATGCCGATCATCTTCGCGGGGTACGTCGTGCCGTCGGGGAGCGCGACACTCATCTTGGTCGCGCCACTGACCACGTGTGCGTTGGTTATGATGACGCCATCCTCGCGCACGATGAAGCCCGAACCGATCCCCGACTGCACCTGCTGTTGGCCCTGCGCTCCACCGAAGAAGAAGTCGAACGGAGAGGCCTGCACGCGCTGGACGACTTCGGTCTGGACCGTCACCACGGTGGGCGCGACCTTGGCCACGGCCTCCGTGATCGCGGTGCGGCGCTGCGCCGAGATCGCCTGCGGCGCGGCCGACGGGAGCTGCCCGCTCCCCTGCGACGACTGCGCGATCGACGGGCTGGCCGTCGCTCCCCCGCACGCGGCGAGCAGGGCCGCAGCGATCGGGAGGGTGATGACCTTGCTGCGGGGGCTCATCGCGCGCGGCGGGGCTTGGGGCGACGGCTGATGTCGCCGAGGAAGCGATCGAGTCCGCGGTCGGTGAGCGGATGCTGGAGCAGGGAACGCAGCACCGACGGCGTGACCACCGCGATTCCCGCACCGGCGGCCGCGCAGGCGGCGAAGCTCGACGAGCTCGTCGGACCCGCGGCGGCGATGTCGCACTCGGCGTGTGAGTGCTCGAAGGCCTGCCGCAGCTGGCGCACCACCTCATCGCCGCTCTGGCCGACCGCTTCGAGGGCATCGACGGCGATCGTGACCATCGTCGCACCGGCCTTCGCCGCGAGGATCCCCTGCGCCGCCGAATAGACGAGCGTGGCGGCGACGCGGATGCCGTCGTTGGTGAGCTTGCGGATGGCCGGCGCCGAGTCCTCGATGAAGGGGACGGCGATGATCACGTGGTCGGCGAGCTTGGTCAGCTCCTTCGCACCCTTGTAGATGTCGTTCGCGCCGATGGCCGCGACGCTGGCGCAGATCGGGAGGGTGGTCACCCGCGCGAGGTCGGCGACGATCTCGCGGACGTCGGCACCGGGCTGCTCGCTGGCGATGACGGTTGGGGTCGCGACGACGCCGTCGATCAGGGTCGCGGCGCTGGCCCAACGGATCTCGTCGGGCGACGTGGTAGCGAGGAAGAGTCGCATCAGGCGGTGAGGTACAGGTCGTCGGGGTAGGTCACGTGCTCGAGGCAGAGCCCTTCGGGCGGTGCTGGCGGTGAGACCTCGTCGTTGGTTGAGGCCTCGAGGAGTGCGACGAACTCGTCGCGCTCCCGCCGGCCACTCGCCACGTCGAGCATCGTCCCCACCAGGAACCGCACCATGTGATGCAGGAACCGGTTCGCCTCGATGTCGAGGACGAGCCCGCCGGTCACTTCCCGCCACCGGCAGAGCCGCACCTCACATCGGTGATCATCGGTCTGCGGCGCAGTCCCGCGCACGGCGAACCCGATGAACCGATGCCATCCCAGCGTCCGTTCCGCGCACCAGTCGAGCGCGTCCCGATCCAACTCCCCTTCATACGGGGTGGCCCACCGTCGCCGGAAGGGCGACCCCGCCTCATCACCGAATCCCAACGTGTAACTGTACCGCCGAGCCGTCGCACTGTACCGCGCGTGGAAGGCGGGGACCATCTCGTGCGCCCGCGCCACCCACAGATCATCCGGCAGCCGTCGGTTCAGGACCTGCCGCAACTTCTCCGCCGTCCAATGCTCCGCCACCCGCACACCGGCGACCTGCCCTCGGGCATGGACCCCGGCATCCGTGCGTCCCGCACCCATCACGCGAACCGGCTCACCGCATAACCGGGTGAGCGCGGCTTCGAGCTCACCTTGCACCGTACGCGTCGCCAGCTGCACCTGCCAGCCGGAAAACGCGGTGCCATCGTAGTGCAGAACGAGCTGAAGGACGCGTGCGGCCATCGTGGGAAACGTAGCCGAGCGCACGGTCGACTTCAAGGAAAAAGGAACGCGCGCCCGCGATTGACATTGCTCCGCCGAGCGGGCAACCTTCGCATCCCGTCGCGGCGCTCCCGAACCGCCCACCGGCGCCCGATCCCACCCTCCCCGATGCCACCGCAAACCCTTGCCGCGCTGGCGCATGCGCTCAGCGCTGCGCACGACCTGGACCAGGCGTTCGTCGCCCTCGCCGAGGCCTTGGCCGACAGCGATCGTGACGCACGCCTGTCCCTGCTGCGCCTCGACGGCCGGACGGCCATGCTCGTCGAGCGCCTGTGGGTCGAGGACGGGGCGGTCCGACGGGCGGACATGGACGTCGCGCTGGACCGGCTCCCGACCCACGCGCTGCGACTGGTCGCGGCGGGCGGGGTCTTCGCCGACGTCGGCGGGCCGGCTCCGGAGATCGCCCGACTCCTCGGTCTCCCGATGCACGAGGACGGCGGCGATCTGGGGCTTCGCGGCGTGCGCCTCGACGGGCATCTGACGGCGGTCGTCGCGCTGGTGGAGCCGCGCCGGGTCTTCGGGACGCGCGCCTCCGAGCGGTTCGCACCCGCGACGGCGCTCTTCGATCTCGCCTTCCTCCGTTTCGCCGAACGTGACGGCCGCGACGAGGCCTCGCGTACCCTCGAAGAGGTCATGCAGCGGGTGCATTCCGAGTATCTGCAACGGCTGGAGGTGCTCGAGGGACAGCTCGCGCAGGCGCGGGACGCCGCCCGACAGCCCGCCGACGATGCGGCGCTGACGCTCGAACGGGAACGGGAGACCGCGCGCGTCGCCGAGGAATCGCGTCGGAGCGCGCGTCGGCTGCTCGCGCTCGAGCAACAGCTCACGGCGGCGGTCGGTCAGCTGGAATCGGCGCACGTCGAACTTCACCGCCGAAGCGAGGCACTCCGCCAGCGCTCCCGCACCCTCCATCTGCTCGATCGGGTCCTCACCCTGGCGAGCACCGCGACGAGTCCCAAGTCGCTCGCCGAAGGGCTGCTCGCCCTCGTCGGCGATGACATGCAGGCGCTGCGCTGCTCGCTCTTCCTGACCGTTCCCGACGACGCGGGATCGCTCTATCTCGCCTCATCCCGTGGGCTCGCGCCGCACATCGTGGACGGCGCCCGCATCACCCTGGGGAAAGGGGTCGCCGGCACCGTGGCGCAGACCCGCGAACCGCTGCTCGTGGTCGACGCCAGTGATGCCGCCGCGCAGCCGCTCCTCGGTGACGAGTATCTCACCACGGGGTCCTTCATCAGCTTCCCGCTCGTCGTGCATGACGAACTGATCGGGGTGATCAACCTCACGAACCGGGCCCAGCGCGGGCTCTTCGTGGAGGAGGATGTCGAGCGCGTACGTCTGCTCGGCCTCGTGACCTCGTTGATCGCCCGCGAGGCGTCGCTGCCGGCCCGACTCTTCGGAGCGATCGATGTCCGCTAGTCCTGTCGCCGCCCTTAACGACGCCGTGCGTGCCCTCGCGCACGGACGGTCGCTCACCGTGCAGGAATCGATGGCCGCCTTCGATTCCGTGATGAGCGGCGCCGCGACCCCGGCCCTGGTCAGTGCGCTCCTGATGGGGCTTCGGGTGAAGGGGGAGACCCCGGCCGAGGTCGCGGGAGCCGCGATGGCCCTCCGCCATGCGATGACCCGTCTCGAGGCGACCAATCCCGCCGGCCTGGTGGACACCTGCGGCACCGGGGGCGGCGCGCTCACCACGTTCAATATCTCGACCGCTGCGGCGCTCGTCGCCGCCGGTGCCGGGGTGCGCGTGGCGAAACACGGCAATCGCTCCTTCACCTCGAAGTCGGGCAGCGCCGATGTCCTCGAGGCCCTCGGCGTCGCGATCGACCTGACGCCGGGACGCATGGGCGAGGTGCTCGAGGAGGCCGGGATCGTCTTCATGTTCGCCCCGACCATGCATCCCGCGATGCGGCATGTCGGCCCCGTGCGCCGCGAGCTCGGGATCCCGTCGGTGATGAACCTGGTCGGACCACTGGCCAATCCGGCGCAGGCCGGACGTCAGGTGATGGGCGTAGCGGACGCGGCGCGCGTCCCGCTCGTGGCGGCGGCGCTCGCCGAACTCGGCACGGTCCACGCGCTGGTAGTGCATGGGGAGCCGGGGCTGGACGAGATCTCTCCGCTGGGGATGACCCGTGTGATCGAGGTGCGCGGCGGCCAACTCTCCGACTGGTCCGTCGATTCGGTCGCCGAAGGGTTCGCGGTCGCGACGCCCGCGGAACTGGCCGGTGGTGAACCGACGGAGAATGCCCGCGTCATCGAGGCGATCCTCTCCGGTCGGGGGACGGCGGGGGCCGAAGCGGCGGTTCTGTTGAATGCGGCCGGCGCCATCTATGTGGCAGGGCTCGCGTCGCACTTCTCGAGCTCGCTGAGCGTCGCGCGGGAGGCCCTGAAGAGCGGGGCAGGGCGCGAGGCGCTCGAGCGGCTCCGGAAGGCCGCGCCCCGACGCTGAGAAACGAGAACGGCGCCCGCTGGGGGCGCCGTTCTCGTACCGCTGGTCGCGAGGATGCGGTCGATCAGTACCGACGCATCACGCCCACGACGATCCCCTGCACGCGCATCTGGTTCTCGTGCACGTAGATCGGGGCCATCGTCTCGTTCGACGGCTGCAGGCGGATCCGGCCGTCGCGCTCTCGGTAGAAGCGCTTCACCGTGGCGGAGGAGTCGTCGAGCATCGCGATCACCATCTCGCCGTTGTCGGCCGACTGGCGATCGTTGACCACGACGAAGTCGCCGTCACGGATCTGGTCCTCGATCATGGAGTTGCCGCGGACCTTGAGCACGTAGTGGCTACCCCCGCGACGGATGAAGTCGTCGGGGACGGCGATCGTCTCGCCCGCGGTGCTCGCCTCGATCGGCATGCCGGCGGCGACCAGGCCGAGCAGGGGGAGCTCCACCGAGCGGGGGATCACGTCGGACGGGAGGATCTCGATCGCTCGGCTCTCGTTGTAACTCCGCTTGATGTAACCCTTCCGTTCGAGGTTGCTCAGGTGTTCGTGAACGGTGGCCAGCGAGTTATAGTTGAAGTGTTCAGCAATCTCCTCGAAGCTCGGCGCGTAGCCGTGTTCCACGGCGTACGAGTTGAGGTAGTCGAGAATCTGACGCTGGCGCTTGGTGAGCGGCATGTGCACGGCCCCTGCGAGGAGTGAGCGAACCCGGGTGTGCGGCTGGCCCGGAACTGTACCGGAGACGACCGAACAACACCCGAAGTAACGGTATCCGAACATTGCCCGAAGCGCAAGCTGAACTCGCCCCCTGGAGCCCCCCGGTCGGTCCGCTGGGGGAACTGACCGCGCGCGCGTACGCCGCCGTCGAGGCGGCGCGGGGCGACGAGGCCGCGCTCGAGCGCGCCGTCGCCGGAGTGCCGGCCGTCCCGGGGTTCGAGGCCGCGTTGCGTCGCCCGGACGTCGCCGTCATCGCCGAGCTCAAGAAGAAGAGCCCCAGCAAGGGGGAGATCAACGCGGGGATGGACGTTTCCGCTCGCGCCGCCGAGTACGTGGGCGCGGGAGCGTCCGCGCTCTCCGTCCTCACCGAGCCGACCCGGTTCGGCGGCTCGCTCGACGACCTCCGCGCCGTGCGCGCCACGTTGCGACCCCCGACGGACGCCCCGCTCCTCCGGAAGGACTTCATCGTCGATCGCCTCCAGCTGCTTCAGGCTCGCGTGGCCGGGGCCTCGGCCGCACTGCTCATCGTGCGCGCGCTCGGCCCGGGGCGACTCGAGGCACTCGCCGCCGAGGCGCGCGCGATCGGGCTCGAGGTGCTCCTCGAGGTGCGCGACGAGCGCGAACTCGCCCGCGCGCTGACGGTCGAGCACGCCGTGATCGGCGTGAACAACCGGAATCTCGAGACGCTCGTGATCGACGATGCGGTCTCGGCGCGCCTCCTGCCGATGGTCCCCGCGGATCGCGTCGCGGTGTTCGAGAGCGGGGTCGCGGACCGCGACGGCGTGCTGCGCGCCGCGGCCTGCGGGGCCGACGCGGTGCTCGTGGGCTCGGCGCTCTCCGCCTCCGCCGACGGGGCCGCAGCGGTCCGCGCCCTGGTGGGTGTGCCGAGGCGTCCGCGTGGTTGAGGTGAAGTTCTGCGGGCTCACCCGCGCCGAGGATGCCGCCTTCGCGGCCGAGTTGGGCGCGAGCTACGCCGGCGTGATCTTCGCCGGCGGTCCGCGCGAACGTACGCCGGAGCAGGCGGCCGAGATCTGGAGTGCGGTCCCTCGTGCCGTTCGTCGCGTCGGGGTGTTCGGGCGCGACGTGCTCGATCGACTCCCAGCCGTGGCATCGGTGACGGCGATCGATGTGGTGCAGTTGCACGGCGATCCCTCGCTCGAGGAACTTCTCGCGGTACGGGCGCGCTTCAGCGGAGAGGTCTGGGCGGTGGTGCGCGTCGAAGGCGCGTCGCTCCCCGTCCGCATGCCGGAACTCCTGGGAGCAGCGGATGCCGTCGTCCTGGACGCGAAGGTGTCCGGGCAGCTCGGCGGGACGGGCGTGAGCTTCGATTGGATCGGCGTCGCCCAGGCGCTCGCGCCGTTGCGTGGGAGCGGGAAGCTGGTGGTGGCCGGCGGCCTTCGCGCGTCGAATGTCGCCGAGGCGGTCGCGGTATTGCGACCGAAGGTGGTGGATGTATCGTCCGGGGTCGAGTCGGCACCCGGGATCAAGGATCGGACACAGATGCGCGCCTTCTTCGAAGCCGCGCGGGAGCGAGCAGCATGACGGCCAGTGCAGTGGAGAGCGGGCGCTTCGGGGCCTTCGGTGGGCGCTATGTGCCCGAGACGTTGATCCCGGCGCTCGATGCGCTCGAGGCGTCCTACGCGGACGCGATGCGCGATCCGGCGTTCGTGGCGACGCTCGAGGAGGCGCTCCGGAACTACGTGGGCCGACCGAGCGCCCTGAGCGACGCGCCGCACTTCTCCGCGTTGATCGGCGCCCCCGTGTGGCTCAAGCGCGAGGATCTCAACCATACCGGAGCGCACAAGATCAACAACGCGCTCGCACAGGCACTCCTCGCCAAGCGCATGGGGAAGAAGCGCATCATCGCCGAGACCGGGGCGGGGCAGCACGGCGTGGCCACGGCCACGGTCTGTGCCCGACTCGGGCTCGATTGCGTCGTGTACATGGGCGAGGAGGACATGCGGCGGCAGTCATTGAACGTCTTCCGCATGCGGCTGATGGGCGCGAAGGTGGTTCCGGTCCTCGCCGGCACCCGGACGCTCAAGGATGCCACGAGCGAGGCGATCCGCGACTGGGTCACGACCTGCGAGGAGAGCCACTATATCATCGGGTCGGTGGTGGGACCGGCGCCCTATCCGCGGATGGTGCGCGACTTCCAGGCGGTGATCGGGCGCGAGGCCCGGGCCCAGATGCTGGAGCGGGCCGGGCGGCTGCCGAAGAGCGTCGTCGCCTGCATCGGCGGCGGCTCCAACGCGATGGGGATCTTCCACGCCTTCGTCCCCGATCACGAGGTGGAGCTGGTGGGGGTCGAGGCGGCAGGGCACGGGCTCGCGACCGGGCAGCATTCGGCCTCGCTCGCGCAGGGGACGCCGGGCGTCTTGCACGGAGCGCTCAGCTACCTGCTTCAGGACGCGGACGGGCAGATCCACCCCGCGCATTCGGTCTCGGCCGGGCTCGACTATCCGGGCGTCGGGCCGGAGCACGCGTACCTGAAGGACAGCGGCCGTGCGACCTACGTTTCGGTCACCGATGACGAGGCGTTGGTCTCCTTCAGCCAGTTCAGCCGGCTCGAAGGGATCATCCCGGCGCTGGAGACGGCGCACGCTGTGGCGTGGATCACGGCGAACGCCGGGCGCTGGGGCAAGGATGAGCCGATTCTGCTCTGCGTCAGCGGCCGGGGCGACAAGGACGTGGCGCAGGTCGCGGAAATGGGTATCTTGCCTCTGTGATCCTCGTCTTCCCCCCGTGACGCCAGACGCCACCGAATCCGCCACCCCGCCGTTCAGTCCTACGGTGGTCGAGGAGCTGTTGCGCCAGTTCGACAAGACGGCGCGCGCTCATCAATTGTACCTGCACAACAACCCGACGTACCTCAAGTCGCTGGAGTTGCTGCGGTCGGCGTTCGCGGCGGTCTGGGCCGAGGCGGAGTCCATCACCCTGGTGGTGAACGAGTCGGCGCTCATCTGGTGTGGCGTTGCGGTGCTCCAGGAGGCCGGCAAAGCCGGCGATTCGATCCCGTGGACGCTCTACAAGGACGGCGTGCGCGAGCTGACGCTCTCCCGAGGATTCGAGGGGACCGAGGTCGAAGCGCTGCTCGAGATCATCCCGAAGGCGCGCAAGGCCACCGACCACGACGACGACCTGCTGATGATGCTGTGGGAGCAGGAGTTCTCCTTCCTCACGTATCGGTACGTCGATCTCCGCGACGAAGGGGGCGTGGCGCTCGACCCCGGCGCGACGGCGGGGCGTTGGCCAGCCACTCCGGGTGAGACGGTGACGGATGCCTCGCAGCTGGTCCGCGAAGCCCGAGCCGAGCGCGAGGCGGCGGCGGGGATTGGAAGCGGGACCGGATCCGGCGGCGATGGCGCGGCGGGCGCGGCAGGCGCTCAGGGCGGGAGCGGGAACGCGCCGCTCCAGCAGTCGCCGACCTCCGGTGGCATCGTGAACATGGAGGATTTCGACTCGACGCTCTATTTCCTCGATGCCGGCGAGATCCAATATCTGCGTGGCGAGGCGGAGCGCGAGTACGCGGCCGACCTGCGCAGCACCGTCCTCGATGCCTTGCTGGACATCTTCGAGTTGCAGACCGACCGCGCGATCCGCGAGGAGGTCGCCAGCAATCTCGATACGCTCACGCTCCACCTGCTCGCCGGGCGTCACCTGAGCGGGGTGTCCACGGTCTCGACCCGTGCGCGCGAGCTTCCCGACGATCTTCGAGCGCGTCTCGAGTCACTGCCGGACCGGCTCAGCGACCCGGCCACCCTCGCGCAGCTGCTGCAGGGGATGGACGAGGCGCCGACCCTCCCGCCGCAGGAGGAGCTGACGGCGCTCTTCGGACAGCTCCGGCCGGCGGCGCTCGGGACGCTGTTCGCCTGGCTCGAGACGTCGGAGAACTCGAGGCTGCGCCCGCTGCTGCAGGCCGCAGCGGAACGACTGGCGGCCTCGAACACGGGCGAGCTGGTGAAGCTGATCGGCGATCCCAATCGTGCCGTGGCGTTGGAATCGATCCGCCGCGCGGCGGGACTCGGCTCTGCCGCCGCTGTGCCGGCGCTCGGGCGTGTGCTCGGCGAACCGGATCGCGAGCTGCGGCTCGCGGCTGTGGGCGCATTGGTCGCGATCGGGACCCCGGGCGCCCTCCAGGCGCTCGACAAGTCGCTCGAGGACACGGATCGCGATGTGCGGGTTGCGGTCATCAAGGCGCTCACCGCCAAGGCGCATCGGGCGTCGCTCCCCCGCGTGACGACGATCGTGAAGAGCAAGGCGATTCGCGAGGCCGACCGAACCGAACGGCTCGCGCTGTTCGAGCTGTTCGGCTCGATCTGCGGGGATGGCGGCGTGCCGGTGCTCGACGAGCTGCTCAATCCGAAGGGGGGACTCTTCGGTCGCAAGGAGGATCCGGAGCTGCGCGCCTGCGCCGCGCTGGCACTCGGTCGCGTGGGGACGCCGCGGGCCAATGAGGCGCTCCAGCGCGCGATGAGTGAGAAGGACGTGGTCGTCCGCACCGCGGTCAACCGCGCGTTGAAGGGAGGGCAGGGATGACGGCACCGAACGGCGGCGACAGCTCCAGCGAAGCGTTCGTGCGCTCGGTCGGGCGCGCCTACATCCTCGCCATCTACGGCGCACTGCGGAACATCCGCATGTACCCCGTCGAGAACGCGGTCGTGCAGAAGGCGCTCGAGGAACTCAACACGCAGACCGAGCTGCTGCGCACGCGCGACGGCGAGGTGGAGTTCCGGATCGCGGGCGAGTTCATCTTCGTCAACTCGACGCGTCTGCGGCTCGATCTCGACAACTACACCACGTTCAGCTACCTGCTCTCCCAGTGCCGCGCGAGCGGTGTGGGGCAGCTGCGGGTCACCGCCAAGACCACCGCGCGCGACTGGACGGTGCTCCTCGCGTACCTCCTCGCACCGCAGGGCGCCACGCCGGCGGAGCGCTTCGAGCAGCTCGAGTGTCGCCTGAAGACGGTCGGTGTCACGACCTTCGAGGTCGCGCCTCCGATGGAGTCGGAGAGCGACCAGAAGCAGAAGGTCGAGGCCAAGGACGCGGCGAAGCGCACGTACGCGCAGTCCGTGGCGGCGACACGCGAGGTGATGAACTCGGTGCGGATGGGGCAGAGCCCCAACATCAAGAAGATCAAGCGTGTGGTGCAGGGGATCGTCGACCAGATCCTCGCTGACGAAGCGTCGCTCGTTGGGCTGACCACGCTGCGCGACTACGACGACTACACCTTCACCCACTCGGTGAACGTCTGCATCTTCTCGGTCGCGCTCGGGCGGCGACTCGGGCTGACGCGCCTGCAGCTTTATGACATCGGACTCACCGCTCTCTTCCACGACATCGGCAAGTCGCGCGTCCCGGTCGAGGTCCTGAACAAGTCGGACCTGCTCTCCGATGAAGAGTGGCTCGCTGTCGCGGCGCACCCGTGGCTCGGCGTCCTCGCGCTCTTCCAGGTGAAGGAGCAGACGGAGTTCCCGTGGCGCTCGATGGTCGTGGCGTATCAGCACCACATGCGCCGTGACGTGAGCGGATATCCGCGCTCCCTCCGGACGCGCACCATGAGCTTCTACAGCAAGGTGGTCGCCGTCGCCGACGGCTTCGATGCCGCCACTTCGCGTCGTTCGTACCAGTCGGAACCGATGAACCCGGCGGCGGTGCTCGCGGAGATGCGCGATAACCCGCGTCGCGGCATGGATCCGGTCATCGTCAAGGCGTTCGTGAACCTCCTCGGCATCTACCCGGTGGGGACCTTCGTGGTGCTCGACACCTTCGAGCTCGCGATCGTGCACTCGGCGAACCCCAATCCCGAGATGCTCTCGCGGCCGTACGCCCTGATCGTGAGCGACGACCTCGGCAATGTGAAGTTCCCCGGCGACCTCGTGGACCTCGCGGAGCAGGATCCCGCCGGGAACTACCGCCGCACCATCATCAAGACCGCCGATCCGGACCGCTACGGCGTGCGCGTCGGCGACTATTTTCTCTAAGTGATCACCTCTCGATTCGACGCACTCCGCGCGGCGGGCAAGCGCGCGCTCGTCTGCTACGCGACCGCCGGCCATCCGGACCGCGCCCGCAGTCTCGCCCTCTTGCAGGGGCTCGAGGACGCGGGGGCCGATGTCCTCGAGATCGGCGTGCCGTTCTCCGATCCCGTCGCCGACGGACCCGTGATCCAGAGCTCGTCGCAGCAGGCGCTCGCCCAGGGGATGACCTTCGAGGGCGCGTTGCAGCTGATCACCGACGCCAAGCTCTCGGTGCCGGTGGTGCTCTTCTCGTATCTCAATCCGATCGTCGCGGCGGGCCCCGACGCGCTCCATCGCGCGAAGGCCGCCGGTGCGCACGGCGTGCTCGTCACCGATCTCCCGGTCGGCGAGGATCCCGAACGAGAGGCCTGGTTCGGCGCCGGGCCGCTCGATTTCGTGCGCCTGGTGGCGCCGACGACGCCGCGCGATCGAATGGCACTCATCGCGAAGCACGGCCGCGGGTTCGTCTATCTCATCTCGCGGCTCGGCGTCACGGGGATGCAGGAGGAGATCTCGAGCGGGCTTCCCGGCACGCTGAAGACGCTCCGCGAGGTCTGCAGCCTCCCGATCTGCGTCGGCTTCGGCATCTCCACTCCCGAACACGCGCGGCAGGTGGGCGCGCTGGCGGATGGGATCGTCGTCGGCAGCGCGATCGTGCGCGCCGCCGAGCGGAGCGTGGACGACGCGGTGGCCCTCACGCGGTCGCTCCGCGCCGCGCTCGACGAACGATGAGCGATCCGTCGGCGACGGGGCCCGTGCTACCGGCCTGGGCGCAGGTGAGCGAGAAGCGTCGCGCGCACATCGGGCGCGTGACGGCGCTGCTCGACCGATGGTCCACGGAGCTCTCGCTCGAGTCGCACGAGGCGCAGGCCTGGCACGACGCGGGGCGCTGGCACGACGCGTTGCGCGACGCTCCCGAGGCCCTGCTGCGCGAGTTGAGCGGCGACGCCATCTCGCCGATGGAGATCCTGCACGGTCCCGCGGCCGCCACGATGCTCGCCCGCGAAGGGGAGTCCCGCGCCGGCGTGTTGAGCGCCATCCGCTTCCACACCGTCGGCAGTGCAGGGTGGGACCGGACCGGGCGCGCCCTCTTCATGGCCGACTTCCTGGAACCGGGACGTCAGTTCATGCAGGCCGACCGCGCCTTCCTCGCCGGCCATGTGCGCCGTGACTTCGACGGCGTGTTCCGCCAGCTCGTCCGCATGCGGCTCGAGTGGACGTTGCGCGAGGGGAAGGCGCTCTTCCCCGAGAGCGTCGCGCTCTGGAACTCGGTGCGATGAACGCCGGCGGCGCCCCGCGCCGTCCCCGGAAGATCGGACGGTGGATCCTGCTCGCCGTGGTGGTCGTCGCGGTGGCGGTGCCGGTCTATCGTCGGCGCCCGAGCGGGAGTGTTCCACCGAAGTCCATGCCGGCCGACACGGCTCGGCGCGAAGACACCGCGAAAGTGCTCTTCGACTCCAAGGGGCCCGACAGCGTCACGATCAAGCCCGCCGATTCCACGGCGCGCACGCCGGTGGTCGAGAACCCGAAGGAGATCATCACGCGCGTCGTACCCGAAGGGGTACGGATCCGCGTGGAGGTGCTCAACGGCACCGACGTGTCCGGGCTCGCCCGTCGCGGGATGTTCGCGATGCGCGACGCCGGCTTCGACGTCGTGACCTTCGGGTCCACCAAGGAGCGGAGCGACACGACGATCGTCATCGACCGCACCGGCCACCCCGACTGGGCCGCGATGGCGGTGAAGACGCTCAGCGGACCCGTGGTCGTGAAGAGCGAGCCTGACGACTCGCGCTACGTCGACCTGTCGATCCTACTCGGCCGCCGCTGGACGGCGCCGCGCCAGCCGTTCCACCCGTAGCTGGCCGCACGCGGCGGAGATGTCGGTGCCGCGGCTCTTGCGGACCGCCACCTCGACGCCGCGGTCGCGCAGTCGACGGACGAAGGCGTTGATCCCCTCCTTCGACGTCGGCGTGAACCCCATCGCACCGCCAGGATGCAGCGGGATCAGATTCACGAACGCCTTGCACTGTTGCGCGAGCACCGCGAGCTCATTGGCGTGCTCCATCTGGTCGTTCACCCCGCCGAGCATCACGTACTCGAAGGTGACGCGCCGGTCGAAGTTCGCCGCCGCCTCGATGACGCTCTCGAGCGGGAACTTCGTGTTCACCGGCATGAGGGTCGCGCGGAGTCCGTCCGTCGGGGCGTGCACCGAGATCGCGAGCCGGAACTGTTCGGCGCGCGCCGCGAGCGCCTTTATCCCGGGGAGCCACCCGACCGTGGAGAGCGTGATGTGACGCGCGCCGATCCCGAGCCCCTTGGGGCTGTTGAGGATCGTCAGGACCACGTCGACGCTCGGCCAGTTCATCAGCGGCTCGCCCATCCCCATGAACACGATGTTCGTCGCCTTCAGCGGCGGGTCGAGCAGCGCGAGCTCCCGGACCTGGCCGGCGATCTCGTGCGGCGTGAGGTTGCGCAGGAAGCCCATCGCCCCCGTGGCGCAGAAGGCACACTGGAGCGCACAGCCGGCCTGCGACGAGATGCAGAACGTGAGGCGGTCGCCATCGGGGATCGCCACCGTCTCGATCGCCTGCCCGTCGGCCATGCGGAACAGGAACTTCCGCGTGCCATCGGTCGACTCCTGCATCGCATCGAGCGCGAGGCGCGGCATCGTGAAGTGTTCGGCGAGCTGCGCGCGGAACTCCTTGGGGAGGTCCGACATCTCCTCGAACGACCCGACCGGCGAGGTCCAGAGGTGCCGAGCGGCCTGTGTGCCGCGGTAGGCGCCGACGCCCATCGACTGGGCGAACTCGCGCAACACCGACTCGGCCTGGCCAGGGGTCAGGTCGAGCAGATTGACGAGCGGAGTGGTCTGGATTGGAAGCGACACGGTCAGGTTGTGTAAGTGTTTGGAATATAGCAACTTGCGGGGTGTTTACTCAAGGGGGCGGAGCGTGTGCGATGCTCCCGCTCCTATGTGTCGCGCGTTATGTTTCGGAGTGCATTCGTCTGTGAACTGACCGTGTTGAGCGAACTTCTTCCCGCCGCGCACATTCGGGCGCCGCTGACCAGTCGCACCAAGTCCGCGTTGTTGCGGGAGTTGGTGGAGTTGGCGGTCCCCGACGTCGCACCGTCCGTCATGGACGGGATCGTCGCGGCGGTCGAAGCGCGCGAGTCGGAGATCAGCACCGCGATGGGCGGGGGACTGGCCGTGCCGCACGGACGGACCGCGCTCGTGTCGGAGGTGCGTCTGGCGGCGGGGATCGTCCAGGGGGTCACCGACTATCAGTCGCCGGATGGACAGCCGGTGGAAGTCGCCTTCCTCGTGCTCACCCCGCCGCAGGAGAGCGGGCGGCATGTGAAGGTGCTGGCCCGCATCGCGCGTCTGATGCACGCCCCCGCCTCTCGCGCGGCGTTGCTCGCCGCGCGTTCGGGAGATGAGTTCGCTGCTGTGATCCGTCAGTCCGAGCCCGTTTGATCCGTCGTTCCCTGTCGCGCGCGAGAGTCCCCGCGACGCGTTCCTTTCCCGTGCCGGCGTGTGCATGACGCCGGGAGAATCCGTTGTGACCGATTTCGCGACCTCGTACCGCTCCCATCTCTCCGGCTCCCTCCGGGCTGAACATGTCGGACTCGCGGTCCGACTGGGCGGCTGGGTGCATCGCTCCCGCAATCTCGGCGGCATCGTCTTCGTCGATCTCCGGGACCGTGAGGGGATCGTGCAGGTGTCGTTCGGGACCGACTGGGCGAGTGCGGAAGCGATCGCTGCTGCGGCAGCGGTCGGCGTGGAGAGTGTGGTGCAGATCGAGGGCACCGTGGTGCTCCGCGACGCCTCGACCCGCAACAGCGAGATGGGGACCGGCGAGATCGAAGTGCGTGCCACGGCGATCCGCGTCCTCGGCCCGGCGCTGACGCCGGCGATCCCGGTGGCGCGCGGCAAGGGGGAGAAGCTCCCGGCGGAGGAGCTGCGGCTCCGGCATCGGTATCTCGATCTGCGTCGTCCCGAGCTGCAGCAGACGCTCCAGCTGCGGCATCGCCTGCTGCAGGAGACGCGCCGGTATCTGACCGAGCGCGGCTACCTCGAGCTCGAGACGCCGATCCTGACCAAGCCCACGCCCGAGGGCGCGCGCGACTATCTCGTACCGAGCCGCGTCAACCCGGGGGAGTTCTACGCGCTGCCGCAGTCGCCGCAGATCTACAAGCAGCTCTTCATGACCTGCGGCTTCGATCGCTACTTCCAGGTCGCGCGCTGCTTCCGCGACGAGGATCTGCGCGCCGACCGTCAGCCCGAGTTCACGCAGATCGACATCGAGGCGAGCTTCGTCGACCAGGAGGACATCCTCCTGATGGCCGAGGGACTGATCGGTTCGCTCTGGCGCACCGGCGGTCAGGACGCGCCGTTGAAGTTCCCGCGCATGACCTACGCCGACGCGATGGAGCGTTACGGCTGCGATCGCCCCGACCTGCGCTACGGGCTGGAGATCGCCGACTACAGCGACATCTTCCGTCCGCTCGAGTTCGGCATCACGCAGGCGGCGCTGGGTCGCGGTGACCGCGTGCGCGGGATCAAGGTCCCCGGCGGTGCCACGTGGAGTCGCAAACAGGTGGACGAGCTCGAGGCGCTCGCCAAGGGGGCCGGTGCCGGCGGGATGCTCCGCGTGCGCAAGGCGGACGGCAAGTACGATGGCCCTATCGCGAAGTTCCTCACCCCGGAAGCGGAGCAGGCGCTCGGCCTTGCCGAGGGCGAGCTGGCGCTCTTCGTGGCGGCGCCCGATCGCATCTCGAGCCCGGCGCTCGACCGCGTCCGACAGGAGTGCGCGGTGCGACTCGGCCTCGCGGCGCCGGATGATCGGCAGTTCCTGATCGTGACCGACTTCCCGATGTTCGAGCGCGATCCGGAGACCGGGGCGCTCGGGGCGGTGCATCACCCGTTCACGTCGCCGAACGCGGCCGACATGGCCGAGTTCCCCGAGGAACCGCATCGCTGGCGTGCCACGGCATACGACGTGGTGCTCAACGGGCTCGAGCTCGGCGGCGGGAGCATCCGCACGCACGATCCCGCCGTGCAGTCGCGCATGTTCGCGCTGCTCGGCATCGGTGACAGCGAGGAGCAGGAGCGCCGGTTCGGCTTCCTGCTCGAGGGGCTCCGCGCCGGCGCGCCGCCGCATGGCGGCATCGCCTTCGGCTTCGACCGCATCACCATGCTGCTCGCCGGTGCGACGTCCCTGCGTGACGTGATCGCGTTCCCGAAGACCACCACCGCGCGCTCGCTGTTCGAGGGCGCCCCGACGCCGGTCCCGCCCGAAGGCCTCGCCGAGCTCCACATCCGGGTGCAGGAGCGCTGATGCCAGAACAGACGTTGTCGCACGCGACCGAGCCGGTCACGCAGCGACTGTCCACCGAGGGAGCGGATCTCCTCACCCTCGCCGGCGTCGCCGACGGGAACCTCGTCGAGCTGCAGAAGATCTTCCCGATCAAGGTGACGCTGCGCGGCGACGCGCTCGCGCTCACCGGGGCGGCCGAAGCGGTGGAACGTGCGATCCCCGTCGCGCAGCGGATGATCGATGCCGCCAAGCAGCGCAATCCGCTCGAGCCGGACGACGTGCTGCGCTACTCGCTCGACGGCGGTCGCGAAGCGGCGAACCCGTCGCGCATCGTGCTCCCGGGGGTGCGCAAGATCATCCAGCCGAAGACGGCGGGGCAGGCGGAGTACATGTCCGCGATCGTCGACAACGACATCGTGGTCGGCATCGGCCCCGCGGGCACCGGGAAGACGTACCTCGCCGTGGCGGCGGCCGTGGACGCGCTCTCGCGCAAGCGGGTCAAGCGCATCGTGCTCGCGCGTCCCGCCGTGGAAGCGGGCGAGTCGCTCGGCTTCCTCCCCGGCGACATGCAGGCGAAGGTCGATCCCTATCTCCGGCCGCTGTATGATGCGCTCGAGGACATGATGCCCCACGAGCGGGTGCAGAAGTGCCTCGAGACGCGCGTCATCGAGATCGCGCCGCTCGCGTACATGCGCGGCCGCACGCTGGCCGATGCCTTCGTGATCCTCGACGAGGCGCAGAACGCGACCGCGGCGCAGATGAAGATGTTCCTCACCCGACTCGGCGTGAACTCGCGGGCGGTGATCACCGGCGACAAGACGCAGATCGATCTCCCGAAGCGCGAGGAGAGCGGGCTGACGCAGATCGAGCGGATCCTCCCGGGGATCGAGGGGATCGCGTTCCACTACCTGAACGATGCGGACGTCGTGCGGCATCGCCTCGTGCGCGACATCGTGAAGGCGTACGCGGCCGACCAGGAGGACGCGTGAGCGCCATCGTCGGCAAGGCGCCGGCCCTCGCCGTCGCGGTCTCCAGCGAGAAGGTGCGCGCGCCGGTCTCGGCGGCCCGCATCGCCGAGGCGGTGCGGCTCGTCCTGCGTGCGGAGCAGGTCAAGCAGGCCATGATCTCGGTGGCGCTGCTGGACGCCCGGGCGATGGCGGCGTTGAATCGGAAGCACCTCGGGCACGCGGGCGCGACGGACGTGATCTCGTTCGGGTTCGTGGCGGGGGTGAAGACCGGCGTCGTCGGCGACATCTACATCTGCCCCGACGTGGCGCGCGCCAATGCCCGCGAGCACGGGGTCGGGGTGCGGGAGGAGGTGCTGCGTCTCGTGGTGCACGGCGTGCTGCACGTGCTGGGGCACGATCATCCCGTCGATGAGGCCCGGCAGCGCTCCGCGATGTGGAAGCGACAGGAACGCCTCCTGGCGCGCGTCCTCAACGCATCCGCATGACGATCCTGGCGGTCTGTTGTGCCCTGCTGGCGATGTCGTTGGCGGCGCTCTGTGCCTACGCGGACGGAGCCGTGCTCGCACTCGAGGACGACGAGCCTCCGTCCTCGGCCGCGGTCGCCGATATCCTCCAGCGGCGTGAGCTGGTGCATCGCGCCCTCGCCTTCGGACGGATCGTCGGTCAGTTGCTCGCCGGTGGCGCCGTCGCGGCGTCGTTCCGTGAGGGCGTGGTCCCCGCCGCACAGCTCGTGGTGGTCGTGGTGGTCGTCGGGATCCTCGCGGTCGCCGTCGCCGAGATCGTGGCCCGCACCGCGGGCGATGTCGCGGGTGCCCGCGGCGTCGCCCGCCTCGCGGGCTGGATCCACGGCATCGAAGGGGTCTTCGCGCCGGTGGTGTATTTCGGCAGCCGGCTCGACGCCGCGCTGTCGCGGGTGCTCCCGACACGCACCCCGGACGCCGAGGAGCGTGAAGAGCATCTCGAACAGTTCCGCGAGGTCGTCGCGGCCGAGGCGGAGGCCGAGCCGCATAGCCCGGCCTCGGTGCTGCTGAACGGCGTCTTCTCGCTCGGCGATACCGTCGTGCAGGCGATCATGGTGCCGCGCGTGGACATCGTGGGACTCGAACGGGAGACGCCATGGTCGGAAGTCGTGGACAAGGTGCGGAGCTTCCGGCACGCCCGACTCCCGGTCTTCGACGGGACGATCGACGAGATCGTCGGCGTGCTGTACGCCAAGGATCTGCTCCCCTCGATCGTCGAGGACGAGGAGCCCGCCGCCGGGTGGGCCTCGCTCGTGCGCCCGCCGGTGTTCATCCCCGGCACGAAGTCGGTCGACGAACAGCTGCGTGAGTTCCGCCACACGCATCGCCACATCGCGATCGTGGTGGACGAGTACGGCGGGACGGCGGGCCTCGTGACCATGGAGGATGCGCTCGAACTGATCGTCGGCGAGATCCGGGACGAGCATGATGTCGAGGAGCCGGACATCGAGAACGAGGGGAAGGATCGCTGGTGGGTGTCGGCCGGTGTGAGTCTCGACGAACTGAGCGAGGTTATCGGTGCCGATTTCCATCGCGAGGATGTGCGGACCGTCGGCGGGCTCGTGTACGAGATCCTCGGGCGGGTGCCGCGCAACGGCGAGCGGATGACGGTCGGCGACTTCCGGGTGGTGGTGGAGCGGGTGATCCGCCGCCGCATTGAGCGCGTGTACTTCGAGCGGATCGCCCCGATCGAGGGCGAGGGGGACGAATGACGACGGTTACGCTGACCTTCGTCCTCGCGCTCGCCGTCGCGTGCCTCACGGCCGGCGCGACGGCCGTGCGCTTCGCCAGCCGCATCTGGCTGCGCCATTGGGCTGAACGCCGATTGGTCGGCGACGAGTCGGGGAGCTCGCTCGTGGTGGAGCGGCCGCAACGGTTGCTGCTCGCGGCCGGCACCGGGATCGCGTCGCTCGTCTTCGCGCTGGGCGCCATGATCGGCCTGCGGGAGGAACGCGGGGCGATGATCTCGCATCTCGCGTGGGCCGCGCTGGCGCTGCTCGTCGTCGGACAGCTGGTGCCCCGCGCCGCCGCCCGGCGATGGGCGCCCTTCCTGTTGCCGGTGTTCCTGCCGGTGCTCACCCTGCTGGAGCTCCTCTGCCGCCCCGTGTTCGCGCTCGCGGCGACCCTGGCCGGATCGTCGAACGAACCGCCGGTGAGCCCGACCGAAGAGGCGCGGGAGAATCTCGACGAACTCCTGCGCGAAGGAGAGCTCGAAGGGGTGGGGGAGGCGTCCGAGAGCGCGATCATCACCGGCGTGGTGGCCTTCGGCATGCTCACCGCGCGGGATGTGATGACGCCGCGGGCAGACATCGTCGCCGTGGACCGCGCGATGCCCGCCGCCGACGTCATCAAGCTGATGGCCCAGTCGAAGTACAGCCGGGTCCCGGTGTATGTCGGCGATCTCGACCACTGCGTGGGGCTCGTGCACTCGTTCGACGTGCTCGCCCATCCGGAGTCGCCGCTCGAAGCGCCGCGCCGATTGTCCATGTGGAAGGCGGACACGCCGGCGCAGGAGATCCTGCGGCGCATGCTGCGGGAGCGGGTGCATTTGGCGATCATTCAGGACGCGGCGGGGGCGACGGTCGGACTGGTGACCCTCGAGGATCTGGTGGAGGAACTGGTGGGCGATATCAGCGACGAACACGACGAACCACAGGGGGCGGGCTCGTGAGCGCGCTCTCGCTCGGCTCCGGCGCCAGCGCGGGACTGCTCAAGCTCGCGGAGGACTTCGGTGCGGGACGGAAGGCCGCGCTCGCGCGTGCGCTGAGCATCGTGGAGAACCAGCGCGTCGGATCCGACCTGCTGCTGGCCGCGATGCATCCGCATATCGGGCGCGCGCGCCGGATCGGACTCACGGGCCCGCCGGGGGCGGGGAAGAGCACGCTCACCACGCTCCTCGCCGCGGCGCTGCGCCAGCAGGGGCTGACGGTGGGAATCGTCGCGGTGGATCCCACCAGTCCCTTCACCGGCGGGGCGCTGCTCGGCGACCGGGTGCGCATGGAGTCGGTCGCGCTCGATCCCGGAGTGTTCATCCGTTCGATGGCCACGCGCGGGTCGCTCGGCGGGCTCGCCGGCACCACGCGTGAAGTGTGCGACGTGATGGACGCCTTCGGCGTGGACCGGATCCTGGTCGAGACGGTCGGGGTCGGGCAGAGCGAACTCGACATCGCGCGCACCGTGGATTCGAGCGTGGTCGTGCTGGTCCCGGAGTCGGGCGACTCCATCCAGACGCTCAAGGCGGGGCTCATGGAGATCGCCGATCTCTTCTGCGTGAACAAGGCGGATCGTCCCGGCGCGGACCGTCTGCGCAACGATCTCGAACTGATGCTCGGGCTGCGCGGTGGTCTCACGCTCAAGGACACGCCCGCCCATCATGGCGTGGACCTCAAGAGCATCGCGAATCCGGCCAAGGCGGCTCGTGCGGCCTCGCAGCGCGCCGACGGCGAACGCTGGGTCCCGCCGGTGCTCCGCTCGGTCGGTGTGACGGGCGAAGGGGTGGTCGACCTGCTGGCCGCCATCGACCGCCATTTCGCGTATCTTGAGGGGAGTGGGACGCTCCAGCGCCGCCGGCGGACGCGGCTGCGCGAGCGGGTGGTGGATGTGGTGGAACAGCGCGTGCGCCGTCGGCTGTGGAGCGATCCGGGGACGACGGCGTGGTTGGACGCGCAGATCGATGGACTCGAACAGGGGCAGACGACCCCCTATGCGGTAGCCGATGCGCTCCTCGCGCGCAGCGGCTCCCTCCTCAGCGGAGTTGACCAATGACCGGCACGCACGACGTGGACGCGGCGATCGCGGAGATGCAGCAGGAACTCGACTCCCTCCGACAGGAGGTCGCCGGGTGGCGCGCCCGCTACGACAAGGGGAAGGTGCGCGACCTGAACTTCACCAACTCCGGGCATGAGGTCGCCCCGCTCTACACCGCGCTCGATCTCGAGGGCTCGGGTGGAACCGCATTCGAGGTGCCCGGCGCGTTCCCGTACACGCGCGGCATCCACCCGACCGGGTATCGCGGCAAGCTCTGGACCATGCGCCAGTTCGCCGGCTTCGGTTCGGCGGTCGAGACCAACCAGCGGTACAAGTTCCTGCTGCAGGAAGGGACCACCGGACTCTCGGTCGCCTTCGACTTCCCGACGCTGATGGGCTACGACTCCGATCATGCGCGCAGCGAGGGAGAGGTCGGGAAGTGCGGTGTCGCGATCAGTTCGCTCGCCGACATGGAGACGCTCTTCGAGGGGATCCCCCTAGGCGACGTCTCCACCTCGATGACGATCAACGGCCCGGCGATCATCCTCTGGTGCTTCTACATCGCCGCGGCGGAGAAGCAGGGGGTCAGCGCCGACAAGCTCCGGGGGAC
>CAZAGK010000023.1:0-37749 GCA_964484775.1 uncultured Gemmatimonas sp. | reverse complement strand
TCTTGATCGGTGTGGCGCTGCTCGCGTTCTTGGTCTGCGCCTCGGCCCGTGTCGTGATCATGGTCAGGGGGAGCATCACCAACGCGGCTGCTCCGACCCCTTTCGCGACGGTCGAGCGGCCTGACGTCGCCGCTGTCTTCGGTGTGACCTTCTTCATCGGGACTCCTGGATCAGGTTGGGCAGGCGCCGGTTCGGAGCGATTCCGATCCGACGAGCCACCCGGATGTCGGCCACGGCGACTCCAGCTGTGGCCGGACAGGCTACACGGCGTGGATGGCCGTCAGTGGGGCGTACGACGCGAGCGGGTGGGGCGCAAGGCGAGCATCGTGCCTCGGCAGGTCGCGGTACCGCAGTGGCAGGGGAACTGTGCGATCTGGCGCTTCGTCGGACGCTTGGCGCTCGCGCTGCCGAGCTGGTAGTCGAACGTCAGCTCTTCGCCACGGCGGATTTCGCGGTTGGCGTAGAGGTACATGTGGTCGTCGAAACAGTAGGTGACGCAGTTCGGCTCGCAACTGTGATTCACGAATCGCGCGTCGTTCCCATCGACAGATCCATCGATGATGGTCGTGTCGTTCAGGCGGAAGGCGTAGGCGGCGGCGGAGCGCCCGTCGGGCAGCTGCACCGCGAACTGCGTGGTGATCGGCACGTGGCGTCCCAGGTACTCGATGATGCGCGCCCCATCGTGGATCCGGCGCTTGGCGAACACCCCCTTCCCTTCGATCCCCGAGCGCCCGACGCGGATGAAGTCCCGGTCGGGGGCGCCGACGGGGATCATGGGCGTGACGGCCGTCTTCGTCCTGCGCGAGGACTTCCGTTTGGCAGCGGACTTCTTCTTGGGGGTGATCCTCTTCTTGGCGGGAGTCTTCACCGCGCGACAGCTGCTGGGAGGGCCAACGTTCCGACTCGGCGAAGGGGCCACATCCGATCCGTGGCGATCGGTGGTGGGGTGGAAGCGTGGAGCTGAAGCCGAGAAACGAGCCGCGTCGGGCAGCATCAGAGATGCAGCCGGTGGACGCGGTCCGCAAGAGGAGCGTTCGCACGCGCAGGGCGAAACCTCCCCGCGCTCGCACCGTAGGGAGTGTGTCCCCCTCGCGGAGCGTGGATCACATGGCCGGACAAGGTTCGACCGGGAACGTCATCGCCGCCGTCTGCAGTGTCTTCGTCCCCGGGCTCGGGCAGCTCGTGCAGGGGCGTTGGTTCATGGCACTCGTCCAGTTCTGCCTGGCCTCGGTGCTCTGGATCTTCCTGCTCGGCTGGCTGATCCACCTCTGGTCGGTGATCGACGCGGCGGTGTGGAAGCCGTAGATCGGCGACGAGCGGGGTATATTCTCCCGACCCCGCTCCCTCCCCCGACTCATGACCTCACGCCGCTTCTATCACGGCACACGCGCCGACCTGCGCCCCGGCGACCATCTCACGCCCGGCTACGGCTCCAACTACACGGAGCGCACGTCGGTCTGGATCTATTTCAGCGAAACGCTGATGGCCGCCACGTGGGGCGCGGAGCTCGCGCGCGGCGAAGGACCGGGGCGCATCTACGTCGTGGAGCCGCTCGGCGAATTCTTCGACGACCCCAACCTCACCGACAAGAGGTTTCCGGGGAATCCCACCAAGTCGTATCGCTCGCGTGAGCCGCTGCGGATCGTGGAGGAGCTGGTCGACTGGGTGGGACACACGCCGGAGGAGATCGCGGCGATGAAGGCGGGGATCGCGGGGACGGAGCCGATCGACGATTGAGGTGCGCGCAGTTGACAGATCGGCCTCCGACACCGGAATTCTGAGAAAGGCTCGCGAAACCCCCTCCCCTCTCACCACGCCATGCGCCGCTTCGGTCAGCTTCTGCTGCTCTTGGGCCTGGCCGTCGGGTTAGGCTCAGTCGTCGCCGCTTTTCTGCCGTGGCACTTAGCGGGCGTCGCGTGGTTGCTCGGCGTGGGCATCGTGAAGTTGGGACTCGGCAGTTCGCTGGGACTAATGGCGGCGGGTGCGACCATGCGTCGCGTGGCGGCGCGCCGAGACGACGTGAGCGAAAAGATGCTTCGTTCGGGTCGCGTTGGTTGAATGCCCTCGTCGCTCTTGCCGAGCGGATGGGGTGGAGCGATACTCTTGGGTGTGTGTCACGGCCGGACGGCGATGTAGAGCGGCTCCGTGCCCCTTCACCGGGTACGGGACAGTCACCGCGCATCGAGCCGAGTACAAAAGAGGGCGCGGGCCGACCGACGTCGTTCCCGGGCGAGCGAACATCCACGTGAGTTCGAGGTCCCCATGATCCAGATGGCCCCCGCATACGCGACGGTCGGCATCCTCAGCCTGTTCGGCTTCGTCGTGACCTTCTTCTGGATGTACATCGCCTGGCGCGCCATGCGGGCGCACGAGGAACTCGCGCGGGCGACGACATCTCTGGCGCAGGCGGCGACGCAGCAGGCGACGCTGGCACGGTTCCAGGCGGAGGGCCGGGCGAATGACTGACGATTCGGACGACTCTGCCCCGATCATGATCGGCGGCTTGCAGGTGCATTCCGAATCGCCGCGCCGCACTGACATCCCGCCCATCCCGCGACCAGTGATCGTCACGGACATCCAGATGCCGTTCGGCAGCATGGTCGTGTTCATGCTCAAGTGGGCCTTCGCCTCGATCCCGGCTGCGATCATCATTTTGATGACCTTCGGGCTGATCAGTGGTATCCTCGGCGGTCTGTTCCGGCGCTAACGCGCTTCCGACTTCGTTACGGCACCACCGCCGTCGCCTCGATCTCCACCAGCGCCCCCGCCTCGACAAGCCCCGTCACCCCGACCGCCGACATCGCCGGATAGTGCGCACCGATCACGGCACGATACACTTCGCCGAGTGCGCTCCCGGCACCGCGATAGGCATCGAGGTCGGTCACATACCACGTGAGCCGCACGATGTGCTCGGGCCCGGCCCCGTCGCAGGCGAGCACGGCGACGATGTTCTCGAGCGCCTGTCGCGCCTGCGCTACGAAGCCGCCCTCCACCAGGCGCTGCTCGGCTGTCCATCCGATCTGCCCGGCGACGCTGATCACACGCCCGGTGGCCGACACCCCATTGGAGTAGCCGCGCGGACGCGGCCATCCCTCGGGCAATAGCACGCGGTTCATCTCTGCTCCTTGAGGCGGAAGCGCTGCAGCTTGCCGGTCTCGGTCTTGGGAAGCGCCGCCACGAACTCCACGTGACGCGGATACTTGTAGGGCGCGATCGTGGCCTTCACATGCTCCTGCAGCGCCTTGCGCAGCGTGTCGTCCGCAGTGACCTCCGGCTTCAGCACCACGAACGCCTTCACCGACTGCCCGCGCTCCTCGTCCGGCACGCCGATCACCGCACACTCGGCGACCGCGGCATGCAGCAACAACGCACCCTCCACCTCCGGCGCGCCGATGTTGTAGCCGGAGGAGATGATCAGATCGTCGGTGCGCGCCTTGAAGAACACGTATCCGTCGGCGTCCATGAAGGCCGCATCGCCGGTGAGGTTCCAGCCGTCCTGCACATACGTCTGCTGGCGCGCATCGGCGAGATAGCGGCAGCCGGTGGGGCCGCGCACGGCGAGACGCCCGACTTCACCGGTGGCCACGGGATGCAGCGCATCGTCGAGCACGGCGATCTCGTAGCCCGGCACGGCCTTCCCGATCGCACCAGGGCGCACATCGGCGCCCGCGGCCGCGATGAAGATGTGGATCAGCTCCGTCGCCCCGATCCCGTCGAGCATCTCGATCCCTGCCGCCTCGCGCCACAACGTACGCGTGGCATCGGGAAGTGCTTCTCCCGCCGACACGCTCGCGCGGAGCGACGAGGTATCGAAGCGCTCAGGCTCGGCGCGCAGCGCGAGCGCCATCTGCCGATAGAAGGTCGGCGCGGTGAAGGTCACCGTGGCGCGCGTCGCGGCGACGGCCTCGAGCAACGACTGCGGCGTCGCCTTCTCGAGCAGCACCGCCGTGCCGCGCGCTGCCAGTGGGAAGCAGAGCAGTCCACCCAGGCCGAAGGTGAAGGCGATCGGCGGTGTGCCGATGCAGCGATCACCGGACGACGTGCCGAGCACCTGCGCCGAGAAGCCGTGGCACATGGCCATGACATCGCGATGGAAGTGCATGCACCCCTTCGGGACACCCGTCGTCCCCGAGGTGAAGGCGATCAGGCAGACATCGTCGCTCGATGTGGCGCACGCCACGAAAGGGGCGCGGTGCCGCTCCATCGCGAGTTCGAGACGATCGACCCCTTCCCCACCCCACGTCCGCAGCGTGCGCACCGTCGGGAGTCCCGCCACTGCCGAGGCCAGCTCCTCCACGAGCCGAACGTCGCAGAGAGCGCACTGTACCTGCGCCCGCTCCATCACCACGCGCAGCTCGGTGGCGCGGAGCATGGGCATGGTGGTCACCGCGACGAGCCCGGCCTTGATCACCGCGAGCCAGGCCACCGCCATCCAGCGGCCATTGTAGCCGCGGAGCAGCACGCGGTTCCCCGGCACCAGTTCGAGCTCACCGATGAGCACATGCGCGAGCGCGTCCACATCGCGCTGGAGTTCGGCGTAGGTGGTCTCGACCCATCCGTCCTTCCCATCCGGTGTCACCAGCGCCACCCGCGCGCCATGCCCCTCGGCCACGGCTGCATCGAGCAGCTCGACGGCCGCGTTCAGGCGATCGGGATACACATACGCGCCCTCCAGACGGAGGACAGGCCACTGCTCGGCCGGCGGCAAAGCGCCGCGCGTGAAGTCGTCGCGGTGCGCGCTGGGATGGAGCACGAGAGTCATCGGCGGATCACCGCGGCTGTGCGGACTTGAGCACTTCGCGCCCGATCAGGAGACGCTGTACCTCCGACGCCCCCTCGTAGATGCGGAGCGCACGGATCTCGCGATACAGCCGCTCGACCATGCTCCCCACGCGCACTCCCTGTCCGCCGTGGAGCTGGACCGCGCGGTCGATCACCGACTGCGCCATCTCGGTGGCGCCGAGTTTGGCCATCGCCGCCACGGCGGTGGTGCGCCCCTCCGTGCGATCACGCTGCCAGGCGGCGCGATACGTCAGGAGTGCGGCACTGTCGAGATCGGTCGCCATGTCGCCGAGGATCGCCTGCGCGAGCTGCTGCGCGCCGAGCGTGCTCCCGAACATCGTGCGCTCGTGGGCATGCGTCACCGCTTCACCGAGCGCGCGCCGCGCGAAGCCGGTGGCCGCCGCTGCCACGGACACGCGGAAGATGTCGAGCGTGCGCATCGCGAGCTTGAATCCTTCGCCTTCGGCGCCGAGTCGGTAGCGGTCGGGGATCTCGCACCCGTCGAAGGTGAGGGTGCCGAGCGGGTGCGGCGCGATGACCTCGATCCGCTCGCTCACCGTGCAGCCGGCGGTGTTCGCGGGCACAAGGAAGGCGGTGATGCCGGACGACCCCGCGCCACCGGTGCGTGCGAACACACAATAGAAGTCGGCGATCCCCGCGTTGGAGATCCAGGTCTTGGTACCGTCGAGTCGCCAGCCACCGGTGGTGCGGGTGGCGCGGGTGCTCAACGCGGCCACGTCGGAGCCGGCCTCAGGTTCCGACAGCGCGAAGGCCGCGATCGCCTCGCCGCGTGCGACGCGGGGGAGCCACTCCTCGCGCAGCGCGTCGGAACCGCCAAGGGTGATGGCGCCGGAGCCGAGTCCCTGCATGGCGAAGGCGAAGTCGGCGAGGCCGTCGTGCGCGGCGAGGGTCTCACGCAGGAGGCAGAGGGCGCGCGAGTCGAGGCGGTCGAGGGCGCCGCCCCAGGCGCTGGGGACGCAGTACTGCAGGAGTCCGGCCGCGCCCAATCGGCGCACCCAGTCGCGACAGGCGGCGTCGACATCAGCGTGCGGCACCTCCTGCGTGGCCACCCACTCCGCCGCGCGCGCCGCGAGGGTGCGGTGGGCGTCGTCGAAGAAGGGCCAGTCGTAGTGCGCGGCGTGCGACATCAGTTCCCCTCGAACGCGGGCGCCTTCTTGGCGGCGAAGGCCTCGAAGGCGCGGCGGAAGTCCTGCGTCCCCATGCAGAGTGCCTGCGCCTGCGCTTCCATCTCGATGGCGACATCCACCGAGACCGACCATTCCTGCTGGAGCATGGTCTTGGTCATGGCGTGGGCCCAGGCGGGGCCGTCGGCGAGCGCGGCGGCGCGCTTGGTGGCTTCGGCGAGCAACTCACCTTGAGCGACGAGCGCGTTGTAGAAGCCCCAGCGCTCCCCTTCGGTGGCGTCCATCGTGCGGCCGGTGAAGAGGAGGTCGGCGGCGCGTCCCTGCCCGATGATGCGCGGCAGGAGCGCGCAGGCGCCCATGTCGCAGCCGGCGAGCCCCACGCGGGTGAAGAGGAAGGCGGTACGCGCTTCCGGTGTAGCGAGTCGCAGATCGCTCGCCATCGCGAGGATCGCGCCTGCGCCAGCCGCCACGCCATCGACGGCCGCGATGATCGGCTGCGGGCAGGCGCGCATCGCCTTCACGAGCTCACCCGTCATGCGGGTGAAGGCGAGCAGCTCGGGGACGGCCATGCGCGTGAGCGGCTCGATGATCTCGAAGACGTCGCCCCCGGAGCAGAAGTTTCCACCGGCCCCGGTGAGGACGATCGCGCGCACATCGGAAGCGTAGCACAGATCGCGGAAGAGATCGCGCAGCTCCGCGTACGACTCGAAGGTGAGCGGGTTCTTCTTGGTCGGGCGGTTCAGCGTCACGATCCCGACGCGGCCATCGTGCGTGGTGGACCAGCCGAAGTGCTTCGGCGAGAACGACGCCATGGGATGGCGCATCGCGGTCATCGGATCGGTCATCGGGGATTCCTCGAAGGACGGAACTGCTCACGGAGCACGCCGAGCTGGGCGTGCAGCGCACGTTGACGAGCGGGAGGGAGGGCATCGAACAGGGAGATCACGATCCGCTCGTGCGCGGCGGCCATCGACTCGAAATGGCGACGCCCGGCCGCGGTGAGTCGCACCACGGCGGTGCGCCGATCGGCAGAGGGGATGCGACGCCGCACCAGCCCATCCTTCTCGAGCGCACGCACGAGGTGCGTGACGTTGCCATTGCTCGTGAGGGTGAGGGTGCTCAGCTCTCCCATCCGGAGTCCGGCGGGATGGCGATGCAACTGCGAGAGGAGATCGAAGCGCGGGAGCGACGACCCGAAGTCGCGGGCGAGCGCCTTGCCGATGACCTGCTCCATGCGGGTCGTCGTGTTGAACAGACGCAACCAGAGACGCAGGGTGTCGTGGCCGTTGCCGCTCATGCGGGAGTCCTGCCATCGAGGACGACGATCCGTCCGGTGGGTACACTCGGATCCATGAGCCCCACCACGGCCTCCGCCACCTCGGCCACGGCGACCAGGCGCGACTGCTGCACCCCAGCGAGGATCCCGGCGAGCGCTTCGCTGGCGGAGCGCCCCGTCTTCGCAACGACGCGCTCCACGGCGCCGGTCACGAGATCGGTGTCCACGTAGCCGGGACAGATGGCGTGCACGCGGATCCCCTGCCCCGCGAACTCTGCCGCCAACGCCTTGGTGAGCCCGACCTCGGCGTGTTTGGCCGCCACGTACGCGCTCACGTACGGGACCGCCTCCAGCCCGGCGACGCTCGCGACGTTCACGATCGTCCCGCTCCCGCGGGCGACCATCCCCGGCAGCACCGCCTGAGCAGCGTGGACCACCGCCATCAGGTGCACGTCCAGCATTTCCTTGAATTGTAAAGGATCCGTTTTGAGGAACGGAGCCGACAGCGCGTGGCCGGCGTTGTTCACGAGGATATTCATTGGGCCGAGCGCGGCCTCGGCGTCGGTCAGCGCTCGACGTAGAGCCACGGCGTCGGCGACGTCGGCCTGCACCACTGCGCAGGGGGTGGTGAGCGTCCGCGTCACTGCGTCGGCCTTGGCGGCGTCGCGGACGAGGAGCGTCACGCGGGCGCCGGCCTTTGAGAGCGCACGTGCGATCTCGGCGCCGATCCCGCGATTGGCGCCGGTCACGACGGCGTGCTTGTCGGTGAGCGCGATCAAATGAGTTCTCCCTTCGGTGGCTGCGCCGGCGCTGTGGCGACGTTCATGGCGCGCTCACGCTCGATGAGCCGCTCGAGTTGGCTCTTCCCCGCCAGATACTGCTTGGGCCAGATGGCGCCCGTGTAGCCGTACTTCGCGGCTTCGGTGAGGGTCCAGGCCGGGTTGGCGAGGTGCGGACGACCGATGGCCACGAGATCGGCGCGTCCGGAGGCGATGATCCCGTTGGCCTGGTCGGCATCGGTGATGGCGCCCACGGCGATCGTCGCGATCCCCGCTTCCTGCCGCACGCGATCGGCGAAGGGGGTCTGCCACATTCGCCCGAAGACCGGGCGCTCGCGCTTCACGACTTGTCCGCCGGAGACGTCGATCATGTCGGCGCCCGCCGCCTTGAAGAGCTTCGCGATCGCGACGGCGTCGTCTCCCGTGTTCCCGCCCGGGGCCCAGTCGTGGGCGGAGATGCGGACCGACATCGGCTTCTCGGAGGGCCACACCGCCCGGAGCGCGGCGAAGACCTCGAGCGGGTAACGCGCGCGATCCTCGAGCGAGCCGCCGTACTCGTCGGTGCGGTGATTGGTGAGCGGCGAGAGGAAGGCGCTCAGCAGATAGCCGTGCGCGCAGTGGAGTTCGAGCCAATCGAAGCCGGCGGCGATGCCGAGCTGCGTGGCGTGCACGAACTCGTCGCGTACGCGGTCCATGTCGGCGCGGGTCATGGCGCGCGCGACCTGCGAGATCCCCTCGAGATATTGCTCCTCCGAGGGGGCGATCAGGGGCCAGTTCCCTTCCGGAAGCGGATGGTCGATGGCGTCCCACATCTTCTGGGTGGAGCCCTTCGCGCCAGCGTGACCGAGCTGTAGACCGATCTTCGCGCTCGAGTGTTCGTGCACGAAGCGCACGATCCGCGCCCAGGCGTCGCGATGCCCGTCGTTCCAGAGTCCCGCGCACCAGGGGGTGATGCGGGCATCGGGGGCGACGCAGGTCATCTCCGTCATCACGAGTCCGGCGCCACCGGTAGCGCGCGCGCCGAGGTGTACGAGATGCCAGTCGCCGACGGTGCCATCGGTCGCCGCCGAGTACTGGTCCATCGGCGAGACGACGATGCGGTTCGGGAGGGTGATGCCTCGCGCGGTGAACGGCGTGAAGATCGCGGGCGGGGCGGCGACGTCGGGGCGGATGTCGAGTCCCGCGCGCTGAGCGAACCACCGCTCGAAGGCACCCACGTAGGCGGCGTCGCGCACGCGGAGGTTCTCGTGCGAGATGCGCTGCGAGCGCGTGAGGAGCGAGTAGGCGAGCTGTTCCGGTGCCAGGCTCGCGTAGCGGTCCACATGCTCGAACCACTCGGTGCTGTTGCGGGCCGCGTTCTGCAGCTTGAGCACTTCCACCGTGCGTTCCGCTTGGTAGCGTGCGAGCGCGGCGGGGAGATCGTCGGGCGACTGCGCGAGCGAGCGGTCGAGGGCGATGGCGTCCTCGAGGGCCAGCTTGGTACCAGATCCGATGCTGAAGTGCGCGGTGTGGGCGGCGTCGCCGAGGAGGATGACCGGGACGCGGCGCGCGCCGGCGTCGATCCAATGCACCCACTGCTCGCAGGTCACGCGAGGGAAGCGGATCCACTGCGCCGACCCGCGGAGGTGCGCCGCGTTGCTCCAGAGTGGGGCGCCCTCGAGACGGTCGGCGAAGAGGCGCTCGCAGAAGGCGGTGGAGTCGGCGGCGCTCATCTCGTGGAGCCCGGCGCGTTCCCAGGTCTCCCACGGGGTCTCGACGATGAAGGTGCTGGTGTCGTCGTCGAACTGGTAGGCATGCGCCTGGAACCAGCCGTGGGGCGTTTCTTGGAAGTCGAAGGTGAAGGCGTCGAAGCGGCGGGGCGTGCCGTACCACACGTAGCGGCAGCGGCGGAGATCGACGGAAGGCTGGTAGCTCTCGGCGAACCGGTCGCGGATGCGGGAGTTGATCCCGTCGGCGGCGATCACGACGTCGGCGTCTTGCTGGGCGATCAGGGTGTCGAGATCATGGTCGGCGGCCTCGAGCTCGAAGTGGAGCTCCACCCCGAGCTCGCGGCAGCGGCGCTGGAGGTCGGTGAGCATCGCCTGGCGCCCCACGCCGCTGAAGCCATGGCCACCGGAGCGGATGGTACGGCCGCCGAAGTGGACGGCGATGTCGTCCCAGCGGTGGAGGCGGCTGCCGATGATCTGCGCGCTCTCGGGATCGGCGGCGCGGAGGTTGTCGACCGTCTGGTCGGAGAGGACCACACCCCAGCCGAAGGTGTCGTCGGGGCGGTTGCGCTCGAGCACCACGACCGAAGCGCCGGGATCGCGGCGCTTGAGCAGGAGAGCGGCATAGAGGCCGCCCGGACCACCACCGATCACCACCACGCGCACGAGCGACGCTCCAGTCGGGGTGGAGGGATGGTACGGGAATTTCCTTCAAATATCAAGGAATAGGCGGGCCGCGACGGATCCTCTCGGGTGGCCGGCAACTATCGCATCGATGGGGGCTGGCCCCATCTTTCCCCGAGCACTCGAACCCTTTTCTCAGGACGCTGCATGCATCTCCTGTCGACTCGGCGCCTCGCTGCCATCGCGATCCCTGCCGCTCTGCTGCTCCTTCCCGTCGCCGCGAGCGCCCAAGGCCCCGCCCCCGCCAAGTCCGGCCCCGTCTTCGTCAACGGGATGGCGCAGGTCGTGCCCGCCTTCCAGGACTCCACCAAATGGGTCCGGCAGCACCTCTGGGTCGAGACCGACTTCGACACCGACAAGGACGGCAAGCCCGATCGCGTCTTCGTCGATGTGACGCGCCCCGGGCAGACCGACACCGAGGGACTCAAGGTCTCCATCGTGTATGGGTCGAGCCCGTACTACGCCGGCACCTCGCGCGAGGACCCCAACTGGGATGTGAAGCAGGAGCTGGACGCCGAGTCCCCGCCGCGGAAGCCGGCCTCGCCGCCGCCGTATCGCGCCGACCGGATCCGCATCTCCAATGCGCTGGTGACGCAGTGGGTGTCGCGCGGCTTCGCGGTGGTGCACAGCGAGGCGAGCGGCACCGGCCAGTCGCAGGGGTGCCCCACGGTCGGCGACTACCCCGAGCGCATGGCGATGAAGTTCGTCGTCGACTGGCTGAACGGCCGCGCCAAGGGCTACACCACCAAGACCGGGATGGAGGAGATCTCGGCCACCTCGTGGTCCACGGGCAAGGTCGGGATGATCGGCACGTCGTACGAGGGCACGCTGCCGCTCGCCGCCGCGACGACGGGCGTGGCAGGGCTCGAAGTGGTCGTCCCGGTGTCGCCGAATACTTCGTACTACAACTATTATCGGGCCAATGGGCTCGTCCGCTCGCCGGGGGGATACCTCGGCGAGGATGTCGATGTGCTGTACGACTTCGTCGCGAGCGGTGACAGCGTCGGCCGTGCCAACTGCGACAAGATCTGGAAGGCCGGGGTGTTCGCCGGCGCCAAGGGGCAGGACCGCGCCACCGGGGACTACAACGCCTTCTGGGCCTCGCGCGACCTCGTGCCGCTCGTGAAGAACATCAAGGCGGCGGTGCTGCTCGCGCACGGGCTGAACGACTACAACGTGATGCCCTCGCACAGCACCCAGGTGTTCGAGGAACTCAAGAAGAACAAGATCCCTTCGGCGATCTATCTCCATCAGGGTGGACACGGCGGCAATCCTCCTGAGGAGCTGCTCAACCGCTGGTTCAGCCACTATCTGTACGGCGTGGACAACGGCGTCGAGAAGGATCCGCGGGCGTGGATCGTCTCGAACCTCGCCACGGCGCCCGCGGCCGCACCGGGGCAGCGTCCCGCCGCGATCCCTCCTGCTCCCTTCGCGACCTTCCCCGTGCCGGGTTCGGCGCCGGTGAAGATGTACGGCGCGCGCGGCGGCAACGGCGTCGCCTCGCTCTCGCTGAAGGCGCCCAAGGCTGGCGTGGATTCGCTGACCGACGACGTCGCGATGAGCGGGAGTGCGCTCGCGAGCGCGCCGAGTTCGGCGAATCGCCTGCTCTACGCGACCGCGCCACTGACCGATACGGTGCATGTGTCCGGGACGGCGCGCGTCACGTTGCGCGTCGCGGCGAACGCCGCCGCGGCGAACCTCTCGGTGTGGCTCGTCACCCTGCCCTACGACTCCACGCGCCGTGGCTCTGAAGGGCATCGCGGCGTGATCACCCGCGGCTGGGCCGACATCCGGAACTACAAGGCGCTCACCAAGGGCGGCTACTACACCGACATGAACAAGGGTGAACCGCTGAAGCCGGGCGCGTACCACGACGTGACCTTCGACCTCGAGGCTAACGATCAGATGATCCCCGCCGGGAAGCAGCTGGCGGTGATGATCATGTCGAGCGACCGACAGTTCACGCTCTGGCCCAAGGCCGGCACCGGACTCATGGTGGACCTCGCGCATTCGACCTTCACGATCCCGATCGTGGGTGGTACGGGTGCGCTCTCGAAGGCCGGAGTGGTGCCCTGATGAGCTGGCTGGCGCGACAGATCCGGTGGATCATGATGATCGCCGGGGTGCTCACCTGCAGCATGGCGCTGGCGCTCTTCGCACCGCAGACCGCGTTGCAGTCGTTCTTCGGGAGCGGGCTCGACGGGCCGATCGCGGAGATCGTCGTCCGCAACTGGGGCGCGCTCATCGCGCTGGGCGGGGTGCTGCTGATCTACGGGGCCTTCGTGGAGCCCGCGCGTCGCATCGCATTGGGGATGGCGGCGGCGAGCAAGACCGTGTTCATCGCGCTCGTGCTCATCTACGGACGCGACTTCCTCGGCTATCAGGCCGGGGGAGCCGTCGTGGCGGACGGCGTGTGCGTGCTCGTCTTCTGCGCGTACCTGTTCGGCTCACCTCGCGCGGAGAGGTGAATGATGGCGCGGCGACCGTCCCGGATAGTCGTGTTGGTGGGAGTACTCGCGGCGATCGCGGGCGCGCCCATCGTGGCGACCGCTCAGGTCTACTCTCCGAAGGACTGCCCCAACTGCGCCGAGTGGAACGCGCCGCACGCCCCGGTGAAGATCCACGGCAACACGTTCTACGTGGGGACCGACGGGCTCAGCGCGATCCTCGTGACCTCGCCGCAGGGGCATGTGCTGCTCGACGCGGGACTTCCCGAATCCGCCGCGCTGATCATGGCGAGCATCAGAGGGCTCGGGTTCCGCGTGGAGGATGTAAAGCTCATCGTGAACTCGCACGCGCACTACGATCACGCCGGCGGGATCGCGGCGATCGCGCGTGCCTCGGGGGCGCGCGTGGTGGCGAGCGCGCCGAGTGCGGCGATGATCCGCACCGGGCGGTCGCGCCGCGATGATCCGCAGTTCGGCGTGGCGCTCCCCTATCCGGGGACGCCGAACGTCCAGCTACTCAAGGACGGCGACACGCTACGCGTGGGGCCGATCGCTATCGTGGCGCATTCCACCCCGGGGCACACCCCCGGGGGCACGAGCTGGAGTTGGCGCTCGTGCGAGGGTGAGCGGTGCCTGGAGCTGGTCTATTCCGATAGTCAGACCCCGGTCACGGACGACACCTTCCGTTACTCGGGCGATGCGCGCTATCCCAACGCTGCCGCCGACTACGCACGCGGGTTCGCGATACTGGAGTCGCTGCGCTGCGACATCGTGATCACGCCGCATCCGAGCGCGACGTCGCTCTGGGCGCGGCTGGAGGGACGTGCGACCGGGAAGGCCCCGGCGCTGGTCGATCCGGAGGGGTGCCGTCGCTATGCGGCGGCGGCGCGCATCAAACTCACGCAGCGCCTGACCGACGAACGCGCCCGCCCGCAGAGGAATCCATGAGCAGCCACGACTCCCGCATCACCATCCACATGGCCGCCAGCCTCGACGGTTTCATCGCCCGGAAGGACGGGCGCGTGGACTGGCTCGAGACCGCCGACGAGTACGCCGAGGGCGAGACGATGGAGCCCGCCGCGATGGCGGCGTTCGTCGCGACGATCGACTGCTACGTGATGGGCTCCCGCACCTACGAGACGGCGATGCGGTTCGTCGAGAAGGGCTTCGGATGGGCCTACGGCGACACGCCGGTCTTCGTGCTCACCACGCGCGAGCTGCCGCGGATCCGCGACACCATCACCTTCCACTCCGGCGACCTCACCCAGTTCGTGAACGAGCGCCTCCGGCGGAACTTCCGCACCATCTGGTTCGTAGGGGGTGGGAAGCTCTCCGCCGACTGCCTGCGCCTGGGGTTGGCGGACGAGGTGCGCTATTCGATCCTTCCGGTCCTGATCGGCGAGGGGCTCCCCTTCTTCGACGGGCTCGACCGTGACGTGTCGCTGCACCTCGCGGAAGTGCACGCGTACAAGACCGGGATGCTCGACCTGCGGTACGAAGTCCGAACAGTCGCAGCAGGCGCCGAGGGGTAGTGTCCCGGGCGCCTCGGCGCTACCGTTCTCACCTGTCCCCTCGCCTCAACGACGACTCTGAGCCCATCCATGGACACCACGTACTTCGCCGCTTCGGCGGTCGGCGTCAGCGCCCACTTCGTGTATCTGGCGATCGCGTGCGTCGCGCTCGTGATCTTCGTCGGCATCTACGTGACGGTCACGCCGTACAAGGAGTTCACCCTCATCCGCGAGGGGAACGCGGCAGCGGCGATCTCGCTTGGCGGGGCGATCATCGGCTACACGATCCCGCTCGCGAAGGCGGTGGCACAGAGCGAGTCGCTCGACGACGTGCTGCTCTGGAGCGGCGTGGCGCTCGTCGCGCAGCTGGTGGCCTACAGCGTGGCGCGTCTGACGCTCAAGCAGCTCGCGGCCGATGTCGTGCAGGGGAAGCATGCCCCCGCGATCTTCCTGGCGACGGTATCGATCGCGATCGGGTTGTTGAACGCGGCGGCGATGACGGAGTAGGTTCGGCACCACTCCCGGCAGGAGGACGAGCGTGCGCGACGAACCCTCCACGACATCGACCGAATCCCTCGCCACCGTCCTCGCCGCCCGCGCCCGCACCGCGACCGACGGGCGCCTGGTGGTGGACGTCGTGCTCGGACTCGGCATCGCCGTGGGTGCCGCCTACTGGCATCACAAACCGTGGCTCCTCCCGTTCACCCTCGGAACCGGACTCGCGATGTTCGGGATCTGGGGGATCGTCGATCGCGAACTCGCGACGCGCCACGGCTTGGACGCTCAGCCGACCACCGCGCTGCTACGACTGGTGAGGAGCGCTGCGGTGCTCGTCGGGCTACTGGCGCTCATCCTCGGCGCGTTCGCCCTGATCAGCATCTCGCTGGGCACCTGGATCAGCTGACCGCTCACTCGTAGGCGAGCGCGGCGGCGGTCGTGATGCGCATGGCGCGACGCGCGGGCCAGAGCGACGCGACGACCGAGACGACGATCACCACGCCGAACCAGATCAGCACGCCCGTGACCTCGGGCCACGCGCGTGGTGCCACCGGGAGCATGATCCGGCCGAAGGCCACGCCCAGCCAGCGACTGATCGGCAGGGAGAGCGGAAGGGCCACCACCCAGCTCAGCAGCCCGATCACCAGGCCCTCGCCGAGGACGATGCCGAGGATGGCGCGATTGCTCGCACCGATGGCGCGCATCACCCCGATCTCGCGCGTGCGCTCGATCACCGCGAGACTCATGGTCGACGCGAGCCCCAGCCCGCCTACGACGACGGTGAGCACCGACATGGCGAGCAGAAAGCTCGCCACCATGAGCAGGTGATCCTCGATCACGACGCGGTTGGCCTCGACCAGCTGTCCACTCGCGACCGGCAGCCCGGCGGTCGCGTAACGCTCGCGCAACCGGTCGATCAACTCCGACTGTGCCGCGATCCCGCGCGCGGTGCCACGCACCACGACCGTCCGTGCACCGGACGCCCCGAGCAGCTGCGCGAAGCTCTCGCGCGTGGCGTACGCCGTCGGACTCGGCCCCGACTCGACGATCCCCGACACCCGCCAGCGCACCGGCTTGCCGTCGATCGTCAGCGTGAGCGAGTCGCCGACGTGCGTGTCGGGAAGCTGTGCCGCGATCCGCGTGTTGATCACCAGATCACCGACCGCCGAGCGCTCCAGCCAATCGCCAGCGAGCACCGGAAGGGCCAGCTGTCGGGTCGTTCGTGGCAGGCCGATCACCTGGAAGCTCGCCGCGACGAGACTGTCGGGGCGCATGACGAGGGCCCGTGCCCCGCCCCACGCCTCGGCGGAGCCGACTCCCTCCGTCGCGCGCACGACTTGCTCGAGCGAGTCCACCGGGATGCTCCGGTCGAAACGCAGCGTCATGTCGAACCGGAGCTGCTCGTCGTAGAGGACCCCCACCGTGCCGCGAATCGCGGACCGCAACGTGAGCGCTCCCAGGAACAACGCACCGCCCAGCGCGAGCGAACCGAGGGTGAGCACCATGCGCTGTCGCCGACGGAAGGCATTGCGCAGCGAGAGCAGCAATGGACGGGCGGCACCGCTGGCGGCTCCGAGGGCGCGCCCTGATCCGCTGCTCGCGTTCGCGATCCCGAGATCGCGCAGGGCCTCGGCGACGCTCACCCGGCAACCGCGCCACACCGGGATCGCGGCCGCGAGCACCGGCAGGAGGAGTCCCGCCAGCAGTTGCACGGCGTACGCGGACCACGGGATGGAGTACCCTGTGATGTCGAAGTTCAAGAGACTCGCCGAGAACTCGGCGTACCGCCGACCGAGGAATGCCGCACTCGGAATGGCGATGGCGCAGGAGAGGACGCCGAGCAGGAGCGCGAGCCAGAGGTACATCGCGGCGATCTGCCCCGGTGTGGCGCCGAGCGTCTTCATGACGCCGATCTCGCGCACCTGGCCGGTGAGCATCGCCGAGACGAGGTTCACGACGAGGAATCCGCTCAGGATGAGCGCCAGCAGTCCGAACACCCCCTGCACAAAGAGGAGGGAGTTCATCTGCGCCGCGTGGATATGCTCCCCGGGCTCGGGGATATCGGTCGAGATCAGGCGGAGGCCCTGAGCGGCCGCGGTAGTGCGGATCCGCACCACCGCGCGACGGACGGCCTCGATGTCCATGGCGTCGTCACGCATGGTGAATCGCAGCTGATCGAAACCCGGGTACGCCCCGAGGCGGACGAGGGTGGCCGGGGAAACGAAGGCGTACACCACGTGCTCCATCCATCCCGGCGCGAGCCCCTGGTCGCGGGCGACTCCGGTCACCCCCAGGCGAAGCGGGGCGCCGTCGGCGAGCCGCAGCGTGACGCTGTCACCGAGTGCGAGACCGGCGAACTCGAGCGAAGAGCGCTCGATGGTGACGGCATCCGCGCGGGGCGGCCAGTCGCCGGCGACGCGGGCGATCCGCCCGATGGTCTGCGTGGAGGGATCGTCGCTCGCGACCAGCTGCGCCGTGAGCGGTCCCGCCGCGGTCGTGAGCGACGCGACCGCCGAACGCCGCGCGTCCACCTCGCGGACCTCGGGGAGCGCACGGACCGCAGCGAGGAGCGCACTGTCCACCCGGTCGAAGCGCAGGGTGGCCGCCGCCGGATTGGTGGCGAGGTAGCCGTCGCGCGTGACGGTGCGCAGCAGGGCCCAGGTGTCGAGGACCGTCCCCGCGCCCACGATGCCCACGGAGATCGCGAGCACCACCAGCATCGTGCGTGCCCTGTGCAGCCAGAGGTCACGCAGGATCTTCAGGAAGCGACGGTCACGCATGGACGCCGGCCAGCGTGCGGCGTTCTTCGCTCACGATGCGGCCATCGGCGAGCGTGATGGTATGCGACGCGATCCCACTCATCTGCGACGCATGCGTCACCATCACGATCGTCTGCCCCTCCTCCACGAGCTCGCGGAAGAGCCGGAGGATCCCGTCGGCGGTCCGGGTATCGAGGTTCCCCGTGGGTTCGTCGGCGAGGAGGACCGCGGGCGCGTTGGCCAGCGCGCGTGCGATCGCCACACGTTGCTGCTGTCCGCCGGAGAGCGTACCGGGGAGCTTGTCGCGCTGGTCGGCCACACCCAGACGATCGAGCAACGCCTCGGCGCGCGCGCGGCGCTCCGACGCCGGCCAGCGATCGCAGAAGTCCATCGGCAGCATCACATTCTCCGCCGCCGTCAGCGTCGGGAGCAGTTGGAAGAACTGGAAGACGATCCCGATGGTGCGGCCACGCCACGGAGAGACGGCGCTCTCGCTCAGCGCATGGACCGCGGTCCCGTCGACATGGATCTCCCCGGAGGATGGTCGATCCACTCCGGAGAGGAGATTGAGCAGGGTCGACTTCCCGCTCCCGGATTGGCCGACGATCGCGGTGAAGCTCCCGCGGGCGATCCGGAGTGAGAGGTCGTCGAGCGCGGTGAAGCTCTGCGCGGCGGTGGTGTAGCGACGGGTGACATGGTCGAGGATGATCATGTCGAACCTTACGGGCGCCAGAGGCTGATGGCATCGGTGTGTGTCGCCGTTCGACGGCTCCACCATGCCGTTGGGCGAAAAACGGCCACTCGCGCCGCCGGAATGGCGCATCTTGCTCTCGTCCGCGTGATCGGCATGGTGCCGGTCGCGCTCCCATCTTCCGAGAGGCACGATGTCGGGATCCCAGTTCCGGACCACGGTGGCCGCGATGCTCATCGCTGCGAGCGCGCCCACGTTGGTCGACGCGCAACCGCGGCACAACGGTGGCTCCGCTCCGCAGGGCCTGCAGGCACCGAAGGAGGCGACGCAGTACGACTTCCTGATCGGCCAGTGGGAGTTGACGGTGAAGCCCAAGGCGATGACGCTCGGCCAGAAGATCCATGGCACGCCGAAGCTCCGCGGCACATGGAAGGGATGGCGGGCGATGGAGGGATGGGGAGTCGAGGACGACCTGCGGATCGTGGACGCTTCGGGGAACCCAGTGGCGCTGACCCATTTCACCCGGCTCTACGATGCCACCGAGAAGAAGTGGGTCGTGGCGGCCGCCGATGTGTATCGCGGACGGATCGTCCTCTCGAACCCGATCTTTGCGAACGGCGAGTTCCAGAGCACCTCCAGCTCGACCGATGCCGCCGGCAAGCCGGTGATGACGCGGTCACGCCTCTCCAAGATCACGGCCACGTCGTTCCACTTCGAGCAGGATCGTTCCGAGGATGGCGGAAAGAGCTGGACCGAGGGGATGCTGGTGATCGATGCCAAGCGGACCGCCGCGACGGCCCCCCGCTGACCCCTTCCCTCCTCTTGCCTCGCGACTGAGCGGGTACGAAGCTTCCGTATGCGACGACCGTGGTTCTGGGTGCAGCTGATCATCGGCTGGCTTCCGGTGTGGGCCCTGTACGCGACGATCATCGTCGTGATGCATCCCCCCGCGACGCCGGCCAAGGCCGCGTTCATCGCGTTCCGGGACATCCTGCCGGCGATCGCCCTCGGGTTCGCCGTGGGCGCACTGGTGAAGCGCTACCCGTGGCCTCGCCCGATGCGCCTGGGCTTCATCGGGATGCACGTGGTGGCCGCACCGACCTTCGCCCTCGCCTGGCTGTTGGTGTCCAGCGCGGTGGACTCGGCGCTCCACGGCTCACTCCGCATCAGCGTGGGCCCGGCGGTCCCTCCCTTCCTGATCCTCGGCGTCTGGCTCTACCTGATGGTCGCCGGCGTGTCATACGCCTCCAGCTCGACCGAGAGGGCCGCCAAGGCCGAGGCGAGTGCAGCACGGGCGCAACTCTCCGCCCTTCGTGCCCAGCTGCATCCGCACTTCCTGTTCAATGCGCTCCACACGATCGTGCATCTGATCCCCCGCGAGCCGGAACGCGCGGCCGACGCGGCCGTCGAGGTGGCCGGCCTGCTGCGCGCGACACTCGAGGAGGACCGTGACATCGTCTCGCTCGCGGACGAACTGGCCTTCGTGGACCGCTATCTCGCCATCGAGCACATCCGCTTCGGCGACCGGCTGATCGTGCACCGCGAGATCCCTTCCGAGACGCGCTCCGCGCTCGTCCCCTCGTTCGCCGTGCAGACGCTCGTGGAGAACGCGGTGCGGCATGGCGCCGCGCCGCAGGTCGGGACCACGACCATCCGCATCGCGAGTCACATGGAGTCCGATCGCCTGCGTCTCGAGGTCGTCGACGACGGAGCTGGCGCGTCACCCGACACGCTGCGCGTGAGCAGCGGGGGCACCGGACTCGCTCGACTGCGGGAGCGGATCGCGGTGCTGTACGGCCCCGGTGCGTCGCTGGAACTTCGCGCCGAGACGAGCGGACCCGCGCGCGGCGTGCGCGCCACGCTCAGCCTTCCCCCGCTCGCGGAGCACGCATGACCGTCCGGGTCGTCATCGCCGACGACGAACCGGTCGCGCGGCTCGGACTGCGCGACATGCTCGGCCCCGTGGAGTGGCTGAGCGTCGTGGGAGAGGCCGCGGATGGCCCGGCAGCGGTCAACGCCATCGACACGTTGCGCCCCGACCTCGTCTTCCTCGACATCCAGATGCCCGGGCTGCTGGGCACGGACGTGCTGCGCACCGTCACGCACCAGCCGTTCGTGATCTTCACGACGGCCTTCGGGCAGCATGCCGTCACGGCCTTCGAACTCGGTGCGCTCGACTATCTGCTCAAGCCCTTCGGCCCGACGCGACTGAAGAGTGCGCTCGAGCGCGTGAAGGCCGCGATCGGCGCGTCGGATGCGCACGCCCCGCTGGACCGCATGCGCGAGGCGCTCTCGCAGGGCCCGATGCGTCGGCTCTTCGTGCGGTCGGGCGCGCAGCTGATCCCGGTGCCCGTGGAATCCGTCGCGTATCTCGAGAGCGATGGCGACTATGTGATCGCCCATTCGGGGACGGCGCGGCACATGCTGCATGTGGCGCTCTCGCGCCTTGAAGCGCGACTCGACCCGGCCAAGTTCCTGCGGATCCATCGCACGCACATCGTGAATCTCGACCATGTGCGGGCCTTCAAGCGGACGGCCAAGGGGCAGATGATCGCCGAACTCTCCGACGGGACCCGACTCGCCGTCGGCCGGTCGCGCGCGGCGGAGCTGCGGCAGCTCGGCTACTGACGCACCGGCGCCAGGCGCCAGCGTGCGACGTGATGCTCAGTGCCCGTACGACACCACGCGCGAGACCTGCCACCCCGAGCCGCTCCGGCGCCACACATGCGTGAATCGGAAGGTCCCGCATTCGTCACGACCGTTCTCCACATGACAGAATCGGTGTGCCCCGATCTCGATCGCGCCGTAGTCCTTGATCGGGTAGACCTCGACTTCACCGACGAGCGTGCGACGGATCCCCGGGTTCTGTGCGAACACGCCCTTGAAGCCGGCCATCGTCTGCGCCCAGGTCGCCAGGCCGCCGGTATCGTGGAAGAACTCGAGATCGGGGGCGAAGTAACGCCCGAGGCGCTCGGCGTCGTTCGCATTGTACGCCGCGAACATCGCCGAATCGGCCCGAACGATCTCGGCTCTGAGCGCGGCCGTCGCATCGGCGACCGGTGGCTTCGCGGCGCTCTGTGCGCGGAGCGGGATCGCACCGATCGGCGCGAAAAGTGCGAGCACCAGCATGCGCCGCGCGACCCGATGGATCATCACCACTCCCAAGTCAGAAGCCGAAGCCGACACCCCACGTGAACATCCCGCGCGGCGCATTGCCACCACCGGTGCGCACGAAGTAGCCGACGCGAGGGGAGATCCCGACGAGATACGAGCCGCCCCCCTCGATGCCCACGTAGCTTTGATTGGGCGAACCGGCGTTTGGTTTGTCCCAGGTCCGAAGGACCGCCACTTGCGCGAACAGCATCGTTCCGAGTGGTCCGAAATAGCGATGGTAGCCGACACCGACCGACCCTGCGCCGAGTCCCGCACGGACCGAGGCCCAGGTGCACTGCAGATCCTCGGTGCTCGCCCCCGCCCCGGCAGGACGCGACTCACGCCCATACGCCCAATCGACCGCCACGCGCTGCGGCCCACCGACCGTGATGTTCGCGAAGCACCCGCTCCAGCGCGGGTAGCCCTCGCGGGCATCGCGCTTGGTGAAGGTGTACTGGGCCCGTGCCTCGCGAGGCACGGCGACGGCCGCGGCGCACGCCACGCCGATCGCCAGCGCGAGCGCGACCCCGCGCACGGCTATCGCTCCAATCCCGCCGACTCGGCGAACTTCTCGATCATCCGCTGCTGATCGGTCGTCAGCTTCTCCGGCACGATGATCGCCACCTCGACGAGCAGATCCCCCTGCTTGCCGTCCTTGGTGATCCCCTGTCCACGCACACGGAAGCGCTTCCCGCTCGAGGTGCCGGCGGGGATCTTGATCGCGACGGTCTTGTCGTCGGGCGTCTCGACGCTCGCCTTGGAGCCGAGCATCGCCTGCGCGACGTTCACGTTCACGTGCGTGATGAGGTCGAGGCCGTCGCGCGTCCAGCGCGGATCGTCCTGCACGCGGAAGGTGATCACGATGTCGCCCGGCGCACCGCCGCGCTGTCCGCGGCCACCCTGCCCCTTCAGGCGGATCTTGCTGCCGGTATCGACGCCCGAGGGAACGGTGATGATCACCTTGCGCTTGCTGCGCGTCTCACCGGCACCCTTGCATTCGCGACACTTCTCCGTCGGCACCTGTCCCTTGCCGAGGCACATCGGGCACGGACGGTTCACGGCGAATCCGCCCTGACCGAAGGAGATCGTGCCGCGCCCGTTGCACTCGGGGCACGACTGCATGCGCGCGCCCTTCGCCGCGCCGGAGCCGGAGCAGCTCGCGCACTCCTCGTTCACCTCGAGGTCGATCGGCACCTTGCCGCCGACCGCAGCGACCTTGAGCGGGACGTCGAGCGTGGTCTCGATGGTCTGTCCCGGTTCGGGACCCACCGGACGCTGCCCGCGCGCACCACCACCGCCGAACATCGAACTGAAGAGATCGCCCAGTCCGCCGATCCCGCCGACGTCGTTGATGTCCTCGAACTTGTAGCTGGCACCCTGCGGTCCCGCCGAGGGCCCACCCGGACGCGGGCCGGCTCCAGGGCCGGGACGGCGTGCGCCCCGCCCACCGTCGAACGCGCCCAGGCGGCGCATCTCGTCGTACTGGGCGCGCTTCTTCTCGTCACCCAATACCTGATACGCCTCCGAGATCTCCTTGAAGCGCTCGGCGGATTTCGGGTCGTTCTTGTTGGAGTCCGGATGGTGCTCCTTGGCCAGCCGACGATACTGCTTCTTGATCTCGTCGGCGGTGGCCTTCTCGGGCACCCCCATGACCGTGTAGAAGTCCTTGGACGCCATCAGCGCGTGCGCTCCATCCCGTGGGCGCTGTGCACTAGCCGTTCCACTGCTTCACGACGACGCGCGCCGGACGCAGCAGCAGACCGTTGAACAGATAGCCCACCTGGTACACCTGCGCGACGGTGTGATCCTCGTCCGGGCCCATGGCGGGCACGGTGGTGAGCGCCTCGGCGACGGCGGGATCGAAGCGCAGGCCGACCGGATTCACGAGTTCGAGACCGTGTCCGGCGAGCGACTTGAGCAGCTTCTTCTCCACCATCTCGGCGCCGGTCACGACCGCGAGCGAATCGACGGTGGCGGGATCGACGTGGGCGAAGCGACCGAGGTCGTCGAGCGCATCGAGGATGCCGGAGATGAGGTAGCTCATCCCCTTGTGCTCGGCTTCCTGGCGCTCGCGCACGCTGCGCTTGCGGAAGTTGTCGTACTCGGCGGCGAGGCGGAGGTACTTGTCCTTCTGCTCCGCGATCTGGGCCTGGAGGACAGCGAGTTCCGCCTCGAGCCCGCTCGCGATGTCCGCGGCGGGGTCCAGGGGCGATTCGAAAGCGGGATCCGGGTTGGTGGATCCGGTCGGATTATTCGTCGGGTCGGTCATGAGTCCTTAAAGGTCGTCGTCTGGCGACCATTCCTGCAACGGTCGTGCCGCCGAAGGCTGTCGGGCTGTCAGGTCGGAGGCGCCTATCTGACACTACGGTCTGCCGGGGTGCCGCGTTTCGCCATGGGAGCGGGCGGCGGGCGGTCACACGGGAGCGGCGGGCGGCTGCTGCAGGGCCTTCCGGACGAGGTTCAGCGCGGCCTGGGCGGCCCGGCGCCGGATCTCGTCGCGGTCGCCGACCATCACGCCGCGGGTGGAGCTGAGGCGCCCCTGCACGAAGAGCCCTAAACAGACGGTCCCGACCGGCTTCTCCTCGGACCCTCCCCCGGGACCGGCGATCCCGGTGATGCTCACCGCGACGTCCGCGGCGGTCATCCGGGCTGCCCCCTCGGCCATCTCCCGAGCGACCTGCTCGCTGACGGCGCCGAACTCGCGCAGGGTGTCGGCCTCCACATCCAGCAGCTGCTCCTTGATGCCGTTCGAATACGCGATCACGCCGCCGAGGACCACGTCGCTCGATCCCGGGATGGCGGTGAGGCGCGCGCCGAGCATCCCACCGGTGCAGCTCTCGGCGATGGCCATCATCATGCCGCGGTCGCGCAGAAGGTCGAGCACGACGGCGGCGAGGTCGGTGTCCCCTTCGCCGTAGGTCGCGTGGGCGACGACGCCCAGCAGTGCGGCGCCGGCCTTCTCGAGCGCGGCGGCCGCGTCGTCGGCCTTGCGGCCACGCGAGGTCAGACGGAGATCGACCCCTTCCCACCCCGGGAGATAGGCGAGCCCGACCCCTTCCGGATTCCGCGCGAGCGGGCCGAGCGAATCGGCGATCGCCGATTCCCCGACGCCGGTGGTGCGCAGGGTGCGCGAGACGATCACCTGCGGCTCACCGGTGACGCGCTCGCGCACGAGGGGGAGCAGCGCATCGGCGAGCATCCCGCGCATCTCGCGCGGGACGCCGGGGAGCATCGCGACCCATCGGCCGCGTTCGTCCTCGAGCCAGATGCCCGGGGCGGAACCGTGGTTGTTGGTGAGGATGCGCGCGCCGGCGGGGATCATCGCCTGCTGGTAGTTGGAGACGGGGAGATCGCCACTGCGTCCCCACGCCTTCCACCGCGCCTTGAGCGCCTCGATGAGGTCGTCGTGGCGTTCCATCGCGCGCCCGAAGATGGCGGCGATCGACTCCTTGGTCATGTCGTCGGAGGTCGGGCCGAGCCCCCCGGTGGTGATCACCGCGCCGGTGCGATCGAGCGCCTCGCGCACGGCGGTGGCGATCTCGCTGGCGCTGTCGCCGCAGGTCTGCCGACGGGTGATGGCCACGCCCATCGCCGCCAGCTGACGGGCCAGGTGCGCCGCGTTCGTGTCGATGGTGAACCCGAGCAGCAACTCGTCGCCGATGGTGACGATCTCGACGTTCATTTCGTGAAGAGTGCGCCGTAGCGCCTGAGATAGAGGACGAGCGACCAGAGGGTGAGGGCCACGGCGATGACCATGGAGATCACGCCGATGCTCCCCACGAGCTGCGTGAACTGCGCCCAGAGTTCCCCCTGCACCAGTTCATGCCGCGCGAAGGTGATGACCGCGAAGTGGCAGAAGGCGGCCCCGACCCAGATGTACTGCATGGCGGCCTTCCACTTGGCGGGGCCGATCGCGGCGATCACGACGCCGCGCCGCTGCGCCATGGCGCGGAACACCGTCATGAAGGCCTCGCGCCCGAGCACCACCGCGATCACCCACCAGGGGAGATACCAGGTCCCGAAGAACGAGATGAAGGGGAACTGATGGGCGTGACTGCCGAGCCCGGGGATCCGCGCGAGCAGCGAGACGCCGGGATCGCCCGCCGGGCCCTGCAACACGAGCAGCGTGACGCTCGTGCAGACCAGCAACAGCTTGTCGGCGAGCGGATCGAGCGCCTTGCCGAGATCGGTGATGAGGCCGCGGGTGCGGGCGAGCTCGCCGTCCACGTAGTCGCTGACGGCCGCGAGCACGTAGAGCACGAACGCCGTGGTGCGCAGGACGGGCGAATCCACGAACGGCAGGTACGCGATGACCGGCGCGATGAGGATGCGCGCCGCGGTGATCGCGTTCGGCAGGTTGTAGTCGCTCACCACCGCCGTCGGCGAGGAACGATCCGGAGCCGCGCTCACGCGATGCTCACGCGAGCGACTTGAGGACGAGCTTGCTGACCGCCTTGAGCGTATCGAACACCCCGTCGCCGGTCACGGCGACTCCCTCGAAGTACGGGGCGCGTTCGACCCACTCCCCGGTGGGGAGCTGCTCGACGAGGTTCTCGCCGGCATGGTACGGATCGGGGGTCAGCCGCTGCTTGGCCGCATCGGTGACCTCCCACCCCGGGTTCAACGCGGCCTGCAGCTGCTGCAACGAGGCGGCATTGGGGAGATCGCGCTTGTTGTACTGGATCACGAAGGGGAGCTTCGTGATGTCGTACCCGTACTCGGCCATGTTGTCGTACAGGTTCTGCATCGCCTCCTGGTTCGCTTCCATGCGCTCGATCTGCGAGTCGGCGACGAAGACGAGCCCGTCGACCCCCTTGAGGATCAGCTTGCGCGAGGCGTTGTAGTACACCTGCCCCGGCACGGTGTAGAGATGGAAGCGCGTCTTGAACCCGCGGATCGTGCCCAGGTCCACCGGGAGGAAATCGAAGAACAGCGTGCGTTCCGTCTCGGTGGCGAGCGAGATGAGCTTGCCGCGCGTGTCGGGTTTGGTCTTGCCGTAGACGTGCTCGAGGTTGGTCGTCTTGCCGCCGAGCCCGGGGCCGTAGTAGACGATCTTGCAGTTGATCTCGCGCGACGCGTAGTTGATCATCGACATGGACGCGTCCCCCTAGCTGAAGAGCTGGTCGATCTCGTCATCGGCGCCCGCCAGGATGCTGGGGCGCTCGGTGCCGGAGGCGGCGGATCGCGAGAAGATCAGTTCGAACAGACGGGTCAGGTCGACCACGGAATCCTTGAGCTTGAGCCGGACGAGACCGAGCGTGGTGCGCTGATCGAAGAGCGCGACGAGGATCACCCGACGCGCGACATCGGCGAGCACCATCGACTCCTTCTCACCCTGATGAACGAGCGTGCTGAAATCCCGTTCCCCGACGAGCTGCGCGAGCTGGTCGTTGGCGCTGAAGTCGGCGGCGGTGAGGGTCGCGAAGGCGGTGGGGTCGAAGGTCGGCTGCTCACCGGCGCAGGCCACCAGCTGACCGGCGCGGTCGACGAGCAACGCGCAACGGGCGCTGCTCGCCGCGAGGAAGCGGTCGAGCGACCCCGTGATCGCGGCGAAGTCCTCCTCGGTGAAGGACCAGCTGCTGGCGCCCGCCATCAGTTCACACCGCTCATTGCATCTCCCGTCGCGCCGAGATGGCCTGCGCGATCGTGCCGCCGTCGGCATACTCGAGATCCCCACCCACCGGCAGTCCACGCGCGAGTCGCGTGACGCTCACCGCGAAGGGTGTCACCTGCTCCTGAACATACAGCGCGGTCGCCTCCCCTTCGAGGCGCGGATTCGTGGCGACGATCACCTCGCGGATCCCCCCCGCCTCCACGCGCTTCACCAGCGAGGCGACGGTGAGATCGTCGGGGCCCACCCCATCGAGCGGGGAGAGACGACCGCCGAGCACATGATACACGCCGCGATACTCGGCCGTACGCTCGATGGCGCCGATGTCGCTCGCTTCCTCTACCACGCAGACGATCGAGGCGTCACGGCGCGGGTCGGCGCAGACGGCACAGAGCGGCGCCTCCGTCAGATTGTGACACCGCTCGCAGGAGCGCACCCGCTCATGCAGCGTCCCGAGGGCGTCGGCGAGCCGGCGAGCCTGATCCGGCGACTGCTTGAGCAGATGATAGGTGAGCCGCATCGCGGACTTCCGACCGATGGTCGGGAGCCGCGAGAGCTCGGTCACGAGTTCGTCGATCGCGGACATGGGCTAGTCCACCAGTCGGAGATCGAGCGCCTCGACGGCGGCGTCGAGGATGGGGTCGCGCTTGCGGAGCATCGCGACACGGTTGGCGATCACGTCGTCGGCGGTGAGCCGCTTGGACGGGGTGTCGTTCCCCACCCCGCGCACCGAGACCTTGGCCACCCCGGAGAAACGCTCCCGCATGGCGGCGAGGATCACCTCGCTCCCGTTCTCGAGCGCCTGCACGAGCGCTTCACCGGTGACCTCGATGGTCACGACACCGCTCGCGGTGACCGCCATCGGAGCCGACTCGGCCAGCGCGCTCGCCACGACCGCACGGCCGGAGCGACGGACCGCCTCGACGATGTCGTCCCAGTGCTCCGAGACGCGATTGATGTCGAGCGGGATAGCGGCCGGACGCGGCGCGGCACGATCGGCGACCGGAGCCGGACTCGCCGCCTGCGGCGACGGTGCGGCGGGCGCCTGCATCCGTTCGCGCGGCGCGGTGACGCGCGACGGGGCCTGCGCTGCCGGAGGGGCCGAATCGGCGAGCATCACCGGGTCGCGACGCATCGCCCCCGACGGGCTCGAGGGCGCGCCACGCGAGGGCGCCATCTCCGGCGCCTCACGACGCGTGCCACCGCCACCGGAGCCCGGCGTGCCCTGCACCCCCTTGAGCACTTCTTCGATGCTCAGCGTGCGGTCGAGCAGTGCGAAGCGCACGAGCAGCGTCTCGAACAGCAGCTGCTGCTGCCCACTGCGCCGGAAGTGCGGCTCCAGCTCGATCAGGATCGAGAGCATGCGCAGCAGATCCGACGCCTGATAGCGCGACTTCCGCTCGGCGAGTGCCGCGGCGAGATGCTCCGAGAGCTCGGGGACGGAGCCGCCGAGCACCACCGCGAGCTGCGCGCGGAGCAGGTCAGCGAAGCCGGCGAGGAGTAGGCCGAAATCGGCGCCGAAATCGGAGAGGCGCGCGACCGCGGCGAAGACATCGCCCGCCCGCCGCTCCGTCACCAGATCGAGCAGGGCGAGATACTCGTCCTCGTGCACCAGGCCGAGCGCATCGCGCACGCGCTGCGCGGTGACATCGCCGCCGCCGAGGGAGAGCACCTGATCGGTCAGCGAGAGCGCGTCACGCATGGAACCGTCGGCCGCGCGGGCGAGCATCCCCAGCGCGTCGGGCTCGGCGTGGATCCCCTCGGCCTTCAGGACGGTGGAGAGCCGCTCGCGCACATCGGCCGGGCCGATCCGCTTGAGATCGAAGCGCTGCACGCGCGAGAGCACCGGCGCGGCGGCCTGCGCGATCTTCTGCGGTTCGGTGGTGGCGAACACGAACACGACGCGCGGGGGCGGTTCCTCGAGGATCTTGAGGAGCGCGTTCCACGCTTCGCGCGTGAGCATGTGCGCTTCGTCGATGATGTAGACCTTGTGGTGCCCCTCGCCGCTGGGCGCGTACATCGCGCGCTCGCGCAGGTCGCGGGCGTCATCGACGCCGCGGTTCGAGGCCGCGTCGATCTCCACCACGTCGAGCGAGGCGGAGCCTGCCCAGATGCGGGTGCAGGAGCCGCACTCGCCGCAGGGCTCACGGTCCGGCTGCGGATTCTCGCAGTTGAGCGCCATCGCCAGCACGCGGGCGAGGGTCGTCTTGCCGGTGCCGCGCGGGCCGCAGAACAGGTAGGCGTGCGCCACCCGATCGCTGCCGATCGCGTTCCGCAGCGTCGTCGCCACGTGGGACTGGACCGCGACATCGGCGAATCGGCGGGGCCGGTATTTGCGGGCGAGGGCGAGCGACATGCCCCCAATTTACTCCACGCCGTACCCTGTGGTCAGTGCCGCACCCCCTTGACTCCGCCCCGCCGGGGCCACTACCCTCCTTGCATGCGCACGACCCCCGTCTTCAGCTATCGCTACTACTACTTTCGACTCCCCACACGGGTCGCGGTGGTAGACGTGAGCGCGTAGCCGAAGACAGCGCCAGCACTCTCCCAAGTCGCCAAGCCCGTGGATGATTCCACGGGCTTTTTTCGTTCCCGCCAGCCCCGCCCAGAGGACCCGACCCATGATCATCATCACCCGTTCCTCCCTTCCCGAGACGGAACTCGACGCCATCCGCGAGTTCGTCGAGGGCCAGGGGCTACGGACCCACCTGAGCCGCGGGACCGACAGGAATGTGATCGGCTGCGTCGGCGACCCCCGGTCGATCGACGCCGCCGCCGTGCGTGCGCTCCCCGGCGTCGCCGATGTGATCCGGGTGACCAAGCCCTATCGGCTGGCCTCCCGCGAGTTCGTGGCCGAACCGACCCTGGTGGCGCTCGGGGACCGGCGCGGGACGGTGATCGGCGGGCGTGAGCTGGTGGTGGCGGCCGGACCCTGCTCGGTGGAAGGGCGCGAGATGCTCCTGGAGACGGCGCGGGCGGTCGAGGCGAGCGGCGCCCGCCTCCTCCGCGGCGGGGCCTTCAAGCCCCGGACCTCCCCCTGGGTCTTCCAGGGGCTCGGCGCGGCAGCGCTCGAGATGCTGGCCGAGACCCGGGCGATCACCGGACTCCCGGTGGTGACCGAGGTCATGGACCCCCGCCAGGTCGAGCTGGTGGCCGAGCACGCGGACGTGCTGCAGATCGGTGCCCGCAACATGCAGAACTACACGCTGCTGGCGGAGGTGGGGCGTGTCCGTCGGCCGGTGCTGCTCAAGCGGGGGCTCTCGGCCACGGTGAGCGAGCTGCTGCAGGCCGCCGAACACATCATGGCGCAGGGGAATCGCGATGTGATCCTCTGCGAGCGGGGGATCCGTACCTACGAGACGGCCACCCGCAACACGCTCGACGTGGGTGCGGTAGCCGTGCTGAAGCGGGAGACGCATCTCCCCGTGATCGTCGACCCGAGCCATGCCGCCGGGCGCGCCGACCTGGTGGCCCCGCTGGCATTCGCCGCGATCGCCGCCGGTGCCGACGGGCTGATCGTGGAGACGCATCCCCGCCCCGCCGAGGCGCGCTCCGACGGCGACCAATCGCTCACCCTCCCGGCGTTCGATGCCCTGATGCAGGACCTGCAGCGCTTCGCGACGGCGGTGGGGCGGACCATCGGGACCGGCGCCGAGTTGCCTGCGCACGCGAGGGTCGCATGACGCCGGCGAGCGCGAAGCAGAAGGAGCTGCAGCGACTGCGTGGCGAGTTGGAGCAGATCGACACCCAGCTCGTGCGCCTGATCGCCGGACGCGTCGCGCTGGCGCGGGCGATCGGTGCCGAGAAGCGCGCGGCGGGACTTCCGCTGCTCGACCCGTCGCGGGAGGCCGCCGTGGTGCGCCGCGCCACGACGCTGGCCCGCGAGGCGCAGCTCCCGGAAGAGTCGGTGCGCGCGGTGTTCTGGCCGCTCGTCGAGCTCTGCCGACGCGTGCAGGAGGAAGGATGAACCTCGCGCAGGAGACGGTCGCGATCCTGGGGCTCGGTCTGATCGGCGGCTCGCTGGCACGCGACCTCGCCGCCCGGGGAAGCCGGGTGATCGGCTTCGATGTGGACACGGAGCAGCTCGAGGCCGCGCAACGTGCGGGCGTGGTGCACACGGTCATCAGCGACGATCTCGCTCCGCTCTCGGCCGCGACCGTCGTGGTGATCGCGGCTCCGGTCGATGTGGCGCCGGCGTTGCTCGAACGGATCGCGCCCCATCTCGGCGCGGCCACCCTCGTCACCGATGTGGGAAGCACCAAGCTGGTGATCGGCGAGCGGGCGTCGACCCTCGGGGTGCAACGGCAGTTCGTCGGGGCGCACCCGATGGCGGGGGACCATCGCACCGGATTCCGCGCCTCCCGCGAGGGGCTCTTCCGTGGTGCGCGGGTCTATCTCTGCCCCAACGCGCTCTCCTCGGACTCGGCGCGGCGCGCGGCCGCCGAGTTCTGGACCGCGCTCGACTCGGAGGTCGTGTGGACGGTGGCCGATGCCCACGACGAGGTCGTGGCCTACACGAGTCATCTGCCGCACCTGCTCTCGGCGGCGCTGCAACGGACGATCGCCGCCGCCGGTCACGAAGCGCAAGCACTCGGCGCCGGCGGACGCGACATGACGCGGCTCTCCCGCTCCTCACCCGCGATGTGGCGCGCGATCGTCTCCACCAACTCGGCCGCGATCGCCCGCGCGCTCGCCGATTGCGCCGCACAGCTCGACGAGGTGCGCGACATGGTCGCGCGTCAGGATCACGATGCCGTCGCTCGGATCTTCACCGAGGCGGGAACGTGGAGCGCACGGATCGCGCCGCCGGAGCGGTCGGTGTGAGCGAAAAGAAGCGCGGGGGGCATCCGGTGAACCGGAATACCCCCCGCGCCAGTGCTCCAGGCCTTACGAAGCGAGGTGAGACACCACGTACCGTTGCTACCTTTCGGTCCTGGCGGAGTTGGCGGGCTCAAGACCTTCGGGGCCTGAAGCACCAGTAATATACCCCGCCGACGCTCCCTAGGGTAGCGCCACGCGCATCATCGTCCCCTGCATCTCGAGCACGGGCTTCTCGACCCCGGCGTCGCTGACCGCGAACACCGTCGCGCGACAGACGGTGATCGTCCGACCGGCGCGAAGGACGGTCGCGCGGGCCACGGCCCGCACCCCCGCCGCCGGCGCGAGCATGTTCACCTTGAACTCCACGCTGAGCACGTCGGAGTCCTCGGGCATCATCGAGAGCGCGGCGTAGCCGCACGCACTGTCGGCGATGGCGGCGGTCACTCCGGCGTGCAGGAAGCCGTTCTGCTGGGTGAGATCGGGGCGCACCGCGAGCGAGATCTCGACCTCGCCCGGTGCCACGCGTCCCAGTTCGGCGCCGAGCGTCGCCATGAAGCGCTGACGGGCGAAGCTGGCCCTGATGCGCTCGTGCGGCTCGGTCATCCCTGCTCCACCGGCGCCCCGCCCTCGTTCCAGGCCCGCCACCCGCCGGCCATCGACGCGACGTTCGTGTAGCCCATGCGCTGCAGCACGTCGGCCGAGAGCGCGGAGCGGAAGCCACCGCCACAGTAGAGGATGATCTCCGCATCCTTCGCGGGGATCTTCCCCTCGATGTCGCGCTCGATCACCCCTTTGCCGATATGCACCGCACCGGCGGCGTGGCCGGCCTGCCATTCCGTGTCCTCCCGCACGTCCACGAGCACGGCGGAGGGATTCGCCGCGAGTCGCGCGAGGGTCTCGGCGACCGTGACCTCACGGACACGCGTCTTGGCGTCGTCGACGATGGCCAGGAATCCGGGGGCGTGTTGCATGGTGAATCTCCGGGTGAGGGTCAGGCAGCGGAACGACGGATGAGCGCTCGCAGGACATCGCGGATGATCACGGCGGCCGATTCCACCGCCGCAGCGGAGGCATCGAGGTGCGTCACGCAACGCATGCGCTGCGGGAGCCACGCCGAGACGCGTACCCCGCGCTCGCGCGTCGCGGCCGCGACCTGCGACGAGGTGATCCCGGCGGGGAGGTCGACCATCACGATGTTGGTGTCGGGGGCGATGACGCGCACCTCCGGTACCTCGGCGACGATCGCGGCGAGCCGACGGGCGTTCGCATGGTCTTCGACGAGCCGCTCCAGATGGTGCGTCAGCCCGTAGTGCGCGCCCGCGGCGATGATCCCCGATTGGCGCATCCCACCCCCGAGACGCTTGCGCGCTTCCCACGCCTCCTCGATGTGCGCCGCGGATCCGGCGAGGGCCGCGCCGACCGGTGCGCCGAGTCCCTTGGAGAAGGCGACCATCGTGAGGTCCACCGACGCGGTGAAGCTGGAGAGCGGGACGCCCAGCGCGGCTGCGGCATTCCACAGGCGCGCGCCGTCCAGATGCACCTTGAGCTTCTCGGCGCGCGCGAGGGCGGCGATCGCCGCGAGTTCGTCGGGAGGGGTGACCATCCCGCCGGCACCGTTGAAGGTGTTCTCAAGGCAGAGCAAGGAGGCGCGGGGAGAATCCGGGCTCGGGTCGCGCACGGCCGCCGTGAAGAGCTCCGCCGTCACGCGCGGCGCACCACGCATGAGACGCGGTTGCACCCCGGCGAACTGGGCGGCCCCCGCCATCTCGTAGTTCACGATGTGTGAATCCTCGTGCGCGAAGATCTCCGTGCCGGGACGCGTCAGCACCATCACCGCCGCCTGATTCGCCATCGTCCCCGTGGGGAAGAACAGTGCGCGCTCGGTTCCCAGACGTTGCGCCGTGGCTTCCTCCAGCGCGCGCACGCTCGGATCGCCGTCGAGCACATCGTCTCCCACCTCGGCGTCGGCCATGGCGCGGCGCATCGCGGCACCGGGCTTCGTCACCGTGTCACTGCGCAGATCGATCATCGGGCTTTCCAGTCGAGAGTGCGTTGCAACTCCTCGGCGAGGCGGCGTTCATGCACCTGCGAGATGAGTCCGCCGAAGGTGAACATCAGCGCGCCGTAGTAGATCCAGAACACCACCACGATCACCGCCGAGAGGGTGCCCGTGTAGAGCGAGGCCGGGTTGTAGTGCCGTACGACCGCCGTGAAGGCGGCGCGTGCGATCTCGAACATGAAGGCGCTGCTCACCGCCGCGAACGCCGCCTGCTGCCATCGCACGCGCCGTTTGGGGAGCAGCTTGAAGAGCGCGAAGAAGACGCCGCTCAGCAGGAGGAACGCGAGGGCGCGCGCGAGCACGTAGGTGACGGGGCGCATGATCGCCGGGACGTGCAGCCCGAACGAATTCAGCGCCTGCACCGAGTTCGTCCGCGCGATCGCGAGGTAGGCGCTGGTGAAGACCCACGCGACCGCGAGCACCGTCGCGGCGAGGGTGGCCTGCACGTCCACCCACTTCCCGTGGAAGTAGTTGCGCCGTTCGGGGTCCTCGAAGACGCGAGTGAGCACGACGCGCATCGACGCGAAGAGTCGCGTGGAGAACCAGACGAAGGCGATGGCGCCGAAGATCCCCGCCGAACCGCGCGTCCGCACCACTTCGTGCAGGACGGGATCCAGCATCGTCCCGCTTCCGGTGAAGGTCGCGGGCATGAGCTGGGTGAGGAAATCCGAGACCGCCGAGATCGACGCCTCCTCCGAGGTCCGGAGGACGTAGCCGAGTCCGGAGGCGAGGAGCAGGAAGAACGGGACGCCGGCGAGCAGGATGTCGAAGGCGATCCCGCCCGCGAGGAAGAAGAGATCGTCCTGCTCCGCCTTGTTGTAGACCCGGCGGGCGTAATCGCCGACGATCGCCAGGACGGACTCGCGTGATGCGTCGAAAGCCGACGGATCGGCGCTCGTCCGTCCTGACGATGCCAACTTACTGCTCGACGATGATCAGGAACTTCGACGCCGCCCAGAACCTGTCGGCGTTCACGATCTTGAGTCCCCCCTTGATCCGGCCGTCGGCGCCGGGCGGGGTGTCGAGCGCCTGCACGTCCTGGCGCGTGACGATCCGGTACGGCTTGTCCGTGGGGAACGGGATCTGCGTCAGCGTGGTCTTGTCGGCGACGGTGAACTCCGAGGCCGGTGCATCGCGGACGGCGACGATCGTCTTGCCGAGGCCGAGGAAGCCCCCGGTGAGCTCGATCACGTGGCGCTTGACGAGTTCATCGCGCGTGCCGATCACGTAGAACACCTGATCACGTTCGCCGATGAGCGCTGCCTTCTCGGCGGAGAGCTGCATCTTCTCGCCGGTGAGCTGCGTCTTCTCCTGCTTGAGCGAGGCGTTCTCGGCCTGCAGGGTGTTGACCTGCTCGGTGAGGGTCTCGATCTGCGACTTCTGGTTCTCGATGATGCTCTTGAAGCCGGCGATCGTGGAGTCGTACGCCGAGAGCTGCGCCGAGAGCGAGGCGTTGCCGGCGGTCAGCTCCTTGACCCGCGCACGCGAGGCCGCGAGCCGGGACTCGTTCTCGACGAGCCGCTTGGAGAGCTCGGTGATCTTGGCCCGGATGGCCTCACGCTGCTGCTCGGGCGTGAGGGTGCTCTCGGCGTCAGCTCCCTTCGCCGCGACGGGGACGGCCCCGTTCGGTCCGCGGACCTTCGCGAGATCGGTGTTGACATCGGCGATGAACTGCGATGTGGCCATCACATCGCGCAGGAGCGAGTCCTTCTCCGCCGAGATCTGCTGGACCTGTTTGAGGGTCTTCTCGAGCTGCGGCTTGGAACGGTCGCAGGCGGCCAAGGCAATGGCCGCCACCAGCACGATGATGCGTCGCATCTATTCTCCCGCGTCAGGGTCGTCCGGCGCCGCCACGATCCCCACCGCATCCGCGGAAGGGGCCGCACGATGCATGGGCGCCACCTTGACGTACTGCGCGACCGCGGCAGACGTTCCACCGATCGCGAGCTGGGTGAACAGGAATTCGAACTTTGTGTCATATGCGGCGGCCAGCGCAGCCGCCGAATCGGCAGGCAACGACCAGAGCTGCGGCTTGAACGGCCCCAGGGCCTTTTTGCGGGTCTTGTAGAAGAACTGCTCGTCGGAATCCTTCGGCTTCCGTTCGTCCGCGGCGTTCTTCGTCAGCCAGGCGTAGATCTCGTCACGAAGTGATGCCGGGATATGCTCGTAGAGCATGTTCTGGAACCCGGTCGCGAGGTGGATCTCCGAGGTCTCGGTGCGCGGGAAGTTGTGGAAGGCGCTGTCGGGGAGGGTCGAGGCGCCATGCTGCACGGCGCCGGAGATCCCGTACTCCGTGCGGGCGGCCTCACCGAGGGCGCGGAGCGTCTCGAGGTCGATCTGCACGTCGGCGATCGACCCGTCGGCGAGGACGATCCCGCCGTGCGAGGTGCCGCTCTGCACGCTGATCTTGGAGAGCCCGACCATCCCCGGCGCCTGCGCGGCGAGCGTGGTGTTGTAGCCGTCCATGAAGGCCCGCAGTTCCGGCACGGTGGAGTTCTCGGTCCCCACCTCGCCGATCTCGCCGCCGAGGGAGATGGTCACCCCCTTCGGCTCGAGCCCGCGCACGTGCCGGGTGATGTCCACCCCGACCTCGTAGTTCAGGCGCTGCTGCTCGGCGAGCGTGGCATGAGAGAGATCCACCAACGTCGATGTATCGATGTCGATATTGTAGAAGCCGGCGGCGATCGCCTCGAGCGCGAGCTGCTTGACGTTCCCCACCTCGCCCACCGGGTCCACGGCGTACTTCTTGGCGTTCACCTGGAAGTGGTCGCCCTGCACGAAGACCGGGCCGCGGAACCCTTCCCGCAGCGCGGCCGCCAGCATGACCGCCACGTACTCGGCCGGACGCTGCTCGGTGTAGGCGATCTCCGACCGCGCGATCTCGAGCAGGAAGGCCCCCGCGTTGAGCTTCACCGCGGTCCGGAAGATCGCACGCGCCGTGTCGTACGCCGCCCCGCGCACGTTGATCGCCGGCACGGTGAAACCGCCGATCTCGCCGCGCCCGCGCGCCATGTACAGCTCGTGGATCGAGGCCGAGCGCACCCCGACCGCCTGCCCGAGCTCCCAGATGGCCCAGCGGGCCCAGTCCTTCTCGTCGGCGCTGCCGAAGACGGCGAGCCGCACGAGCTCGTCCATGCGCGACGAGGCGAGCTGCGACGCATCGCCGATGGTGACCGTGCTGCCCGTGATCGTTGCGGCGGGGCCGAGGATGCGATTGAGCGTGTCGTGGACGGACATCAGCGGACCGGATGAGAGGGGGGAAGAACGCGCTCGACGCTCCAGCGGCGAGTCCGCGCGGACGCGCGCGTGCCTACACGGGAAATGGTGGACAGCCTGTCTAATTTGCTCCGTTCCCGCCGCTGAATCAACGGCGCGACACCACGCGAACGGTCCTCAGGATGCGTCGCTCGGGCGCGCGAGCAACGCGCTCCGGGCCAGCGTCTTCCCGAGCTCCACCCCGGGCTGATCGGTGGGATTCACGCCGTAGAGCTCACCCGCGATCACCGTCGCCTGCATGAGCAGCATCGTGAGCGCGCCGAGGTGCCACGGGTCGCACCGGTCGAGGGTGAGGCGCATGCTCGGCCGGCCCATCGCCGCGAGGGCGTCGGCGGTCGCGACCTGCTCGGCGTCGAGCAGCGTGCCCATGGTCCGTCCTTCGAGGTAACCGGTGCCCTCGGGGGCGCCGGGAAGCCCCGGGATGCGCAGATCGACCGGACGCTCCCGCTCGGTGATGAAGGTGACCGTCTTGTCGGCAGGCCCCTCCATGAAGAGCTGGACCTGGCTGTGCTGGTCGGTGGCGCCGAGCGCGGCGAGCGGCGTGGGGCCGA
>CAZAGK010000022.1:0-37891 GCA_964484775.1 uncultured Gemmatimonas sp. | reverse complement strand
ACGGTTTCACCCCCACTTTTCGCTGACAATTGACCCAAATATCGCACATTCGGGTCATTTTTTAGATACAGTGTTAAGCCATATAACCGACAACATACGCGCACTCAATCCATGCTTCCCCTACAGGGATTACGCATTCTCGACCTCACACGAGTCCTCGCCGGACCCCATTGCACCGCCACACTCGGCGATCTCGGGGCCGACGTCCTCAAGATCGAGCGACCCGGAACCGGCGACGATTCCCGCGGTTGGGGCCCCCCGTTCGATGAGCGCGGCGAGAGCGCCTACTACCTCTCCACCAATCGCAACAAGCTCTCCTGCACAGCCGACTTGGCAGATGCCGCCGATCGCGCCCTGCTCGAATCATTCATCGCCCAGGCCGACGCCGTCGTCGACAACTTCCTCCCCGGCACCCTCGAACGCCGAGGACTCGACCCTCGACGGTTCCTCGACACGAACCCCCGGTTGGTCTGGTGCACCATCACCGGCTTCGGGCTCGACTCCACCCGCGCGGGGTACGATTTCGTCGTGCAAGCGGAATCCGGCTGGATGAGCATCAATGGCGAACCCGACGGCCCTCCCATGCGCGCGGGGGTCGCCTTCGTCGACGTCGTAACCGGCAAGGACGCTACGATACAGCTCCTCGCGGCGATCATCGGCACGCGCGCCCGCATCGCGGCCGGCGAGCGGGTCGACGCGGCCGATCGGCGCGTCAGCGTCTCCCTCCAGCACTCCGCGCTCGGCGCGCTGGTGAACGTCGCGCAGAACACCCTCGTCACCGGCCGCGAGGCCGCGCGCTGGGGGAATGCCCACGCGAACCTCGTCCCCTATGAACTGTTCGACGCGCAGGACCGTCCGATCGTGATCGCGGTCGGCAACGACCCGCAGTTCGCGGCGCTCGTCGGCGCCCTCGATCTGCCGGCGCTCGCCGACCCCCGCTTCGCCACCAACGCCGGACGACTGGCCCATCGCGAGACGGTGGTCGGCGCGATCGCCGAACGCCTGGCGGCCGGTCCGGCGGCCGAGTGGATCCGGCGCCTCGACGCCGTCGGCGTGCCGTGCGGTGTGGTGCGGACGGTGCGCGAGGCGCTCGGCGACCTGGCGTGCTCGCCACGCACGGGAGTGCCGCCGCAGGCACCGGGCACGGTGCGCCGCGATCCCCCACGATTGGGTGAGCACGACGCACGCGTGCGCGCCCACGGATGGGATGCGTTCCGGCACGGCTGATGGGGGCTCCGATTAGAATTCAGGCAATGATCCGTCCTGCTCTCCATCGTCGGCCTCGGGCTCGCGCGCTCGCCGCCGTGACCGCGCTCGTCGCGCTCATGTCCGTTGCGGCCTGCGACAACGGCTCCACGCCGACCGCCACCCTCAAGGGGGCGAGCGCCCTCGGTCGCTTCTATGCGATCGGCACTGGGCTCACGATGGGCGCGCAGGGCGACGGCGTGCTCTACGACTCGCAGGTGCAGAGCTGGGCGTCGCTCCTGGCGCACGGGGCCGGGGTGACCTTCGAGGTCCCCAAGCTGCAGAGTCCCGGATGCCCGGCGCCGCGGCTGGCGCCCCAGCAGACGGGACTCCGGATCGACGGGCGCACGATCACGGTGAACGACACCGTCTGCGCCGGCGCGCTCGGCACCGTCACGCTCCCGCTCAACAACCTCGCGCTGCTCAACGCCACCGCCTACGACGCGCTGCACACCACGCCCAAGTCCATCGCCGCCTCGCTGACCGCGTCGTACCTCGATCGGACGCGCTATCCGCTGGTGCTGGCGAACACGCAGTCGCAGGTGACGGCGATGGTCGTGTCGTCGCCGACCTTCGTGTCGCTCGAGCTCGGGCTCGGCGAGGTGTTGCCGGCCGTGCTGCGCGGTCGGCTCGTCGCCGCCACGAGCTACACGCAGAGTGCGCTCTGGACGTACGTGCCGGCGGTGAAGTTCGACACCGTCGTCCGCGCCATCGCCGACAGTCTGTCGCTCACGAAGGCGCGGGCGGTGGTGCTCAGTGTGCCGCGTCCCTCGCGATTCGCCGGACTCCGCACCGGTGACGAGCTCTGGACCGATCGCACCGCGCTCGCCGCCGCCGGCATCACCGTGAACGCCGACTGCAACGGCAGCACGAACCTGGTGTACACGCCGGCGGTGATCCCGGCGCTCGCGTACGTCGCGGCCGGCATTGGGAGCGCGCGGCCCTTCTCGTGCGCGGACGTCCCCGGCACCGACGACTTCATCCTGACCGCCGCCGAACTCGCGACGCTCGATGGCGTGGTCACCGCGATGAACACCACCCTGCAGGCCGTGGCCGACGCCAAGGGGTGGGCCTTCGTGGATCTCAACGCGGTCTACCAGGTGACGTATGCCGCGCGCGGGAGCTACAAGGCCACCGTCGAGCTCGGCTGCAGTTCGCCCTACGGGCAGTACATCTCCCTCGACGGCGTGCATCCGAACATCGTGGGGCACCAGCTGATCGCGAAGGCGGTGGCCGAGTCGGTGAACGCCAAGTACGGGTTCGCGCTCCCCGCGACCAGCGTGGCGGCGATCCCCATGACGCAGCTCTGTCCCTGATGCGTCGGCGCGCCCCGAACAAATCCCCCGCGGCGGCGCGGGTGGCCGCGCCCCGTTACCCGGCGTCCGTGCGCTCGTCATTTGGATGTGACGTGGCTGGGACCCTCGGGTTTCCGGCACCGGCAAGGTCTGTCCTCGACGCGTGTGGGAGGTTACACTAGCGTCGTGAACATGACTGCGGCTGTTCCCATCCAGGACCAACCGGAAGACGCCGATCAGGCCATCATCGATCGGGTCCTCGCCGGCGACCAGCAGGCGTTCTCGCTGCTGATCGTGCGTTACAGCGATCCGTTGTACCGGCATGCCGTGGGCATGACGGGCAGTCCGGATGATGCGGCGGACATCCTGCAGAACTCCTTCATCAAGGCCTACCACCACCTCGGCGAGGTGCGCGGGCGCTTCGATGCCTGGGTCTTCCGGATCGTGGCCAATGGGTGCAAGGACTGGCTCAAGAACATCCGCCGGACGCACCTCAGTTACGAAGAGGACGATCAGCCGTCTGGATATGAGACCCCCGAGGAAGAGTTGGACCGGGGGGAGCTTCGTGGTCACCTCGATCGTGCGCTGGCGGCGTTGCCGGCATCATTGCGGGAAGCCTTCGTGATGAAGCACGTGGAAGGGCGCTCCTACGAAGAGATGGCGGAGCTGCTGGAGACGTCGGTCGGCGCACTCAAAATGCGCGTTCACCGCGCCCGTGAGGCGCTGCAAAAGCTTCTGGAGGAGCGAGCACCGTGATGATGGAACACCTGGACCCGCGTGAGTCGGGTCGCGAAGAGCTGGCCGCGCCGCGTGCGCCGCAGCAGCAGGACCCGATGGTGGATCGTGAAGTCCCGCTCGATTCCGCGAGCATGTCGTCCGCGCTGCATGCGTGGCTCGACGGCGAGCCGGTGAACGAGCAGGAGCTCAAGGCCGACGGCAAGGCGTTCGAGCTGTGGAACGGGGTGCAGGCCGAGGCCGGCCGCCGTCGCCGCATGACGACGCCGATGAGCGTGCCGGCGCAGATCATGGACGCGATCAAGCAGGGCTGATCGCTCCGCAGCGCTCCGCACCATCGCAAGGGCCGGCTTCCTTCGGGGAGGCCGGCCCTTCGCACATCACGGCTCAGCGTGGCGCGTCCGGGGTGTCGTCCGGGGGATCCTCTCGCGTGCGTCCCCACCGGTGCAGCCGCTCCGTGAGGGAGTTCTTCCGGATCCGGATCTCCGACCGGTCGAAGTCCCCGATGGTGCCGCCGGTCGGGATCTCCAGTCCGCCCGATTTGGAGAAGCCGAGCTTCTGGCTGGCGTACACGCTCCGGTGCCCGACCATGAGATAGGCGGTCGCCGCCGCGAGCGCCGCATACACGCCGACGGAGGAGGGCAGCACTTCCATGGCCATGACGGCCGCGGCGAGGGGCGTGTTCGCCGCCGCCGCCAGCACGGCGATGAACCCGAACGATGCGAGCGCCACGGGCGAAACGCCCAGCGCGGCCCCGAGTGCGGCCCCGCTCGTGGCACCAACGAAGAAGATCGGCGTGATGATCCCGCCGCTGCCGCCACCTTCGAGCGTGATCGAGGTCGCGAGGATCTTGAGCAGGAAGGCGTACGACGGAAGCACGAGCACGCCGGCCAGCACACCGTCGATCGTGTCGGTGCCGAGTCCCGCGTATCGTTCGCCGCCGATCGCGTAGAGTGCGATCAGCACCACCCCGGCGCCGCTCGCGACGAAATAGGGCGAGCGACGGAGCGGGCGCAGGAGCCGGTCGAGGAGCCGCATGCTCTCGATCAACAGCAGCGCGACGATGCCGAAGGCGATCCCGGAGAGGAGGGCGAGCAGCACCAGTTCGATCTGCCCCATGCCGATGAGCACGTTGTCGAATGGTGGGAAGGGCGGGGTGACGCCGCACGCGAGATGCGCGACGATCCCCGCGACGAGCGCCGGGAAGATGACGGTGTAGTCGATCCGGCCGAGGTAGAGCACCTCGATGCCGAAGAGCGCGCCCGCGACCGGGGTGCCGAAGACGGACGCGAATCCCGCACTGACGCCGCAGATCACGAGGCGGCGCCGATCGTCGTTGTTCAGTCGCAGCAGATCGGCGAACAGGCTCGTGAGCGCGGCGCCGATCTGTGCGGCCGGCCCTTCCTTCCCCACACTGCCGCCAGCGGCCAGCGTGACGACCGTCGCCAGGAGTTTCACCGGAGCGACCTTCCAGGCGATCCTGCCGTGTCGTTGGTGGATGGCCGCGATCACCGCCTCCGTGCCGTGACCTCGGGCCTCGGGGGCGAAGGTGCGCACGAGCCAGACGCAGAGGAAGAGCGCGAACGGAAGGATCCAGTACCACCCCCACGCCGGCGTATCGAAGGCGCGGACGATGGCGCTGCTCTTGGCGATGGTCCACAGGAAGCCCCGGGTTCCGAAGCCGACGCACAGTCCGGCACCGGCGCCAAGGAAGGCCCATTTGACGGTACTGATGAGGAGCGCGGTGTGCTCGGTGTACCACTGACTCTCGTCCGCGAGCGTGCGAGCGTCACCGGTCGTGGCGTCGAGGGAGGTGGTCATGGTCGGGCCGGTGGGCCGGCGAGGGAGCGCAAGGTCTCGAGATTAATATTGACGTAAATATATTACAGGCGAGCACCGTCGCGGGATCCGTCGAGCCCCTGCGTTCGCTCCGGTGACCCCTTCTCATCGTGCGGACGCCGGCGTAGCGTTGGCAGCATGTTCGCGCGCGCACACTGGCGATCGCTCTACCGGGGCCCTGCGTTCGTGGGGGTGCTCCTCGTTGGCGTCCTCGGGTCCCTGAGCATCGGTATGATGCGACGGGACGCGCGGGCGCGCCAGCGGGCCCGCGTGCGCTGGCTGCATCGCGTGAGCCCCTGGCTGCTCCGGACCACCGGCGTGCGCTGCGACTACGAACGCGGAGAGGAGATCCTGCCGCACGGCGGCGGGATGACGGTGCTCAACCACATCTCCTATGTGGACGTGCTCCTGATCGCGAGTCGCTATCCGGTGGTCTTCGTGACCTCCACGGAGGTCCGCGACGGCTCCGCGCTCGGGCCGCTCTGCAAGTTGGCGGGCGGCGCCTTCGTCGATCGGCGTTCGGCCAGCAAGATGCGCGGCGAGATCACGGCGCTCGCGCAGCTGATGCGCGAGGGGCTCAACGTGGTGGTCTTCCCCGAAGCGACCTCGACACGTGGCGACCGGGTGCTGCCGTTCAAGGCCGGGATGTTCGAGGCGGTGCGCGTGGCGGAGCGTCCGCTCTGGGTGGCGCGGGTGAGCTACCCGGCGTCGCAGCTCCGCACGGCATCGTACGCCGGCGACGATGTGTTCATCGGGCATCTCACCGGATTGCTCGCGGCGCCGGCGCATACGCCGCGGGTCACGTGGTTGGCGCACGATCCCCAGCCCGGGGCTCGGGATGCGCGGGAGCTCGCGCGGTGGGCGCGGGAGGTGGTGGTGGGGGAATCAGCGCCGTCCGTCCCGACCGCTCGCGCGCGGCAGGGCGCCTGACTCCAGTCCCTCGATGAGCTGCAGCAGCTCTGCCGATTCCCACGCTTGGTTCCTCAACGAGGATGAGATGCGTCGGAGAATGCCCGCGAGCTCGAGCTCCTCGAGCGCTTGATACACGGCGGCGCGTGCACGCCCAGTGGCCGACGCGGCGGCGGACGCCGTGATCGTCGGGTGTGCGGGGAGGACGTCGATCAGCGCCCACGCGGTCGCGTCGGCTCTTGGCGCCTCCGGCTGATCGGCCAGTCGCTGACGCCAACGCTCCGAGAGTCGCCCGACCTCGAGCGCATACGCCTTTGCCAACTGGGCCGCCGTGGTGCACGCATCCGCGAAGTGTCGGATCCACGCCGAGATGTCATCACCGCGGAACGCGGTGAGTGCCTGGATGTATCGGTCGCGATCTCCCGCGAGGATCACCGAGATGGGCGGCACATACGCCGGCGTGGTGCCGCGTCGCCGGAGCACCACATGCACGAGCGCTCGCCCGGTACGTCCGTTGCCGTCGAGGAATGGATGGATCGTCTCAAATTGCGCGTGTATGAGCGCAGCCTGCACGACGGGAGGGAGAACGGTGTCGTTCATCGCCCGCGCAAGGTCGTCGAGCAGCACCTCCACGTGATCCGGTGGCGGCGGCACGAAATCGGCGCCGCACGGATTGTAGTTGTTCCCTCCGAACCAGTTCTGCATCGCCCGGATCGTTCCGGCGATCCGCGGACTCGGCGACGATGCCATCAGTCGCGCATGCACCTCGCACATCTCCGACACGCCGAACGTCGGAGCCGAGGCGGCCTTGTCGATCGCCACTTCCATCGCCGTGATGTTCCCGAGGATCTCCAGCGCGCTTCCCCCGACCTTCGCTCCACTCTTCGCCTTTGCCTCGGCTCGTGCCAGGTCACGCGCACCGAGTTGCAGACCTTCGACTCGAGAGGATGCGATCGATTCGGTCCGGAGCAGAAGCCGCGCCAGGGGGGCGAGTGCGGGGAACGCCACCGCATTGAGCGCGGCGATCGCGAACTCCGCATCGGACACGGCGCCCGCGGTCTCCGCGTCGAGCGCGATCCGCAGTTCGGACACGGGTAGCGGGATGAACGCACGGTACCGGCAGGCGCGTCGATATCGAGGCGGGGCGTTCGCCGCCGGGTCGTGTTGCCAAAAGGTCTCGACGTACCTACCCGGCATACTGAGCTCCACGAAGTGGATAGGTTCAGTATATTGGCGATCCTGAACTACAACAAGGCTCTTAGTTCAGGTTATCTACTATCCTGAACTAAGAGCCTCGGTGTTGATCAGTTGTCGAAAGCGGCCGATGCGCTATAATCTATTGCTATAAAACGACTTACACCGCGTCCGACAACGAACTGAAGGTGAACTCCCGCACCTTCAGCGTCGGCATCCAGGTCGCACCGCCGGCGCCAAGGTTCTCCGACGCGTTCACGCGCACCGCGGGCCCGAGCGCTTCCAGATTGTTCAGGAAGAAGATCGGGCTCTCGTTGTAGCGGAAATTCTTCACCGGCTTCGTCACCTTGCCGTTCTCGATCAGGAAGGTGCCGTCGCGAGTGAGGCCCGTGTAGAGGATCGTGCGGGGATCGACCGGACGGATGTACCAGAAGCGCGTCACGAGCAGCCCGCGCTCGGTGCTCTTGATCATGTCCGCCGTGCTCGTGGTGCCGCCGAGCATGCGCAACGAGCGGGCACCGAATCCGCCGCCGGCGCGCGTGGCGGGGACGCCCTGCTTCTGCGCCCAGAAACGGTCGTAGTTCAGGTTCTTCACCACACCGTTCTCGATCCACGTGACCTTCTCGAGCGGCATCCCGTCGCCATCGAAGCCACCGTACGTGCTCGGGCTGTCGGCGGGGTCGGTGATCAAGGTGACGCGCTCATCCACGACCTTCATCCCGATCTTGTTGCCGCCGCCGGGCTTGGAGAAGAACGAACGCCCCTCGTCGGCGGCGCGCGCCTGCATGGCACCGGCGATCAGCTGCACCAGATTCCCGACCGCGGTCGGTTCGAGGATCGTCGCGTAACGCCCCGGTTCGATCGCCACCGGGTTCCGCGACTCCATGGCCTTCTGCACCGCCGTCGCCGCCACACGATCGGCGTCGATATCGGCGAACACCTCACCATCGCTGCAGGCCCAGCCGGAGCCGGTGCCGTCGGGGGAACGCACCGTCGCGGTCATGGTGACCACTGCGCTCGAATCGTAGGCGAAGAGCCCCTTCGAATTGGCGAGCGCCTGCGAGCCGGCGCGGCATTCGATGAATCCGGTCGCGATGAGTCCGGCCGCACGCGCCTTGTCGGTGACCTTCTTCGCCGCCGCCGCGCGTTCGGCCGGCGTGGGCAACGTCACCGCCCGCTCGCGCGGGGCAGGGTAGTTCTGCGCGCCGAGCTCCGGCATCCGTTCCGGATTCGGCGGTACCAGCTGCGCGATCTCGTACGCCTGCTTCGCCGCTGCGGCGAGCGACGCTTCGTCGAGTCGATTGGTGTTGACGCTCGCCGAACGATTCCCCGTGATGGCGGTGATCGTCACGGTGGTGTCGGCGTTCTGGCCACTCGTGGTGACCTGATTCAGTGCGAAGCGCGTGTCGGCGCGCGCGGAGCTCCCGATGTTCACGCGGGTCTCGGGCGCGGGCGAGTTCTTGATGGCGCGCTTGCAGATCTCCTCCGCCTCCGTCCGGGAGAGGATCCCGGCGGGCATGAAGAGCGAGTTCGGAGCGAAGCGGCTCACGCCTTCCTCCCGGTGTTGAGGATGTTGCACTGGGTGAAGATCGCCGGCACGCAGCCGTGACTCACGGAATTGGACTGCCCGGGCTGACCCTTGGCGTCACCGAAGGCCCCGCCGAGCTCGTAGCTCTTCGGTCCACCGATCGCGCGCATCGAGCCCCAGAAGAGCGGCGTCTTGAACTGGTACGCCACATCCTTCAGCTGGCCGACGATCTTCCCGCCCTTCACCTCGTAGAAGACCTGACCGGCGAACTGTCCGTTGTAGCGCTGCTGGTCGATCGAGAACGACCCGTCGCCCACGATCGCGATCCCCTTGTCCATCTGTCCCACGAGATCGTTCCACGACCAGTCGTTCTTCCCCGGCTGCAGCGACACGTTCGGCATGCGCTGGAACTGCACATCGCTCCAGCTCTGCGCGTACGAGCAGCCGTAGCTCTTCACCGGCTTGCCCGCCTTCTTGTAGTAGTCGCTGAGCATCGACGCCTGCTCGCGCGTGGTCTGATAATCCACGAAGACGCCGTTCTTGATGATGTCGAACTTGGTCGGCTTCACCGCCTCGTCGTCCCAGCCGATGGCGCCGAGCGAACCGGGCTGCTCACGGTCGCCGACGATGTTCATCACATCGCTGCCGAACTTGAGCTTGCCGAGCACCTGATCCGGCGGCGCGACGAAGCTCGTGCCGGCGTAGTTGGCCTCGAAGCCGAGCGCACGATCCAGTTCGGTCGGGTGGGCGACCGTCTCGTGGATGGTCAACCACATGTTGCTCGGGTGGAGCAGCAGGTCGTAGCGACCCGGTTCCACCGGCTTCGCACTCAGCTTGGCTACCGCGTCGGCGGCGAACTCGGGGGTGCGTTCCAGCATCCGGCTGTCCGTCACCCACTCGTAGCCGAGTCCCATGGGCGCGATGTCCGCGCTCTGTCGGGTCTGGAAGTCGGTGAAGTCGGCACTCACCGCCGTGATCGAGATCGACGGCGAGGTGCGGTAGATGGTCTGCACGATGTACGAACCTTCGCTCGTCATGAGCGTCTTCTCCTCGCGGAGGAAGAACATCGACGAGCTCACGTTGCGCACGCCCTTCACCTTCAGCGCCGCCTCGTTCGCGGCGAGCAGCAGCGCGACCTTGTCCGGGATCGACACGGTGAAGGGATCCGTCTTGATCGGGCTCTTCCACTCGCCGATCTGGTTCCCCGGCGTCGGGGCGAGCACCACCGGCTTGAGCTGACTCGCGCGGTTGGCCTTGGCCTGGTCGAGTGCCGACCGCGTGGTCGCAGCGATCGAGTCCTTGGTCAGCACGCTCGTCGCGGCGAAGCCCCAGGCACCGTCCACGAGGGTGCGGACACCGAGCCCGAAGGTGTCGGTGTCGCTCACCCCCTGCACGATCCGCTCGCGCGTGTTGACGTTCTGCTGTCGGCGCGCCGAGACGCGCACGTCGGCGTAGCCCGCGCCGCCACTCTTGGCGACGTCGAGCGCGACCTGCATGAGTGCTTTGATGGCGGGATCCCCCGCCGACGGAACGGATGAGGCGAACGCGTCGCCCGCGGTGAGGATCCGGTTGCCGATCGCTGCTGTCGCGGCGACGACCGCCGAACTCTTCACGAAATCGCGGCGTGAATGTGTCACTGGCCCTCTCGGTGTCAGGTGGACTGGTCCTGCCCTCCAAGATACGGTCCGGAGTAGATTCCGGCACCAGCGCCCACGTCCGATGCGCCTCTCACCCAGGAGCCCGATCGTGTCCCATCCCGCCTCCGTCCGCCCCGCCGCCGACGAGCACGCCCCGTACTACGGCAACTACATCTCGCAGGTCGCCGATGGCGATATCCGCGCCACGCTCCGCGCCCAGACCGCCCCGATGCTCGCCCTGCTCCGCGCGATCCCCGAATCGCTCGGTGAACACCGCTACGGCCCCGGGAAGTGGACCCTCAAGGAATCGTTGCTGCATGTGACCGACGCCGAACGGGTCTTCTCGTACCGACTGCTCCGCATCGCCCGCGCCGACACGACCCCGCTCCCGGGGTTCGATCAGGATGTCTGGGTCCCGAACTGCGATGTCGCCGGACGCACCGTCGCCAGCCTCGTGGACGAATTCGCGGCCGTACGGGCGGCGACCCTCGCCCTGGTCGACTCCCTCTCCGAGGCCGCCTGGACACGCCGCGGCACCGCGAGCGACAAGGAAGTCTCGGTGCGGGCACTCGTCTGGATCATCGTCGGGCATTCCGAGCACCACATCAAGATCTTCCGAGAGAAGTATCTCGCCTGAAACCCCGGGACCGTCCGGACTGTCGAATCGTACGATGACCCGACACTTCCGCTCCGTCCTGCTGCTCGCCGTCGCGCTGACCACACGCGCGGCGGCTCAGAGCAACCACGATCCGGCCGCCGCCAAGCTCGTCACCGAGGACATCCCGCGTTTCTGGCAGGCCTTCGATGCCCGCGCGACACTCGGTACCGCGGCCGCGATCGACTCCTTCTACTTCAAGCCCGCCACCCCGGGACTCAAGCACTGGATCTCGTTCCGACTCACCGACGCCAAGACCATGGCCGCGGTCGTGGACAAGGTCCCACGCTACTACGAGGCCGCCCGCGCCAGCACGCTGCAGATCGCGCGCGATGAGCCGAAGATCCGCGCTGCCTTCGTGAAGTTGAAGGCGATGTACCCGGACGCGGTCTTCCCCGACGTCTATTTCCTCATCGGTCGCCTCAGCAGCGGCGGCACCACGGCCGCCAGCGGTCTCCTGATCGGCGCCGAGATGTACGGGCGCACCACCGACGACGTGATGACGGGGATGGGGGACTGGCTGCGGCAGGTCCTCACCACCGTCGACAAAGTCCCGGCGATCGTGTCGCACGAGCTCGTCCACTACCAGCAGGCCATGAATGGCGGGGCGTTGCTCCCGCGAGCCATCCGCGAAGGCGGAGCCGACTTCGTCGCCGAGCGCATGTCCGGGGACAACATCAACGCTCACGTCCACGCCTGGGTGAACGCCGAGCCCGGTCGCGAGCGCATGCTCTGGGAGGAGTTCCAGCGCGACATCAGGAGCAACGACCAGAACCCCTGGTTCTCCCCGCCCGACGTGAAGGTCCGTCCCAAAGACCTCGGCTACTACATGGGGTACCGGATCGCGCAGGCGTACTACGAGTCACACCCCGACAAGCAGGCGGCGATCGCCGCGATCCTCACCGCGACCGACGCCGAGAGGTTCCTGAAGGAGAGCGGGTACGCCGACCGCTTCCGCTAGATGTGGATCGCGTGCCCCCGCACCGCGAGCGCGGCTTCCTTGACCGCCTCGCTCAACGTCGGGTGCGAGTGCACCGTGATCCCGATGTCCTCGCTCGTGCCGCGGAACTCCATCGCCAGCACGACCTCGGTGAGCAGGTCGCTCGCGTTGGCACCGATCATGTGCGCACCGAGGATCTCGTCGGTGGTCGCGTCGCACACGAACTTCACGAAACCGCTGGTCTCCGCCATCGTGCGCGCACGTCCGTTGGCGCTGAAGGGGAACTTCCCGACCTTGTAGGCGCGCCCGCTCGCCTTCACCTCGGCCTCGGTGAGACCGACCGTCGCGATCTCGGGCCAGGTGTAGACCACGCCCGGCATGTTGTGGTAGTGCATGTGCACCGGCTTCCCCGCGATCACCTCGGCGGCGATCACCCCCTCTTCCTCCGCCTTGTGCGCGAGCAGCTTGCCGCCGACGGCGTCGCCGATCGCGAAGACGTTCGGGAGGTTGGTGCGCATCTGGTCGTCCACGGCGATCTCGCCGCGCTTGCCGAGCGTGAGCCCGAGCGCTGCGGCATCAATCCCGAAGAGCGCCGGCTTGCGACCGATCGACACGAGCACGTAGTCGGCGTCGAGCGTGCTTGGCGTTCCGTCCTTCTCGACCTGCACCGTCACCCGGTCGCCGCTGCGGGCGCCCCCGGTGACCTTGGTGCCGGCCATGATCGTGAGGCCCTGCTTGCGCAGGATCCGGTCCGCTTCCTTGATGATCTCGTCGTCGTTCCCGGGAAGGATCGTCGGCGCGTACTCCACCACGGTGACCTTCGCGCCGAGGCGACGCCACACCGAACCCAACTCGAGCCCGATCACGCCGCCGCCGATCACGATCAGATGCTTCGGCACTTCGGGGATCTTCAGTGCGCCGACATTCGAGAGCACCCGCTCCTCATCGAAGGGCAGGAAGGGGAGCGCGCTCGGCACCGAGCCGGTGGCGATGATCACATGCTTCGCACGATACGTCGTGATCACGCCGTCGTGCCCCTTCACCTCGACCACGTTGCCGGGCTTGAGCTGTCCCCACCCCTTGGCCCAGGTGACCTTGTTCTTCTTGAAGAGGAACTCGACCCCCTTGGTGTTGGCGCTCACCACGTCGTCCTTGCGCTTCATCATCTGCGCGAGGTTGAGCGTCACCTCGCCGACCGAGAAGCCGTGCTCCTCAGCGTGAAGCCGCGCGAACTCGTAATGTTCCGAGCTGCCGAGGAGCGCCTTCGACGGGATGCAGCCGACGTTGACGCAGGTGCCGCCGAGGGTCTTGTCGGCTTCGACGCACACCACGGAGAGTCCGAGTTGGGCGGCGCGGATCGAGGCGACGTAGCCGCCGGGGCCGCCGCCGATGACGACGACGTCGGGGGTGAGAACGGAATCGGTGGTCATGGGGTATTGGTCTGGGCGTGTGTCCCCTTCAAGTTAGCCGGACGGCTGGAGTGAAGGCAGGGAGCGGAACCTTTCGCAGGAGAACGGGATGCGGATTCAGAGGATGTTGTGCCACGCGGCAGGGCTGGCGGCGCTCGCGTTTCCCGCGATCGCGGGGGCGCAGACCTGTCTCGGTCAGGCGGAGTACGACGGCGGCAAGTACCGCGTCGGGGCCATGTCGCGCACGAACAGCGAGGCCAATCTGTACGCGGCCACGCTCGGCACGGGCGAACCGGGAAGCCAGTTCATCGACGGGCACTACGGCAGGGCGTCGTTGTCGACGTATCCGCTGACGGTCACGAGCTGGGGGCTGCGCACCGGAATGCCGATCGAGTTCCGCGGCACCTCGGGGCTGCAGTTCTGCCCGTTCGTGTCGGTCGAGAACATCGACGGCACGTACAAGAACTCCGCCGGCACGAAGCTCGGGATCCGCTCCAACTCCTACGCCCTCTCGGCCGCGCTCGGCTCGCGCGCCTTCCGGAGCGAGGAGGTGCAGCTGCTCCCCTTCATCGCCGGAGAACTGCGCTTCGTGTCGGCCGCGGGAGCAGTGGAGTACGAGGGGGTCGGCGGTCCGACGCTCATCTCCAGCACGATGTACGAAGGAGTGACGGTGGGGATGGGCATCGTGATCAAGAATGCGCTCACCGTGCGCCCGACCTACTTCCAGTCGATCGGCCTGAAGAAGTCGCGCAACTCGATCGGCTTCGCGGTGAACTGGACCATCGGCAACTGATCCCGACTGCAACGCAAAGGGGCGCGCCGATCTGCCGGCGCGCCCCTTCGTGCATTCGGACGGTCTGGGTGCTCAGTCGATCAGCATCGAGGCCGGATCTTCCATCAGCTCCTTCACCTTCACCAGGAAGAGCACTGCCTGCTGCCCGTCGATGATGCGGTGGTCGTAGGAGAGGGCGATGTACATCATCGGACGGATCACGACCTGGCCGTTGAGCGCGATCGGGCGGTCCTGCGTCTTGTGCAGCCCGAGGATCGCGACCTGCGGATAGTTGATGATCGGCGTCGAGATGAGCGACCCGAACACGCCACCATTGGTGATGGTGAAGGTGCCGCCGGTGAGGTCGTCCATCGTGAGCTTCGAGTCGCGGGCCCGCTTGGCGACGGCGGCGATCTCGCGGGAGATCCCGAGGATCCCGAGGCGGTCGGCATCCTTCACGTTCGGCACCACGAGTCCCGCGTCGCTGGCCACCGCGATGCCGAGATTCACGTAGTGCTTGAAGACGATCGAGTCGCCGTCGATCTGCGCGTTCACCGTCGGGAAGGCCTTCAGCGCGATCGTCGCCGCCTTGGCGAAGAAGGGCATGAAGCTGAGCTTCACGCCGTGCTCCTTCTCCGTCTTCTCCTTGATGCGGTCGCGGAGCGCCATGATGGCGCTCATGTCGATCTCGTTGAACGTCGTGAGATGCGCCGTGGCGTGCTGCGCCTGGAGGAGGTTCTCGGCGATGCGCTTGCGGCGCGTCGTCATCTTCTCGCGGGTCTCGCGGGTGCCGTCGGCGACGCGCACTGGAGTCGGCGCGGCCTTCGCTGCTACCGCCGCCGGCGCTGCCGCCGGTGTCGCGACGACCGGAGCCGGCGCGGACGCCGCCGCCGGAGCCATGGCCGCGATCACATCGGGCTTGCTCACCACGCCACCGCGTCCCGTGCCGGCGACGCTCGAGAGATCGACCCCGGCCTCGTCGGCCAGGCGGCGCGCGGCGGGAGCGCTGCGCACTTCGCCCTGCGGGGCCGCGGCGGCAGCGGCGGGTGCCGGAGCAGCGGCGGCTGCCGGAGCCACGGGCGCGCCGGCCGGAGCCCCCGCGCCGCTCTCGTCCAACTCGCCGAGCGTGTCGTTCACGGCGACCACATCGCCTTCGCTCTTGGCACGGCTCGCGAGGCGCCCCGCTTTGAGCGCGGGCACTTCGACCGTAATCTTATCCGTCTCGAGTTCCACCAACGTCTCGCCGGCGACGATCGTGTCGCCTTCCTTCTTGAGCCACCGCGATACGGTAGCTTCGGTGATGGATTCGCCGAGGGGCGGAACTTTGATCGCAATCATTGAGGGACTGACCGAAGTCGGGGAACGGGCCGAAAAGGACGGGGCGCCGCGGCGCCACGTAACCCCGAAATATAACCAGCGTGGACGGCTCGACCGGGGCGCGAGCGCTCCCCACGCCTCGCCCGCGCCGCGCGCTTCGCTTACTCTGCCTACTGTCACTCGCCCCTGACTATGCGTGCCCTGACGATCGACGCCCACGGCGCCCTCGACCGTATCACCTTCCGCGACGACCTCCCCGAGCCGGGGCTCGGCGGTCCCGGGGACGTGCGCGTCCGACTCTCCGCGGCCGCCCTGAACCATCTCGACCTCTTCGTCGTCGGCGGGCTCCCGGGGGTCACCATCACCCCGGGGTGGGTCCTGGGCTCTGACGGCACGGGGCGGATCGACCGGATCGGCGACGAGGTGCGCGGCCTTTCGATCGGCGACCGGGTGGTGATCAACCCCGGTGTCTCGTGCGGGCGCTGCGACTACTGCCTCGCCGATGCCCACCCCCTCTGCCTCAAGTTCGGGGTACTGGGCGAGCACCGTCCGGGGACCTTCGCCGAGTATGTGACGGTGCCCGCGGTGAACGTGCAGCGGATCCCCGACGACATCGACGACGCGAGCGCCGCCGCCTTCACCCTCGCGACCCTCACCGCCTGGCGGATGGTGCATACGCGCGCGAAGGTCCGCGCGGGAGAGACCGTGCTCGTCCAGGGGATCGGCGGCGGCGTGGCGCTCGCTGCGCTGCAGATCTGCAAACGGATCGGCGCGCGGGTGATCGTCACCTCCGGGAGCGACGACAAGCTCGCCCGCGCCACCGCACTGGGCGCCGACGACACCATCAACTACCGAACGTCGGATGTCGCCCGTGAGGTCCGATCGCGCACCGGCAAGCGCGGTGCTGACGTGGTGATCGACAGTGGCGGCACCGACAGCTGGGCCGCCTCGCTCGGCAGCCTCGGCCGACTCGGCCGACTCGTCACCTGCGGCGGGAGCACCGGTCCGATGCTCCAGACCGACGTGCGCAAACTCTTCTGGAACCAATGGTCGCTGATGGGTTCCACCATGGGGAGTGCCTCGGAGTTCGCGGCGATCGTCGCCGAGTTGCGAGCGGGGCATCTGCATCCCCCCGTGGACCGGGTCTTCGATCTGGCCGACGGGCGCGCCGCGTTCGAGCACCTGGCGACCGGCGGTCAGTTCGGCAAAGTCGTGATCCGGATCGCATGAGCGAGAGCGCCCAGTACACCCGGGACGAGCAGACGGCCGCGCGGGCGAGCTTCGCCGCGGGGACGATCCCCGAGTGCCCTCGCTGTCGGGTGTCGATGACCGTGCGGCACATCGGAGGCGGGAGCTTCGGCTTGGGCTACGCCCGTCAGCGGGAGTGGCTGATCTGCCCATCGTGCCATCGGAGCGTGCTCTTCGACGTGAAGCGCGGGACGCGGAACTGAGACCACGGGCACCGGCGAGGGTTCCAGGATGGAACTTCGCGGTGCACTGGATCGTCTTGTGGGGTAGAAGCAGGGCATGACACACTTCGCCATCCGATCCCCGACAATGACCGACACCACCGGCCGCGCTCTTCGACGGCTCGTTCGACTCTTGTACGCCGCGCCGTTGGTCGTCGCGGCCGCCACGTTCCCCGTCGGCACGCTCGCCGCGCAGCAGCCGGCACCGGTGGCCGCCGCTCCGGCGGACAACGCCCCGCGCACCGGGCTCAACAACGCCTTCGTGCGCGATCAGACCTGGCTCGGCGCGCTCGTCTACGGCCCGTCGTTCGCGACGACCATCTCCTCCAACGGACTCGGTTGGACCGCCGGCTATCTGGTAATGGCCGGGGGCTCGTTCTTCGCCGCCGCGGAACTCTCGCGCGACATGACGATCACTGAGCCGATGCGTCGGCTCGCGAACGGCGCCGCCATCCACGGCGCGGCGGCCGCACTGCTCGTCGGCGGGATCTCCGACGCGGGCGCCAAGACGACTGCGGGCGCCGTGTTCCTCGGGTCCATCGCCGGCACCGCGCTCGCGCTCACCGCAGGGAAGGGCGTCACCGACGACGAAGTCGCGGGCGCGCTCTTCGGCGCCGACGCCGGTGCGCTGACCGGACTCGGACTCTCCCGGGCCCTGAAGAGCACCTCGAACAAGGGGGACCCGGACCGCGCGTCGGCCATCGCCGCTCTGGCGGGGATGCTCGTGGGTGCTCCGCTCGGTGGGGCGTACGTGGCGAGCGTGCCGTACCGCGTGACCGCCGGTGATGTCACCACGCTCTGGTCGAGCGGTGCGATCGGTGCCACGGCGGCCTACGCCGCGGTCGCCAACTCGCAGCCCAGCGACGCGACGCAGGCCGGCGTGCTCCTCGCCGGCGGAGCGCTCGGCATCCTGGCCGGCGACCGCTGGATGGTGCGACGCTACGATCACTCCCGCTCGGATGCGCAGATGGTCTCACTCGGCGCGGTGGCGGGCGGGCTGATGGGCGCCGGGGTGAGCGTTCTGAGCGGCGCTTCCAAGGAACGCTTCAGCGCTGCCACCGCCGCGCTGACGGCCGCCGGCGCGCTCGGTGGTGTGGCCATGGCGGAGCGCTTCGTGACCCCGATGGCGGACGCCGGACGCAAGCTCGGCCGCCTCGAGATCCGCCCCGAAGGGGTGCTCGCGGCCGCGATGGGGACCCCCGGGGCCCATACGCTTCTCCACTGGACCTTCTAGATTCCTCTTTGTGAATCCCTCTGGTTCGTTCGTCCAACGCCTGCAGGAAAGTCTCGCCCAGCTCTGGGAGTTCATCCCCGCGCTGATGGGTGCGGCGGCGGTGCTTGTGCTCGGGTACCTGCTGGCGAAGCTCGTGCAGAAGGGCGCATCGAAGGTGCTGCGCCGCACCGGGCTCAACGATGTGCTGCGCCGCGGCGGCGTGATCCACGCACTCGACCGCTCGGGGACGCATTTCAATCCGGCGCGCGTGATCGCGAACCTGCTGTTCTGGTTCGTGATGTTCACGGTGGTGCTCGTGGCCGCCAACGCGCTGGGGCTCGACTCGCTCGGGCAGGTGCTGAGCGAGCTGGTGAGCTACATCCCCAGTGTGATCGCGGCGATCGTGATCGTGATCCTGGGCATCGTACTGGGCGATTTCGTCGGCGGGCTGATCCTCGCGAGCACCGGCGCGCTGCACGGCGGTCCGACGCTCGCGCGGGCGGGGAAGGGGGGCGTCATCCTGCTCGCCGTGTTCATGTCGCTGCAGGAGCTCGGCGTCGCCACCGACATCGTGACGACGGCGTTCGCGATCATCTTCGGCGCGATCGCGCTGGCGCTGGCGCTCTCCTTCGGACTCGGCAATCGCGAACTCGCGGGTGAGGTCACGCGCGCGTGGTACGAGCGTTACAAGGCCGAGCGTGAGGCGATCGAGCGGGAGTCCAAGAGCGAGGATGTGGCGGATGGGCTCGAGGACACGGAGCTCACCGAGGCGCCGAGTGCGCCGGTCCCTCCGCGCGCCGACGCGTTCGCGGACCGGGATGCCGGTCCGGTCGCCGCGCCGGGCGCGACGCGGGCGCCCTAGGCCGCCAGTCGGCAGAAGCGAAGTGCACGCGCCGCCGGAGACCCCGGTGGCGCGCTGTTTTTGGGGCCCCGCAACGGCTTGTCCAGCAACGCTTTAGCGACCCGTTGCCGAGTTGTGTTTTTCGGGCGCCGAACGGTATATTTCTGGGTTAGCACCAGCGGCCGAAGAAACCCCATTTCGCCCCCATAATGACCGCTCCGAATAATCGCGAACGCATCCTGCCGCGCCTGATCGACGACGAGATCAAGGAGTCGTTCATCAACTACTCGATGAGCGTGATCGTCAGTCGCGCGCTCCCCGACGTACGCGATGGCCTGAAGCCGGTGCACCGCCGCGTGCTGTACGCGATGAACGAACTGGGGCTCGTCCCCGGGCGTCCGTACAAGAAGTCGGCGACGGTCGTCGGCGACGTGCTCGGCAAGTACCACCCGCACGGTGACTCGTCGGTGTACGACGCCCTCGTGCGCATGGTGCAGGACTTCTCGCTGCGCTATCCGCTGGTGGACGGACAGGGGAACTTCGGCTCGGTCGACGGTGACTCCGCCGCCGCGTACCGGTACACGGAAGCGCGCCTCACGCGCATCGCCACCGAGCTGCTCGCCGACATCGACAAGAACACCGTCGACTTCGGTCCGAACTTCGACGATCGCCTCGAAGAGCCCACGGTGCTCCCGAGCGCGCTCCCGAACCTCGTGGTCAACGGCTCGTCCGGCATCGCCGTGGGCATGGCGACCAACATCCCGCCGCACAACCTGCGCGAGGTGGCCGCGGCGGTGAACGCCCTGATCGACGACCCCGAGACGTCGATCGACCAGCTGCGCACGCTCATCACCGGCCCTGACTTCCCGACCGGCGCCTACATCTACGGCAAGGCGGGGATCAAGGACTACCTCGAGACCGGCCGCGGCAAGATCGTCATGCGCGCCCGCGCGGTGATCGAGGAGAACGAGAAGGGGAACAAGTCGCAGATCGTCGTCAACGAGCTGCCGTACCAGGTGAACAAGGCGCGCCTCGTCGAGGACATCGCCCACCAGGTGCGCGACAAGAAGCTCGAAGGGATCAGCGACCTGCGCGACGAGTCGGATCGCGACGGCATGCGCATCGTGATCGAGCTCAAGCGCGATGCCATCCCGCGCGTGGTGCTGAACCAGCTCTACAAGCACACCACGATGCAGAGCACCTTCGGCGTGATCATGCTCGCCCTGGTGCCGGACCCGATCAGCAAGCGGCTCGTCCCGAAGATCATGGGGATGCGCGAGGTGCTCCAGCACTTCATCGCGCACCGCCACGAGGTCATCGTCCGCCGCACGCAGTTCGATCTCGACAAGGCGAAGGACCGCGAACACATCCTCGAAGGGCTCAAGATCGCGGTCGACAACATCGACGCCGTGATCAAGGTCATCCGCGGCTCGGCCGACACCGAGATCGCGAGCAACGAGCTGCAGCGCCGCTTCAAGCTCAGTGAGAAGCAGGCCGAGGCCATCCTCAACATGCGGCTCGCGCGCCTCACCGGGCTCGAGATCGAGAAGCTGGAGGAGGAGCTCCGCGAGGTGCAGGCCCTGATCCGCGAGCTGAACGACATCCTCGGCAGCAAGACGCGCCGCATGACGATCATGAAGGAAGAGCTCGGCGCCATCGTCGACACCTACGGCGATGCCCGTCGCACCACGATCATCGCCGACGAAGGGGAGTTCTCGGTCGAGGATCTGATCGCCGACGAGGAGATGGTCGTGACCATCTCGCACTCCGGCTACATCAAGCGCACCTCGATCACCACCTATCGCCAGCAGCGGCGCGGCGGGAAGGGGCTCCAGGGCTCGGACCTCAAGTCCGAGGACTTCATCGAGCATCTCTTCACCGCGAGCACGCACGCGTACATCCTCTGCTTCACCGCGGACGGACGCTGCTTCTGGCTCAAGGTGCACGAGATCCCGCAGGCGGGACGCGCGGCCAAGGGCAAGCCGATCGTCAATCTCATCAACGTCGCGCCGGATACCCTCATCGCCGCGATGGTCTCGGTCAAGAAGTTCACCGAGGACGAGTACCTCCTGTTCTGCACGCGACAGGGCACCATCAAGAAGACCGCGCTCTCCGAGTACTCCAACGTCCGCAGCACGGGCGTGAAGGGGATCAAGATCGAGGAGGGCGATCAGCTCATCGATGTGCAGGTGACGAGCGGCACGAACGACATCGTGCTCGCCACCAAGCACGGCCTCTCGGTGCGCTTCCACGAGCAGGACACGCGCCCCATGGGACGCGACACCACCGGCGTGAAGGGGATCGAGCTCTCCGACGACGATGCCGTGATCGGCATGGTGGTCGTGAAGCGCGAAGCGACGCTGATGGTCGTGACCGAACTCGGCCTGGGCAAGTGCTCGCCGATCGACGAGTACCGCGTGCAGAAGCGCGGCGGCAAGGGGATCAAGACGGTCAATCGTACGGAGCGCACCGGCAACGTCGTCGGGCTGCTCGAGGTGCTGGCCGAGGATCAGGTCATGCTCATCACGCGTGGCGGGCAGATCATCCGCTCCCCAGTCAAGGATGTGCGCGTGGCCGGCCGCAACACGCAGGGCGTGAAGCTCATCAACCTCGACATGGGCGATGTGATCACGGCCGTCGCACGCGTGGTGCCGGACGATACGGAAGGCGAGGGCGGCGAGGGACCGGAGGGTGGCGACGCCGCTCCCGATCAGCTCTCGCTGGCCCCCGAAGAATGATCACGCACGAGTGACCACGGACTGACCCCAGGATCCTGACATGACCAGCATCGCCTCGAGCACCAGCGCCATCGCCGCGCTTCTCCACGCTCCGCTCGAGGCGACGCCGTCGCTCGAGCCGTTGTGGATGCCGTTCACGAACAACCGCGCGTTCAAGCAGGCGCCGCGGATCCTCGTGTCGGCCAAGGACATGCACTACACCGATTCCGACGGACGCCAGGTGCTCGATGGCGTCGCCGGACTCTGGTGCGTGAACGCGGGCCACTGCCGCGCCCCGATCGCGGAGGCGATCGCGACCGCCGCGCGCACGCTCGACTACGCGCCCCCCTTCCAGATGGGGCACTCGCTCTCCTTCGCCCTCGCCGAGCGGGTGGCGGACATGCTCCCCGGCGACCTCGATCACGTCTTCTTCGTGAACTCGGGGAGCGAGGCCGTCGATACCGCCCTCAAGATCGCGCTGGCGTATCACCAGGCGCGCGGCGATTCCAAGCGCATCCGTTTCGTCGGCCGCTCGCGCGGCTATCACGGCGTGGGGTTCGGCGGGATCTCCGTCGGCGGGATCCCCACGAACGCCAAGCAGTTCGCGGCGCAGCTGCTCCCGGCGGTGGACCACATCGCCAACACGCACGACCTCGCGCGCAACGCCTACAGCAAGGGGCAGCCCCAGCACGGCGCCGAGCTCGCGGACGATCTCGAGCGCGTCATCAAGGAGCGCGGCGGTGACACCATCGCCGCCGTGATCGTGGAGCCGGTGGCGGGTTCCACGGGCGTGCTGATCCCGCCGGTGGGCTATCTCGACCGCCTGCGCGCCATCTGCGACGCGCACGGCATCCTGCTGATCTTCGACGAGGTCATCACCGGCTTCGGCCGCACCGGCTCGGCGTTCGGCGCGACGCGCTTCAACGTGCTCCCCGATCTGATCTGTGCCGCGAAGGGGATCACCAACGGCGCCGTCCCGATGGGCGCCGTGTTCGCCCGTCACGCCATCTACGACACGGTCGTGAACGGCGCCCCGGCGGGGATCGAGCTCTTCCACGGCTACACCTACTCCGGGCACCCGCTGGCGGCCGCGGCCGGGCTCGCGACGCTCGACCTTTACGAGAGCGAAGGGCTCTTCCAGCGCGCTGCCGACCTGGCGCCGCAGTGGGAGAGCGCGGTGCACTCGCTGCGCGGGCACAAGCACGTGATCGACGTGCGCAACATCGGGCTCGTCGGCGCGGTGGAGCTCGAGTCGCGCGAAGGGAAGCCGGGGGCGCGGGCCTTCGAGGTCTTCGTCGATTGCTTCAAGCGCGGGGTGCTCGTGCGCCAGACGGGCGACATCATCGCCCTCTCGCCGCCGCTGATCATCGAGCCGGCGCAGATGCAGGAGATCGTCGGCGTGCTCGGCGAGGCGATCGACGCGGTGGCGTAGGCGTTAACGGCAGCAGGCAGTCGAAGTGCGCTCGGGAAAGTGCCAGATCCTTCTCCCGGTCACACGACGACTGCCTGCTGCTTCTGGAATACCCACCCCGCGGCCCCGCTGTGACAGCGGGGCCGCGCGCGTTCAGATCACGGTGATCGTCCCGACCATCCCGGCGTGCAGGATGCAGATGTAGGGGAAGGTCCCCTTGGTGTTGAAGGTCGAGACGTTGTCGGAGTTCTGCGTGTCGCCGATGTTCGACGGCCGGCCGGTCGTGGTGCCGTAGTCAACATCGTGGGTCGTCGGACCGAACAGGAAGGTGACTGACCCTCCCTGGGTGATCGTGACGTTGTTGGGGAAGAAGGTGTTGCCCACGGTGATCACGAAGGCCGAGTTCGGCGTGCCGCTCGGCGCCGCGACGGTCAGGACCTTGGAGCCCGACGCCGCACCCGAGGTGGCGGTGATCGTCGCCGTCCCGGCGGAGATGCCGTAGACGAGTCCGCTGGAGCGTACGAAGGCGATCGTCTCGCTGCTGCTGTTCCAGTTGAAGGCCGCGGTGACCCCGTTGCCGTTGGCGTCCTTGGCGGCTCCGGTGAAGGCCATCGAGGAGCCCACGGTGAGGTTCGACGCGTTCGATGTCACCGTCACGTTGGCGACGGAGGTTCCGCCGCCGCCGCCGCCGCCGCCGCTGGTGGTCCCGGTCGCGGCGCTCGCTCCCCCTCCACCACCACAGGCGGCGGTCAGCAGGAGGGCGGTGAGCAGGGTGATGCGTGACACATGATCAGTTCGCATGTGATGTATTGGGTACAGGTCGGGGGGAGATGAGCGTTTCGCTCGGGGGACCCGGGGAGCGGCAACACCGCTGACCGGGTGACTATCTCCATTACCCGCCCCGCGCCGGTCCGGTCACAGCGGTGGCCACCCCCCCCCCTCCCGTGAGCCCCTGCCGGCGCGCCCCGATCAGGCCGGAGCCCCGCCTCCACGGAACACGAAGTACACCGCCCCCATCAGGCAGAAGGCCGCCCAGAGGAAGTCGAGCTTCAGCGGCTGCTTCATGTAGAGCACCGCGAAGGGGACGAACACCCCGAGGGTGATCACCTCCTGCAGGATCTTCAGCTGCCCCAGCGAGAGCGCCGTGATCCCGATCCGGTTGGCGGGGACCTGCAGCAGGTACTCGAACAGCGCGATCCCCCAGCTCACCAGCGCCGCCACGTACCAGGCCCGGGTGTTCAGGTTCTTGAGGTGCCCGTACCAGGCGAAGGTCATGAACAGGTTCGATAGGACCAGGAGTCCCGCGGTCTTCAGGATGACGGGCATGGGAACGTCGGCTCGGGTGAAGGGTCGGCGGGTGTGTCGGAGCCGACCGGGGCGTGGCATATTGCGCTGTCGGCAATCAACTGTCCCTCCCCGGTTCGGGGAATAGGAGCCTCAATGACCGAACTACGCCGCTTCGTCTCGCCGCTCCTCAGCCTCGCCCTGCTGGCCGGGCTCGGTTCGACCCTGGCCGCCCAGGAGGCCCCGACGGTCGTCATCCTGGCCCGCCACGGCGAGAAGGGGACCACCCCTGCCAATGACCCGCCGCTCACCGAAGCGGGCGTCGCGCGGGCCCAGGCGCTCGCCAAGGCGCTCGCCGGAGCCAAGGTCGGGGCCGTGATCTCCACCCCCCTGACCCGCACCCGGGAGACGGCCCGCCCCACCGCCGAAGCGGCCCACCTGACCATCGAGACGGTGGCCACCGGGGCGCGCGATGCCCACGCCAAGGCGGTCGCCGATGCCGTGCGGAAGCACGCCGGGCAGACCGTCCTCGTGGTGGGCCACTCGAACACGCTCGCGCCGATCATCGCCGCGCTGGGCGGACCGGCGCTCGACGATCTCTGCGATTCCGAGTACTCCTCGCTCTTCACCCTCGTGCTCGAGAAGGGGGGTGCCCGGCTCATTCGCGGCACCTACGGGGCGCCGTCCCCTGACCAGCCGACCGGTTGTCCGAACTCGATGCGCTGACGGTGGTTGCGCCCCGGACCACGCTATCGTCTCTCTAATGTTGCGGAGACCTGCGGGGTTGGGCAGATTTACTCGTCTTTAAGCACGCAACGCGGCTGCGCCTTTCGGCGCGGCCGACACGGCTCGTTGGAGATATCCGCACATGGCGATTCGTCGCTTCCAGTCCTGGCTCGCTGACACGGGCACGCAGCGTTCCCGCACGCCGAACGCGCTCAGCATCGCGGCGCTCGTCGTCGGGTTGATGCTCACGCCCGAGCAGCCCCTTCGCGCACAGGCCGATCTCACCGGCGACAAGGCGAAGGTCGCCGACAATGTCCGCGCGGACCTCTCTCGGCTCGTCGACGCCCAGAAGGCGTACTTCGCCAAGAACAAGGCCTACTCCAACGACGTCGCCGCGCTCGGCTTCAAGGGCAACAGCGGTGCCGTCGTCACCATCAGCTACGCGTCGCCGCGCATGTGGCAGGCCAACGCCTCCCACAACGCGCTCGCGCCGTACGTCTGCTTCGTGATCGTCAACACGCCGGCGGCGAACACCCCGGCCGAGAAGCCGTTCTGCCAGGATTCCAAGAAGAGCAGCGCCGCGTCGGCGCTCGCCGCTGAGGGCCCCGCGACGTCGAAGGCGGAGCCGGCCCCGGCCAAGACCGAAGCTCCGAAGACCGAAGCTCCGAAGACCGAGGCGCCCAAGACCGAAGCGCCCAAGGTCCAGCAGCAGAAGACGGAAGCTCCGAAGGTCGAGCTGCCGAAAGTCGAAGCCCCGAAGGCCGAGACGAAGACCGCCGCCGCGCCCCCCAAGGTCGCGACGCAGAAGCCGGCGCCCGCGCCCAAGCAGGTCGCGGCGAACACGCCCAAGCCGCGCGCTCCGCGACCGGTGACGACCCCGCGAGGCCGCACCAACCTGGGCGCCGGACTTCCGGCGCAGGGCGATGTCGAGGCGATGGCCCGTGCCGCCACCCGTGCCGCGACCCCGGTCGCCGCTGCCGGTACGCCGGAACCCGTGACCCTCAAGCAGTTCACCGAGCAGGTGGCGAAGATCGCTGAAGGGGCCGCGGCCGTCATGCGTGCCAAGCCGCCCGAGCTCGCGCGCGATCCGTACGAGAGCAGCGCCGAATACGCCGCGCGCCGCGCCGACGCGATGGCCGCCTACGGTCGCCGTGAGGCCGAGTACTTCGCCAAGAACACCCGCACCTTCGTCGTCGATCTGCAGGCCAAGGACGTGCGCTACGATCCCGATCGCGAGTCGCTCGAACTCGCGATGGACGCGGTGCAGCTGCCGACCATCAGCGCCTTCTCCGCCAGCAACGGCATGCCGACGCTCGCGGTCGCCTGCTACACGCGCCCGATGTTCTGGTGCAGCCCGGACGGCGGCATGACGTACGAGTCGGCCGAACAGTGGCGGGTGACGCGCGCGAAGGCGCGTGAGGCGGACGTGCTCAAGACGCCGCTCACGCTGCAGGCGCGATTCGTCGTCGGTCCACACGACGACGTCCGCGGCCCCGCGCTCACGCTGATCGGTCTCGAGCTGCAGGCCAAGGGCGCGACGCTCGCGCGCTGGTCGACGGCGTCCGGCTCGCGCTGATCGCGCGCCCGAGCGCCGCTTCGGCTCGCACCACGTGACCGCCACGGGCGCACCGACCCTCGTCACGCTCGACGATATCCGTCGCGCGTCGGCGGCGTTGCGCGGCGCTGCGGTGCGCACGCCGCTGCTCCGGTCCGACGCCCTCGAGGCGCGCGCCGGTGTGCCGGTGTGGCTCAAGCCCGAGATGCTCCAGCGTGGTGGCGCCTTCAAGTTCCGGGGCGCCTACTCGTTCGTCTCGCAACTCTCGGATGCCGAGCGCGCGCGGGGACTCGTCGCGCCCTCCTCGGGGAACCACGGGCAGGCGGTCGCGTTCGCGGCGCGCCTCTTCGGGACCACCGCGACGATCGTCATGCTCACCACTGCCACGCGCGCCAAGCGCGAGGGCGCGGAGCGGCTCGGCGCGAACGTCGTGCTCGAAGGCACCACGAGCGCCGAACGGATGGCGCGCGCCGTGACGATCCAGCAGGAGACGGGCGCGACGATGGTCCCGCCCTACGATCATCCGTGGATCATCGCCGGCCAGGGGACGATCGGGCTCGAGATCGGCGAAGACCTGCCCGACGTCGGAACGGTGCTCGTGCAGGTCGGCGGGGGCGGGCTCTCGGCAGGAGTCGCCACGGCGATCAAGGCACTCGCGCCGAACGCGCGCGTCGTCGGGATCGAGCCGGAAGGATCACCCAAGCTCACCAAGGCGCGCGTCGCCGGTAAGCCGGTCAACATCCCCGCGAATCCCAGCGGCCTCGCCGACGGACTGCTCGCGGTGCGGATCGGCACGCTCAACTTCGCGCACCATCAGCGGTTCATGGACGAGGTCGTCACCGTCCCCGACGCGGCGCTGCTCACCGCCATGCGGTTCCTGATCGACCGGCACAAGCTCGTCGCCGAGCCGAGTGGGGCGATCGCGGTCGCGGCGTTGCTCGAAGGGTTGGTGAAGCCGGTCGGCCCCACGGTGTGCGTGCTCTCGGGCGGGAACATCGAGTGGGACGGGCTCCAGGAACTCCTCGGCGGAGGCGCCGCATGAAGCTCCGTTGCCCGACGTGCGGCACGTTGTACGATGGCGACGTGAAGTTCTGCGCGAAGGATGGCGGACGACTGCTCCCTTACGGCGGCACGCCGGCCTCGAACGCGGCGGTGCCGCGCGAGACCGCGGCCCGCGCGCCGGGCGCCGACGGTGCCGCGCGCAAGGAGCTGCGGCATTCGAGCATGGCGGGCCAGGTGCTCGACGGCCGCTACCACATCGTGAAGAAGGTGGGCGAGGGCGGGATGTCGTACGTCTATCTGGCGCACGACGTCTCGAACAACGAACGCTACGCGATCAAGATCCTCTCCCCGGGACTCTCCGAGGACGCCAACGCGATGGCGCGCCTGCGCCGCGAGGCCTCGCTCGGCATCCGGCTCGCGCATCCCAACGTCTGCCATATCGTGCGGATGGGAGAGACGGAGGAAGGGTTGGTGTACGTCGTCATGCCCTTCGTCGAAGGCGAGGTGCTGAGCGACCGCAACAACCGCATGGGCGTGATCCCGATCGCGCAGGTGGCGGTGTGGGTGAACGAGATCGGCGCGGGACTGCAGGTGGCGCACGATCTCAAGATCATCCATCGCGACCTGAAGCCCGAGAATGTGATGATCTGCAAGCGTCCCGACGGTTCCGAGTCGGCGGTGGTCATGGACTTCGGGCTCGCCAAGGAACGCCGCGCCGGCGGCGAGCTCGAGAAGCTCACCGCCACCGGGATCATCCTGGGAACGCCGGAGTTCATGAGCCCGGAGCAGTTGCGCGGGAAGCCGCTCGACCCGCGCACCGATGTGTACTCGTTGGCGCTGATGACCTACGAGATGCTCACCGGGAAGCTCCCCTTCGAAGGGCGCACCCAGCAGGAGCTCATGATCGCGCGTCTGCGCGCCGAGCCGATCCCGATCCGCCAGCGGCGCCCGGAGATGTCGTTCAGCGAAGCGGTCGAACGTGCGCTGCTGCGCGGGATGGCGCGTGACCCGGATGTGCGGCCGTCGACCACGGTGGAGTTCGCGAGCGACTTCAACAATGCCGTCCGCGGCGCCCCGCCGGCCCCGCCGGAGAGCGGCGGCGGATTGCTCGGCAAGCTCTTCGGTCGTTGAGCGGCATGTCGGCACGGCGCGCGGTCGCGTGGTGCCGAACGCTCCTGTTCGGGTCGCTGCTTGCGGCGAGCCTCGTGCCGATCCTCGCCGCGCCAAGCGCGGCGCAGGGCGTCGGCAACGCCAACGCGACGTCGCGCCCGTTCCACGTGGTCGACTACGATCTCTCGCTCGATCTCCCCGAGAGCGGTCGCACGATCGCGGGGAACGCGACGCTCACGGTGCAGCGCATCGGCGCCGGTGATACGCTGCGGCTGGACCTGCTCGACCTCAGCGTCTCGCGCGTGCGGCTCGACGGCACCGATGTGCGCTTCGTCCGCGATTCGTCGTCCGTCAAGGTCGCCGTCGGCGCGCGCGATCGCTTCACGGTGAGCATCACGTACGGTGGCGCCGTCACCGACGGGCTCGTGATCGGCACCGACAGCGCCGGCCGCTGGATGGCGTTCGGCGACAACTGGCCGAACCGGGCACGGCGCTGGATCCCCTCCATCGATCACCCCTCGGACAAGGCGACCGTCACCTGGACGGTGCGCGCCCCGAGCGATCGCCGCGTGATCGCCAACGGCGCCCTCATCGAGGAGGCGCCGCTCCCCACGCCGCGCGATCCCGACGGCTCGGCCGGGCGCCCCATCAGCTGGACGCTCACCCGCTGGCGCGAATCACGCCCGATCCCCGCCTACCTGATGGTGATCGCCGCTGCGCCACTCGTGCGCCATGAACTCGGCGTCACCGCCTGCGGGTTCGCCGAGTTCCCGGGATGCGTGCCGCAGCAACTGTACGTGGCTCCCGAGCAGCGGCACATGGCGCCGGGGAACTTCGCCCGGGCCGGTGACATCGTGAGCTACTTCGGCGCGCTGGTCGGTCCCTTCCCGTACGAGAAGCTCGCGCACCTGCAGAGCAGCACGCGCTTCGGCGGGATGGAGAACGCGAGCGCCATCTTCTACGACGACAAGCTCTTCCGCCGCACCGGCGCCGAGGTGGGACTCATCGCCCACGAGACCGCGCATCAGTGGTTCGGTGACGCCGTCACCGAACGCGAGTGGTCGCATCTCTGGCTCTCGGAGGGGTTCGCGACCTACTTCTCCGCACTCTATCTGGGGCACGCCTTCGGCGACACGGCGCTCACCGGGCATCTGCGCCGTGACCGCGAGGCGCTCGTGAAGAGCAACACGGTCGCCACGCGATCGGTGATCGACCTGGCCCAGACCGACCTGATGGCGTTGCTCAACGAGAACAGCTACCAGAAGGGCGGATGGGTGCTGCATATGCTCCGGCAGGAGGTCGGCGACAGCGCCTTCTTCGGCGGGATCCGCGACTACTGGGCCGCACACAAGCACGGCACCGCGCTCACCGATGATCTGCGCGCGGCGGTCGAGAGGCGTACAGGGCGTGAGCTGCGCTGGTTCTTCACGCAGTGGCTCGAGCGCCCCGGAACCGCCGAGGTGACCACCTCGTGGCGCTACGACGCAGCCGCGCGCGAAGTGCGCATCGTGGTGGAGCAGGGGACGCGCTTCGCGCCCTATCGGCTCAAGCTGCCGGTGGAGTTCACCGATGCCGCGGGGGGCACGGTGCGCCGCGTGGTGGAGATCCCGGCACAAGCGCGCACCGAACTCGTGCTCCCGATGCCGCAGGCACCGCGCACGATGATCGTGGATCCCGGCGTGACGGTGCTCGGGAGCTTCCGGACGAAGTGAGACTTGGGCAGCGGCCGGTGCCGCCGCTCACCAGCCCCAGAGACGCAGATCGACCTGCAGGCAGCGGTCCTGCACCACGTCGATCCCGGCGCGGGCGAGCCGCGCGGCGGCCTCGTCGTTGCGGATCCCGAGCTGGAACCAGACCGCCTTGGGGCGGGCGACGATGATGTCGTCGAGATGCGCCGGGATGTCGGCCGCCTTCCGGAAGACGTTCACCAGATCCACGCGCTGGGGGATGTCGCAGATCCGCCGATACACGGGCTCGCCGAGGATCTTGGTGATCCCCGGGTAGTAGACCGGGACGGGGATGATCGTGAACCCCTGCTCCTTGGCGTAGGCGGGGACGAAGTTCGCCGGCTGATCGGGATCCGACCCGTCCTTGATGCCGAGCACGGCGATCGTCTGCACGCGGTTGAGCAGCGCGCCGATGGCGTCGTCGGACTCGATCAGGTGCCGCTTCCAGTAGTCTCCCATTTCCTAACCATAGCGCGTTCTCAGGGCTAAATTACAGGGCTGCCTCGACCCTCACAGCCGCACCACCCAGGAACGACCTCAAAAACATGAAAATGCTCGTGCTCGGCGCCGGCCTTCAGGGTTCGGCATGCGCCTTCGACCTGTTGCAGGACAGCCGCATCACCGAAGTTCGGCTCGCGGATCGTGAGTTCAGCGCGCTGCCGGCATTCCTCGAGCCCTATCGGAACGATCCGCGGCTCGTGCTCCTCCCGCTCGACGCGCGTGACCACGCGGCGGCGCGGAAGGCGATGGAGGGGGTGTCGGCGGTGATGTGCGCACTCCCCTATTACTTCAATCTCGACATGACCCGGGCCGCCCTTGAGTCCGGCGTCCACTTCTGCGACCTCGGCGGCAACACCGGGATCGTGAACGAGCAGAAGGCGCTCGCCGCCCAGGCGCAGGCCAAGGGGGTCACCGTGATCCCCGACTGCGGACTCGCCCCCGGGATGGTCAACATCCTCGCCCAGCTCGGCATCTCGCGCTGCGATACGACGGAGAGCGTGAAGATCTTCGTCGGCGGGCTCCCGCAGGCGCCGGAAGGACCGCTCAAGTACCAGATCGTGTACTCGCTGGAAGGGGTGCTCGACTACTACACGACGCTCAGCTGGATCGTGCGCGACTACAAGCGGATGGAGGTGAAGGCGCTGAGCGAGGTCGAGCCGGTGCACTTCGACGGCCCCGTCGGCGAACTCGAGGCGTTCCACACGGCGGGTGGGCTCAGCACGATGGCGCAGCGCTACGAGGGGAAGATCCCCTCGATGGAGTACAAGACGCTCCGGTACCCGGGGCACGCGCACATCATGGAAGCCATCCGCGAGCTCGGCCTGCTCGATCTGGCGCCGATCGACGTGAAGGGGCAGCAGGTCAGTCCGCGCGACATGGCGGTCGCGGCGATGGGCCCCAAGCTCAAGAAGCCCAAAGGGCGCGATCTGGTGGCGCTCCGCGTGGTGGTCCGCGGTCTCAAGAACGGCAAGCCGATCACCCACAGCTGGGAGCTCGTGGACCGCTATGACGAATCCAAGGGGATCACGGCGATGGAGCGCACGACCGGCTTCTCGCTCGCGATCACCGGTGTGCTGCAGGCGACCGGCGCGGTGAGCCCGGCCGGTGTGCACACGCCGGACGAGGCTGTCCCCGGGGAGCGCTACATTGCGGAGCTGGCCAAGCGGGGTATCATCATCCGGGAGACGGTAACCGCGTAACGGGTTGCTGTTTCACGACTGTTCCACGGGCGGAACCACCGGATCGGAGGACACATGACGGGACGCAGTTGGATCGGACGCACGATCGCCGTGGCACTCGTGTTCATGGCGTCGGTGGCCTTCGCGCAGAAGGCGCCGATCAAGCACACGGTGCTCGCCGATGGCCATCCCCTGGCGCTGTGGGAGAAGCGAGCGGCCAAGCCGACGCGCACGATCGTGCTCCTGCATGGGCGCACGTGGAGCTCGCTCCCCGACTTCGATCTGCAGGTCCCGGGCGAGCAGCGCTCACTCATGGACGCGCTCGTCGCGAAAGGCTATGCCGTGTACGCCCTCGACCTCCGCGGCTACGGCGGCACGCCGCGCGATGCCTCGGGGTGGACGAATCCCGACCGCTCCGCCGCCGACCTCGCCGCGGCCGTCCAGTGGGTGCGCAAGAACAGCGGTGTGGCGGGGAAGCCTGCGCTCTTCGGCTGGTCGAACGGTGCGACGGTGTCGCACCTGATGGCGCAGCAGCATCCGGAGCTGATCGCGTCGCTGGTGCTGTTCGGCTACTGGAAGGACCCCGACGCGGTGCTGTCGAGCGGGGCCGACACCGTGACTCCCGCGCGCGCGAAGACGACCGCCGAGGCGGCCGCATCGGACTTCATCACGCCGACCATCAGCAAGAAGGCGATCGACATCTACGTGAAGGCCGCGCTCGCCGCCGATCCGGTGCGCAGCGACTGGCGCCGCATGGAGGAGTACAACGCACTCTCCCCCGCCAAGCTCACGGTCCCGACGCTGCTCATGACGGGCGAGCACGATCCGCTCGCTCCCGAAGCCTCGCAGCGAAAGTTCTATGAACGGATGACGGTGAAGGACAAGCAGTGGGTGACCATCAAGAAGGGCGATCACGCCGCCCTGATGGAGGACATGCAGCCCGAGTTCGTGCGGGTGATGACGGCGTTCATCGAACGGAAGCGGTGATCCCATGATCTCACGTGCTGTGCGTACCATCGGTCTTTCCGTGCTCCTCGCCGCCCGCGCGCTGACGGCTCAGGGCCCCGTGATCAAAGTCGTCTCCTTCGAGGGCGGACTCCCGATCCCCTTCGCCTCCATCGCCATCGAAGGCGGGGCGGTGAAGATCGCCGACTCCCTCGGCGTGCTCCCCCTCGGCACCATCAAGCCGGGGACGATCCGCGTCGAAGCCCGGCGGATCGGCTATGCGGCCTTCAACGAGAAGATGCTGCTCACCGATACCACCACGGTGCTCACCGTCCCGCTGATCCGCGTGGCGGCCAAGCTCGCGGCGGTCAACATCACCTCGGCGGGCCCGCCGGTCTCGCTCGCGCTGCAGGGCTTCTATCGGCGCGCGCTCGACCGGCAGAAGGGCGCCGGGAGCGGGTGGTTCATCGGCCCCGAGGAGATCGAGCGGCGCGATCCGCAACAGGCGACCGATGTGCTCAAGGGGATCCCGGGGCTCAACTTCACCCGCGCCACCGACAACCGGCTCGTGGCCACCGACCTCAACGGCTGTCACGTGACGGTGATCATCGACGGCACCGCGGTTCGTCCGCGCGCCCAGGCGGGTGGGGGAGGGAAGTCGCCGATGAGCATCACCGGTGGACTCAACTCGGCGTCGTCGCGGAACCGGACGGAGCTCAACGACAACAACGCCGTCTTCGTCGACAACTTCGTGAGCGCCAACGGCATGGCGGCGGTCGAGTACTACCGGCGCGGTGCGAACGTCCCTGCCGAGATGCAGCAGATGGACATGGGGTGCGGGGTGCTCGCCGTCTGGACGGGCGGCCGCAAGATCAAGTAGACCGTGAAAGCGAAGCGCCCGGCCATCAGGCCGGGCGCTTCGTCGTTCAGGGTGCGGAGCGGCTCAGCGGCTGAAGCTCGCGAGCGCCACGCCCATCTGGTCCATCGAGTCCTTGGCACGCCAGCGGTCACGACCGTTGTAGATGAAGGAGAAGGCGAGCAGCTCGCCCCCCTTGCTCGTCACGTAGCCGCCGAGCGAGGCCACATCGTTCGTGGTGCCGGTCTTGGCGTGGAGGTTCCCCATCGCGGGGGTCCACTTCATGCGGCGGCGCAGCGTCTCGGTGCGGCCGGCCACCGGGAGCGATGCCTCGAACACCGAGCCCCAGGTCGCCTTCTTGGCGTAGCCGAGCAGCTGGACCATCGCGCGCGGCGTCACGCGGTCGAGGGTCGAGAGCCCGCTGCCATCGGCGGCGAACACCGCCTGCGGGGCGACGCGCGCCTTGTCGGAAAGGAAGCGGCCGAGGAGCGCGTTGGCGTTCTCGGCGGTCCCGGCATTGCCGGCACCGTGCGCGACATTGCGGAAGAGGAGTTCGGCGAAGTGGTTGTTGCTCTCGCCGTTCATCTGGGTGACGATCTTCTCGAGCGACGGCGACGAGACCGCGGTGACCCGCGGGGCGTCGAGCGCGGCGCGGCCACTGCGGACGGTCGCACCGTCCACCGTGATGCCGCGCGAGACGAGCGCCGCGCGCAGCGCACCGGCGGCGAAGAGTTCCGGACGCTCGACCACGAAGTAGAGTTCACGCTGCGCGGCGAGCGAGCCCATGGTGCCGCGCACGATCATCGTGCCGGTGGAGTCCTGCTTGAAGCCGATCCGCGAGGCGCGCGTCCCCTTCTCGATGCGCACTTCGTTGGCGAGCGGGAGTCCGCTCACCGCCGGATTGAACGACACCACCGCGCGGTCCCCTTCGGGGCGCACGATCATGGTGATCTTGTTCTCGTTGAAGCTCAGCGCCGAGACGCGCGCGGCGTAGCTGGCCTGGAGGTAGTTCTTCTTCCACCCGTCGGGGATGCGACGGTCCTCGAACGCCGAGGCGTCGGCGATGACCGTCCCCGTGACGCGCCGGATCCCGGCATCGGCGATGCGGCGCGCGAGTGCTTCCATCGGCGGTTCGCCCGCTTCGTCGGTGGCCTTCCCGGCGAGCATCGGGTCCCCCGCGCCTCGGAGGATGAGGTCGCCGCGGAGGATCCCGTCGGTGCCGATCGCGCCGGCGCGGAGCACCTCGGTCTCGAAATGCCCGTTCGCGCCGAAGCGGTCGAGGGCCATCGCCGAGGTGAAGAGCTTCATGGTGGAGGCGGGGAGGAGCTGCGAGTCCCCGTTGTGGTTGAAGAGGGTGTCCCCGCTCGAGAGGGAGACGACCATGACCCCCCACTTCCCGCTGCCCGCACTGCGTCCGAGCACGGAGCGGAACTGCGCTTCGAGGGCATCCGGCCCGACCGGGGCGAGGGCGCGCGGGGCGGCCTTGCTGACGGTGCTGCGGACCGACTTCCGGGTGGTCACGGCGGACGCGGCCTTCGGAGCGCTCTTCGTGCCGCTCTTGCTGACGGCCGCGCTGCTCTTGCTCGACGACTTGGTGCTCTTCTTGACCTTCTTCTTGGCGGTCGCGTTGGCCTCGACGGCGATCGTCGCCCGCGAGGCGGCGTACTGGACCGGGGTCATGGCCCCGAGATGGATCGGCAGGGCCAGCGCCAGCAGAGAAGAGAGGAGCACTCGGTTCATACCTTGAAAATGATGTTCCTGCGCCAGAGCGCCCAGAGGATACCGTACCAGAACAGCACGAAGCAGATCGCGAAGGCCAGCGATGCCACACGGGGTTCGAACCACGGACGGAACACCGTTTGGTACACCACGGCCTGCACAGCGGTCGGCTTCCCGTGGAAATCCACCTTCCACAGGGTATAGATCAGGCGCGCCATCATCCCCGAACCCACGAAGGCGATGATGGGATTCACTCCATAGATGACGAGTGGGGGGGTCCACCAAGTAACGCGCCTGACATCGATGATCCAGCTGATCGTCGCGAGGATCACGCACGCCATTCCGGCAGTGAAGATGACATACGAGCTGGTCCAGAGCGACTTGTTGATCGGGAAGGACCAGTGCCACATCAGTCCGAGCATCATCCCGAGCGCTCCGACGGCGAAGAGCCCGTTCAGCCGCTCCTCCAGCGGACGCTTCTCCCCGATCCAGCGCCCTGCGAAGACGCCGAGCATCGCCGTCCCGATGGCCGGCACGGTCGAGAGGGGGCCTTCCGGGTCCCAGGTCTTGGAGCTGACCCAGAGATGCCCATCGAGCAGCAGGCGGTCCACCCAGGCGGCCAGCGTCCGCGACGGGGCATCCAGGAGGTTCGCCCCGATCCCGCCGCCGGCTCCCGGCACCGGGATCAGCGTCATGGCGAACCAGTAGCCGTAGAGGAGAGCCACCAGCACCATCACCTGCTGCTTGAGGGTGCCGCGCATCGTGATCAGCGCCGAGAGCGTGTAGGCCACGCCGATCCGCTGCAGCACGCCGGGGATCCGCACATGCTCCCAGCGGGCCAGATCGTAGAAGGGGAACACTCCCACCATCAGCCCGAACCCCACGATCATCACCCCGCGCCGGATGATCTGGCGCCGGATCTCGGACTCGCTCGCGCCCCGGGCCCGCCGGACCGAGAGCGACAGGTGGGTGGTCATCCCGGCGATGAACAGGAAGAACGGGAAGATCAGGTCGGTCGGTGTCCACCCGTTCCACTCGGCGTGCTCGAGCGGCGGGAAGATCGCGCCCCAGCTCCCGGGGTTGTTCACGAGCAGCATCCCCGCGACGGTGGCGCCGCGGAAGACGTCGAGTGCGAGCAGCCGCTCGCGTGCGGGCGTTGCGTCGGCGCTCACGAAGCGCTCCCGTTGATGCTCGCCCACCGGACGACCGCCGCGCGCAGGGCGTCGGGCGAGACCGGCTTGGCGAGATGGTCGTTCATCCCGGCGGCCAGCGACCGGGTGCGGTCGGTCTCCATCGCGTTCGCGGTGAGCGCGACGATCGGCGTGCGTTGGTTCGGACCCTCGGTCTCCCGCAACGCGGTGGTGGCGGTGAAGCCGTCCATCACCGGCATCTGCAGGTCCATGAAGATCAGGTCATAGGGACGCTGGCGTGCCTTGGCCACCGCTTCGCTGCCGTCACGGGCGAGGTCCACCGTGTGGCCGAAGGCACGCAGCATCTCCGCCGCCACCGTCAGGTTGACCGGGTTGTCGTCGACCACGAGGATGCGGCACGGAGCCGAGCCGGTGCTCCCCTCCGCCAGCAGCCCGCCCTCGTACTCACGCTCGGAGCGTCCACCGGCCGCGATCGGAAGGCGGAGATCGAAGGCGAACACGGAGCCGCGACCGGGAGCGCTCTTGAGCTGCAGCTGGCCCCCCATCAGCTCCACGAGATTGCGGCTGATGGCGAGTCCGAGTCCGGTGCCGCCGTAGCGGCGCGTCATCGAGGCGTCGGCCTGCACGAACTTCTGGAAGAGACGCTTCTGCGTGGCCTCGTCGATTCCGATGCCGGTGTCGCGGACCTCGAAGCGGAGCGTCACCGCACTCGGCTCCCGACGCGCCACATTCACCGCCAACGTCACGCTGCCGCGATCGGTGAACTTGATGGCGTTGCCGAGGAGATTGAGCAGCACCTGACGGATGCGGCCGGCGTCGCCTTCGACGTACGGCGGGAAATCGTGCGCCAGTTCGAGGTTGACCGCGAGCGACTTGTCGCGCGCGCGCGCCGACACGAGCGAGAAGACATCCTCGCAGGTGGTGGGCACGCTGAACGGCACCGGCGAGATCTCGAGTTTGCCGGCCTCGATCTTGGAGAAGTCGAGTATGTCGTCGATGATCTTGAGCAGC
>CAZAGK010000021.1:0-38449 GCA_964484775.1 uncultured Gemmatimonas sp. | reverse complement strand
CTTGCTTGCTTGCTTGCTTGCTTGCTTGCTTGCTTGCTTGCTTGCTTGCTTGCTTACACCCTGCTCATCGAAGGTGAGCAGAGAATCGCGGTAGTGGATGTACTGGCGCCGACGCGCCTCCAGCTCCGCCTCCAGCTCCGCCTCCAGCTCCGCCTCCAGCTGACTGAAGTGATCAAGCACCCGCGAAATTTCGCGCTGAACTTCCAATGGCGGCGCGGGAACTCTGATCTTCGCCAGACTCTCACCTGAGATCCTGCGCACCTTCGTTCCGGTCAGATGAGGCTTTTTCTGCTGCTGAAACTGATCAGACTGAAAAAAGTAGGCGACGTACTTCGGGTCGAGTGAGTGTCGATAGATATAGGCGTCCCCACTAACGGCCACGGCATCCTGCCCAAGCCACGCTACAGCCTTGCCCACGGCCTCATCATCCTCGCTGGTGGTCGCGATGACCAAATCACCGCAGCTCGCTTGGCGAAGTCGGATCGCAAGCGACGGCGCGACAAAAGTGATGGTTTGCGTAGCCCAGGTGCGGTAGTGAGTGTGAATCTGACCGTAGTGGATGCATCCCACACCAGAGTCCCTGAAATCCTTCTTCTGGAGACCATTGCCTCGAATGAAGGTCCCGAGTGCGCCAAGCTCCTTGAACTCCACGCCTTCGGGACACAGCCGCTTGATCAACTCAGCAAGGTGGCTCATGATGCCGAACCCTCAAGGTCGGCGACAATGGCATCAATGGCTTCACGCAGCTCGTGCTGCCTCTGAACAATCTTGGTGATTCTCGCATTCAACGAGGTGATATCAACCGCCTCACTCACGTTTTCCTGCATGACCCACGACGACACGGCGATATTGTAACCGTTCTCGGCGATCGCAGTATTCTCAACAAGCCGCGCGAAGTACTCAACATCCTCGCGCGCGGTGAAGGCGCCGAGAATCCTCTGCCAATTGGCTTCAGTCAGCTTGTTCTTGTTTCCTCCCCGAACGAACTCTGCCGAAGCATCGATGAACAGCGTCTTGTTGTCACGCTTGGACTTCTTCAGTACGATCACGCACGTGGCGATTGTCGTCCCGAAGAACAGGTCAGGCGGCAACTGGATGACCGCATCGACGTAGTTGTTGTCGATCAGGTACTTCCGGATCTTCTGCTCCGCCCCGCCCCGATACAGCACGCCCGGGAACTCGACGATCGCTGCCGTCCCATTGACCGCGAGCCACGAGAGGATGTGCATCGTGAACGCGAGATCGGCCTTGCTCTTCGGCGCGAGCACCCCCGCCGGCGCGAACCGCGGGTCGTTGATCAGGAGCGGGTTGGCGTCACCATCCCACTTGATCGAGTACGGAGGATTCGAGACGATCGCCTCGAAGGGCTCGTCGTCCCAATGCGCCGGATCGATGAGCGTGTCGCCATGCGCGATGTCGAACTGCTCGTAGTTCACATCATGCAGGAACATGTTGATCCGGCAGAGATTGTACGTCGTGAGATTGATCTCCTGACCGAAGAACCCCTGTCGCACATTCTCCTTCCCCAGCACTTTCGCGAACTTGAGCAGCAGCGAACCTGATCCGCAGGCTGGGTCGTAGACCTTGTTGACCGCCGTCTTGCCCACGACGGTGATGCGGGCCAACAGCTCCGAGACCTCTTGCGGCGTGAAGAACTCGCCTCCCGACTTCCCCGCACTCGAGGCGTACATCGTCATCAGGAACTCGTACGCATCCCCGAAGGCATCGATCGTGTTGTCTGAGAAGGTGCCGAGGTTGAGGTCACCGATGGCGTCGAGAAGTTTGACGAGCTTCTCGTTGCGCTTGGGCACGGTGGGCCCGAGCTTGCTGCTGTTCACGTCGAGGTCGTCGAACAACCCCTTCAGGTCATCTTCGGAATCCGCTCCAACCGCGGAAGCCTCGATGTCCTTGAAGACCTTGCTGAGCGTCTCGTTGAGATTGGCGTCCGCGCGCGCGCCCTTGCGCACGTTGGCAAACAGATGCGACGGCAGGATATAGAACCCCTTCTCCCGCACCGTCTCCTCGCGACCGCGCCCCGCCTGTTCGTCGGTCAGCAGGGCATAGTCGAAGGTCGCTTTCCCCGCCTTCCGCTCCTGCTCGTTCAAATACGCCGTGAGGTTCTCCGAGATGAACCGGTAGAACAGCATCCCGAGCACGTACGTCTTGAAGTCCCACCCGTCCACGCTTCCGCGCAGATCGTTGGCGATTCGCCAGATCGTCTTGTGCAGCTCGGCGCGCTCGACTTCCCGGGTATCGCTCACGTCGCTCGCAGGCAGTTGGTCGTGGGATGTGACTTGGCTTGGCGGAATGTTACGCCTGCGCTCACGCTCTCACAAGAAAGGGCCTTGAGAGTTTGGCGCGAAATTTCTTGGAATAGACACTACGAACCTTCGCTGTACTGGCGTTCAAATCCCTGCTCCTTGCAATAGTGCCGGAGCTTGCTCCACTCCGCAAAATTCCACCTGTCCGCTCCCGCAGTCGCAAGGATCAGCTGACGAAGTGGAGAACCGAGGCGGGAGAGTCCTCCGTCCTTGAGACTGGAGACTGAGCGCCGGTGGTACCAGGCAATCATATCGGCCGCTTGGAGAGGGGGACACTCGCCCGACGACCTGAATATTGGCTCATCGTCGAAGTAGAGACGCATAGCCTTGGCGAACTCTCCCCGGTGCTTGTCACCACGATCGAAAACGTATTCGACCTGACCGACAATCTCCTTCTTCTTGCAATAGCGCCGAATCCATTGACGACAATCCAGCACCACCCCAAGCCCACAATGGGAGAAGGGGTGTTTGTTGGTGTTGCCGAAATAGTGCGTTGATGGGATCACGAACTCTTGGTGCATACGACGAAAATCCGGGATGACAATGCCCTGACCGAATGTTCGGAGCACGGAGGCCTGAATGAGCGTAAGCGCCTCGTGCTCGAGTTGATGCTGCAGGAGCCGATTGCCCTTGAATCGCTCGAACGGGGCAATACCCATCTTGAAGTCCTTCATGTGCAAGAACGGCACTCCGTAGCGGTTGAGCAACGCGCGCCAACCCGCTTCGAACTCAGTCCATTTCTCCACTGTACTGATCGCACCCGAAACGAAGAGTGCACCCGCTGATTGATCCGGGTGTCCGCTGGCATCGAAGTACGCCGTGAACATCGTCATGAGTTCACCCTCTCCCTGACACTGACTGCACTACTCGCGCAGACCGGAGGCCATATGCCCGGTTTGTTCACTTGGGCATGGAACTGATTTCTAGGCAACTGAACACTAGCCATTGATTCTGCGCAATTCCCTAACTTACTGAAAATAAACATCTTACGGGATATTTTCCCATCCTTCGAGCTTTAAACCTCCTTGCTCTTTCGGTTTTTGTTCGGTATATCAAGGGCATGTCCCTCGCCCTCCTCCGCCAGCAACTCGCCGACGTCATCGACGGCACCCGCTCCGCCACACCCGGGCTGAGCACCGGCGTCGCCACGCTCGATATGGCGCTCCCCGGCGGCGGACTTCCGCGCGGCCGACTCACAGAGATGGTCGGCGCGCCGGGAAGTGGCAAGACCACCATCGTGCGCACGATGGTCGAGCGCGCGATCGCCACCGGATGGCAGGTGGCCTACATCGACGCCACGCGCACCCTCGCCCCGCGCGATTGGGCCAAGGCCGGCGCGCAGCTCGTGAACGGGGAGCCCGGCTTGTGGGTCGTGCGCCCCGATCGCCCCGCGCGCGGTGCCTGGTGCGCCGACGTGCTCCTCCGCAGCGGCGCCTTCGCCTTCGTGGTGCTCGACGGCGCGCCGATGCTCGAGCGCGGCGTCGCCGTGCGCCTCACCCGACTCGCCCGCGAAGCCGATGCGGTGTTCCTCGTGTTGGGCGACGACGCCAAGGCGTCGGAGCTCGCGGGGAGTCTGCGCATGCGCGTCGTCACCACCACATCGCGACGAAGAACGAGTGAACGGATCGGCGAAGGTGCGACAACGAAACAGATCCAAGTGGTGATCGAGAAAGGCGCTCCATATCAGACCGTGAACGTGGGAGAGGGGGATCGTGGCAACACCGTGGCGCGTCGCGTGCGTTCGTATTCCGAGGTTCCCGATCGGCGCGGTGTGGCACGCCCACCACGAGACCACGCCCGCAGTCGCCGCTGCGCCGAACCCCACCTCCCCGACGAACCCTTCCTCGATGGGGCCGTCAGCGGAGCTGCAAGCGGCGCCGCAACCAGAACCGCTCCCGGAACCCCACTGGGACACGGTGCCGATCGCCCTCGCCCAAGGGAAACGGCAACTCCTCCGCGCCGTGACCTCGGCCGCGGCACGCCAGCACGTGCGCGTGGGGATGACGGTGCCCGAAGCCAAGTCGCGCTGCGCGCAGCTGGAGATCCTGCCGTGGGATGAGCGGGTGATCGCCCGCGAGCTCGCGCGGATGTCGGCCGCACTGCTCGCGGCGAGCCCGCAGGTCACCGCCGTCACCGATGCCCCCGGCACCTGGTGGGTGGGGGCAGCCGGCTTCGAACAGCTCGGCGGCGAGCGGATGCTCGCCCTCGTACTCCAGCAGCTCGCGAGTGTGTGGCATCCATCGGCGCGCGTCGGCATCGCCGACTCCTGTGTCGCCGCGCGCGCGGCCACCTGGAGTGCACGAGCCGTTGATCCGGGTTCGGGCGGTCGGCCATCGGCACCTCCTTCGCAAAGCTCTCGGACCGCTCCGCGGTCCTGCGGCCGCTTTGCTGCGGAGGCGCCGACGGCCTCCCTTGCGGAGCCGCATCACGTACGGATCGTGCCGCCGGGTGGGTGCGCTTCTTACCTCGCGTCGGCCCCGCTGGCGCTGGTGCCCATGGACGCTGAACTCCGTGAGGCGCTCACCGCACTAGGGCTGCATACGGTCGGCGCGTTCGCGGGGCTCGAAGCGGCCGATGTCGAGCAGCGCTGGGGGGCCTCGGGGCTCGCGTCTTGGCGGCTCGCGCATGGCATAGACACGCGACGCCCCGTGCTCGCGCGCAGCGACAGCACCCGCTTCGTGAGCACCGAACTCGCGATGAGCGCCGACTCCATGGAGCCGGTGCTCTTCATCGTGCGCGCCGCGCTCGGACAACTCGTCGACGCGCTCGTGCACGACGCACGCGCGGCGGCCGCGATCGCCATCACCCTCACCCTCGACGACGGACGCGGCGCGGTGGTGAACGCTCCCGCGCACACCATCACCCGCGAGGTCCGCCCCGCCCGACCGATGGCGCGCGTGGCCCCGCTCTTCGAACGCTGTCGCGCCCTGCTCGATCAATGGAAACTCCCCGCCCCCGTCTGCGCCGTGACCGTCACCGTCACCGCCACCGCGCCGATGAGCGCCGAGCAGGGGGATCTCCTCGCCGCTTCCTGGCGCGACCCTGGCGCGGCCGACGCCGCCTTCGAGCGGCTCCGCGCCTCACTCGGCGCGCAGAGCGTCGTGCGCCCCGTCGCCCGCGATGAGCATCGACCGGAAAAGGCCGGCGCATGGGCCGAGTTGCATGAAGGAGCAAGCGCAGTCTGCGAAACCACCCCCACACGGAAGCCGACGCGCAGGGAGAGCCCCGCTCCGCAGCAAAGCGGCCGCAGGACCGCGCAGCGGTCCGAGAGCTTTGCGAAGGAGCGGGGCGCTCCCGAAGCCGGAACCGAAGCCGGAACCCACACCGCACGCCTCTTGGAAACCCCCGAACGCATCGACGTCGAACTCGCCCACGGCACCCCCCGCACCCTCTGGTGGCGCGGCAAACGCGTGGTGATCACCCGCGCCGTCGGCCCCGAACGCCTGAGCGGCGATTGGTGGAAGGATCCCTTCGCCCGCGACTACTGGCGCTGCGAGAGCGAGGAGCTCGCGCGCGACATGCTGCTCTACCGCGACACCGCCGGCTGGCACCTGCAGGGGTGGTATGACTGAGAGGCGCGTCTCACCGCCGTCGTCAGGGCGCGCGCCACACACTCCCGTCGGGGAATCGTGCCACGAGCACGAGCCCCGCACGCTGGGCGAGCGGCTCCACACTGAGCACACCGGGCCAAGGGATCGTGACATCCACGAGATAGCCGTCGTGTCGCGCGAGCGTCTCGCGCAGCGCCACCGGATCTACCGCCTCGGCGGGGCATCCGGTGTGCAGCACGCGGTCCACGCCGTCGGCACAGACGATGCGCGCCACCCGGTCGGCGTGGAACCAGAGCGCCCACGGCTGATTGGTGTGGAGGGTGTGCGCGCCATCCTGTTCGCGAACCCAGCGCAGCACCTCGGCATCACGCCACTGGGGCGCCGAGAGGAAGAGCGGGGTGCGACGCACATCGCGGGCGAGTTCAGCGGTGGCGTAGATCCCCGCTCCGCTCCAGACCACCGCGCAGGCGATGAACGTCCCGCGCAGCCAGCAGCCGCTCGCACGTTGCCAGGCGACCGCGATCGCGCCGGCGATCCCCACCATGGCGAGGAGCAGACCGGGGACCACATGCCGCTGCTCGTCGAAGCGCACGCTCGCGTCGAGCAGGAGCGAGGTGGGGATCAGGATGAGCGCGAGTCCGGCCGCGCCGACGGCGAGCCGCGTGAAGCGCCAGCGGGTGCGTTCGGGATCCACGCGCAGCACGTGCCACCAGAGGAGCGCCACGAGCAGCCAGGCCACCACGCCGAAGAACGAGCGCGCAGGGATACGCACCGGCACCGCCACATGGATCAGCGTGATGACCAGATCGCGCGGCATGTGGCGGAGGTTCTCGCCGATCCAGTGCAGATGCTGCGCGCGGTCGCCGAGCGCGGTGGGGAGGAAGAACAGCCAGAGCGTGACGAGGAGCGTGGCCGGGAAGATCACGCGCAGCATGGCGCGGGCTCGGCCCTCGACGTTCGCGTGGACGTTGGCATCCACGCTCGCATCAGGCTCCGCGGTACCCGGTACATGCCAGGCGTTCCACGCGGTGGCGGGGACGATCCCCAGTCCCAACCAGCGCACGAAGGGGAGCGCCGCGAGCGCGGCGGCGAGCGTCCAGTCGGTGCCGCGCATGCGGCCGCGCGCACGCACCGAGCGATACGCCCAGAGCGCGAAGAAGGCCAGGAAGAGCGGCTCGCTCAGGGCCTGGATGTGCAGCTCCCAGAAGAAGGGGCTGCACAGCAGGAGCAACGTCGCGAGCAGCGCGGCGGCGGCACCGCCGGCACCACCGACGAGTGTGGCCGCCGTCGCGGCCGCGAAGAAGGCCGTGACCGCGGCGGAGAGTGCCTGCACGAGTCGCGTGGCATCGAGCGCGCCGAGTCCGCCGCGCACACCGGCGGCGATGGCGGTGGAGAACCCCGGCGGTTCCCACACCCACAGGCGCGTGGTGTCGGGGCTCGCCCACGACTGCAGGGGGACGCGCAGTCCCTCACCGTGGGCGAGGAACCAGCCGGCGCTCACGTAGGCGAACGAATCCGGTTGCAGCCCGATCGCGCCCGGCGGAGCGGTGAGCCACCACGTCCCCGCGGCCGCCACGAGCGCGGCGATCACCGCCACCGCGAGGGTACGCGGGTCGCGGAAGGGCGATGGGGCGTCGGCGTCCATCATCGGAAGATAGGATGAGCTACGTCGAACTGCACTGCCATTCGGTGTTCTCGTTGCTCGACGGGGCCGCACAGCCCGAGCAGCTCGTGGCGCGCGCCGTCGCGCTCGGGATGCCCGCGCTCGCCCTCACCGATCACGACGACCTGGGGGGCGCGGTGCGCTTCGCCACGACCGCGGCCACCGCCGGTATCGGCGGGATCATCGGCGTGGAGCTCACCGTCGATGTCCCCAGTGCCAAGCTGCCGAACAGCCATCTCGTGCTCCTCGCCGAAACGCGCGAGGGATACGGCAACCTCAGCACCCTCATCACCCGCGCGCGGCTCGATCAGTGGCGCGGACGTCCGCGCGTCCCGCTCGACGTGCTCGCCGCGCACAGTGCGGGGGTGTTCGCGCTCACGGGGTGTCCGCGCGGCTGGGTGCCGACACTCGCCGCGCGCGGCGAGAGCGACGCCGCCTGCGAGGCCACCGCAACATTGCTCGACATCTTCGACCGGCGCGTCGCGATCGAGTGCTGGGACCACGCCCTCCCCGACGAACGCAACACGGTGCGCGAGCTGATCGCCATCGCGCGCGCGCTCGACGTGCCCTGGGTGGTGACCAACGACGTGCACTATGCCGAACCCACGGGGCGGCTCGCGCACGACGTGCTCTGCGCGCTCAAGCACGGCGCCACGCTGGACGAGATGGGAACGGCGCTCCGCCCCAACGGCGAGTGGTATCTCAAAGGCCACGCGCAGATGGCGCGTCGCTGGCAGGGGCACGAGCAGGGGCTCGCGCAGTCGCTCGCGATCGCCGAACGCTGTGCGTTCCGCCTGGCCGATGTGAAGCCGACCCTCCCCCGCTTCCCCCTCCCGGACGGCATCAGTGACGACGTCTATCTCGCGCAGCTCGTCGAGCAGGGAGTGCAGGAGCGTTGGGGATGGCGTCGCACCGCGCGGCACGATGCGCAGATCGCGCACGAGATGGCGCTCATCGCCAAGCTCGGGCTCGCGGGCTACTTCCTGATCGTGTGGGACATCGTCCGTTTCGCGCGCCGTGAAGGAGTGCTCTGCCAGGGCCGCGGCTCCGCCGCCAACAGCGCGGTGTGTTACGTGCTCGGCATCACCGCCGTGGATCCCATCAAGCTGGAGTTGCTCTTCGAGCGATTCCTGAGCGAGGAGCGCAAGGAGCCCCCCGACATCGACATCGACTTCGCGCACCGGGATCGCGAGAAGGTGCTGCAGTACGTCTACGACCGCTACGGCCGCGAGCATGCGGCGATGGTGTGCGAGCACATCACCTGGCGCGGGCGCAGTTCGGTCCGTGATGCGGCGCGCGTGCTGGGCTTCTCCCCGCAGCAGGCCGAGGCGATCGCGATGTTCAGCGACCGCTTCTCGGCGAAGTCCACCGCCGCCGCACTGCGCGTTGGCGGCGACTCGGGTGAAGAAGGAGCGGAGTCGAAGGCCGATCCCTTCCGGCCGGAGCAGCAGGACGCCAAAGGTCCGGCAGGATACTCGAAGCAGCTCGACGCCAAGACGATCGCCGAGAACATCGGCATGGACATGATGACCGGCACGCACGCCGTGACCCGCATGCGCGCCGAACGCGAGGCGGCCCGCCAGGAATTCGCCGCGGTGCGCGCGGTCGAGGGCGAAGCTCCCCTTCGCGATGCTCTCGGACCGCTGCGCGGTCCTGCGGCCGCATCGCTGCGGGGAGCCTCGCCCTCTCCCTCCAACGGAGGGCAGGAGCGGTCCCGCCCCGGACAACTTGCGAACTCCATCCTGGAACGCGCCGGCCTCGACCCCAACGACCGACGCGTCCGCACGCTCGCCGACATCGTGCTCGGCCTGCACCAGGCACCGCGCCACCGCGGGATCCATGTGGGCGGGTTCGTCCTGACGGACGAACCGCTGAGCACCGTCGTCCCCATCGAGCCCGCCGCGATGGACGAGCGCACCGTCATCCAATGGGAGAAGGACGATCTCGACCCCGTGGGGCTCGTGAAGATCGACCTGCTCGGACTCGGCATGCTCACCGTGCTGCAGGACTGCCTCAAGTACATCCGCGCCACCCGCGGCGTGTCGCTCGACCTCGGGCAGCTCGACATGAAGGACCAGTCGGTGTACGACGACCTCTGTCGCGCCGACACGGTGGGGGTGTTCCAGGTCGAGAGTCGTGCGCAGATGAACACGCTGCCTCGTCTCAAGCCCCGCTGCTTCTACGACCTCGTCGTCGAGGTCGCCCTCATCCGTCCCGGCCCCATCCAGGGCGAGATGGTGCATCCGTATCTCCGTCGCAAGAACGGGGAGGAGGAGGTCACCTATCCGCATCCCTCGCTCGAGCCGATCCTCAAGCGCACGCTCGGCGTCCCCCTCTTCCAGGAGCAAGGGATGCAGGTCGCGATCGCCGCCGCGGGGTTCACTCCCGGCGAGGCCGACGTCCTCCGCAAGGCGATGGGGCACAAGCGCAGCCACGAGCGCATGGCCGCGATCTGCGAGAAGATGATCCGCGGGATGGAGCGGAACGGGATCCCGGCCGACGTGGCGCAGCGCATCTACAACCAGATCAACGCCTTCGCCGATTACGGCTTCCCCGAGAGCCACGCCGCGAGCTTCGCCCTCATCGTGTATGCAAGTGCTTACTTGCGTCACTACTACGCCGCCGAGTTCCTCGGCGCCATGCTCAATGCCCAGCCGATGGGGTTCTACTCGGCGGGGACGCTCATCGAGGACGCGCGGCGGCACGGCGTGCGCGTCCTCCCCGTGGACGTCACCTGCTCGGCGTGGGATCACACGCTCGAATGTCCCGATGGCCGCGTGATCGTCCCCCACGACGGGGTGATCGCGGTGCGTGCTGCGGTTCCTGCCGCTGCGGCTTCGGATGGTGGGGTAGGCATCGGTCGGGAGCCACATCCGTCTACGAAAAGCTCTCGGACGCCTGCGGCGTCCTGCGGCCGCTTTTCTGCGACGGACGCGGCCCCCTCCCTCCAGCCAACCGCACATAACACAGAGTCGCACGCGGACACCGCCCCCATCGCTGAAAGGGAGGGGCCGAGCCCCGTCCTAGAAAAGCGGCCGCAGGACCGCGAAGCGGTCCGAGAGCTTTTCGTAGACGGGGCTCGGCCCCGACCGATACGCACCGATGCGAAGCCCGCGGTGCGACTCGGCCTCCGCAGCATCCGCGGGCTCGGGAGCAAGGCGCGCGGCAAGCTCGAGGCCGCGCTCGAGCAGGGACCGTTCACGAGCATCCAGGACCTCGTGCACCGCAGCGGACTCGATCAGCGCGCGCTGCGCTTCGTGGCCGAGAGCGGAGCACTCGACCGGTTCGTGGAGGAGGAACCCGCGCACCGCCGACGGCGCGTGGCGCTCTGGCGCGTGCTCGAGGCGGCGCGGATCGACCCGAACGCGCTCCCGCTGTTCACCGAGCGCCCGGTGCCGAGTGCGCTCCCTCCGCTCACGGCGCCCGCGATCACCGAAGCCGACTACCGCCTCACCGGCCTCTCATTGAACGGACATCCGATGACGCATATCCGCCCACTGCTCACGCCGAACGGGATCCTCACCGCACGCGAGGTGGGGCAGCAGAAGGACGGGGCGCGGATCGGCACAGCGGGACTCGTGATCTGCCGGCAACGCCCCGGCACCGCCAAGGGGTTCGTCTTCCTGACCCTCGAGGACGAGACCGGGATGCTCAATGTGGTGGTCACCCCGCAGCGGTTCGAGAAGCAGGCGTTGCTCATCTCGCGGTCGCCGTTGCTGCTCGTGCGCGGCACACTGCAGATCGAGCAGCGGGTGGTGAACCTGAAGGGAGAGGAGTTCCTGGCACTCGGCGCGAGCGGCGGAGCGGAGCATGCCCGGAGCCATGACTTCCGGTGAGCGCCGCCGGAGTGCATCATCAGCGCGACCCCTGAGGATCGGATGACGAAACAGAAGGCAACGAAAAGCACGGGAAGCACGAAGGTCGCCACCCCGAAGGTCGCGACCACGAAGGACGCGACGCTCAGCGCGCGCGCCCTCAACCGCGCGACGCTGGCCCGTCAGCACCTGCTCGCGCGCACGCCGATGGGCGTCGAGGCGATGATCGATCACCTCGTGGGGATGCAGGCGCAGCAGCCACGCCCGCCGTACGTGGGGCTCTGGACGCGGCTCACCACGTTCTCGCGCGAGGACCTCCACACCGCGGTGCACGACAAGCGCGTGCTGCGTGTGACCTTCGTGCGCGGGACGCTGCATCTCATCACGGCCGCCGACTATCACCGCGTGCGCAGCACCATCCAGCCGCTGCTCTCGCGCGGGATGCAATCCATCGTCCGTGACCGCGCCGCGACGACCGATCTCGACCGGGTGGTGGCGATGGCCGAACGGTTCTTCGGCAAGCGCGCCGCGAACTTCGAGACCTTCCGCGAAGAGGTCGCCGCCGCCTTCCCCGACGCCGACGTGCGGGCGCTCGCCTACGGCGCACGGCTCAACGTCCCGCTCGTGCAGGTGCCGGATCAGTCCACGTGGGGCTGGTCCCCCGACCCCGAGTTCACATCGGCCACCCGATGGACCGGACGCTCGGTGCACGCCGAGGGCGCGCCGCTCACCGACCTCGTGCGCCGCTATCTCGCCGCGTTCGGCCCCGCGACGCCCGGAGACTTCGGCGTCTGGAGCGCCGCTCCCGGCGCCAAGGCGCTCTTCGCCGCGATACGTGACGAGCTCGTCACCTTCCGCGACGAACGCGGACGCGAGCTGTTCGACCTCCCCGAGGCCCCTCGCCCCGACGAGGATACGCCCGCGCCGATCCGCCTGCTCCCCGATTTCGACAACCTCGTGCTCGCGCACGACGACCGCACGCGACTGATGGACGACGCGCACCGTGCGAAGATCCTGACCAAGAACCTCCTCGTCCGCGCGACGGTACTGGTGGATGGTCGCGTGGCCGGGATGTGGAAAGTCGAACGCAAGGCCAAAGTCGCCACCTTCGCCCTCACGCCCTTCGTGAAGCTCACCAAGCAGACGCTCGCCGAGATCGAAGCCGAGGCCGATGCGCTGCTCCGCTTCGTCGAACCCGACGCCCCGACGCGCGCCATGCGCGTGGACAAGGACTGACCCGGCCATGGCCACCAAACGCCGAGAATACCCTTCGTTCCACCCCCACGACCGCGCCGAGCTGCGCGCGTGGTTGCACGAGCATCACGCCACCTCCGGCCCCATCTGGGTGATCTTCGACAAGAAGGGAGCACGCCACGACCGCCTCGAGTATGCGCACGCCGTGGAGGAGGCGCTCTGCTATGGGTGGATCGACAGCGTCATCAACAGCATCGATCACACGCGCTATCGCCAGCTGTTCTCGCCGCGGAAGCCCACGAGCGAGTGGTCGAAGCTGAACAAGACGCGCGTCACCGCCCTCATCAAGGCGAAGTTGATGATGCCCGCCGGGAAGAAGGCGATCGCCGTGGCGAAGGCGAACGGGACCTGGGAGAAGATCGACCACGTCGAAGCCCTGGTCGTGCCCGCCGACTTCGCCAAAGCGCTCGCCAAGTCGGCGACGGCGCGAGCGAACTTCGACAAGGCCGCACGGTCGGTGAAGAAGATGTACCTGCATCGCATCAACTCCGCGGTGCGGCCGGAGACGCGGGCCCGACGGATCGAGCAGGTGATGGAGTGGGTGAAGGCTGGCGTCCGCCCGGGAATCGTGCCATCGTCTCCCACGTCCGAGAGGGCCCCCAAGACCCGCACCCCCCGAGCATCCACGTGAAATTCCGACGCGGCGCCCCTTCGAAGGCCGAGCGCCCCAAGTTCCAGCGCACCCCGGAGCAACAGGAAGCGCACGAGCGCGCGAACCAGGATCCGCGGCACCGCAAGCATCGGCATCGCCGCGCGGCAAGCTTCGCGCGCGCCGCCCACTCGGCACGGTCGTTCAAGTCCTTCCGCGCCGCACGCATCGAGGATCGGCACGTCAAAGAAGGGAACACGCGGCGTGAACTTGAGACGCGCCCCGCCTGGACGCTGCTCGACTCCACCTGGTGGATCCCCCTCTTCACCGACCTCTGGGCCTGGCTGCGCTACTTCGTCCCCGCCAAGTTCCCCGACGACCGCAAGCACGCGACACGCGGCGTCTACACGATGCCCGAGAACTGCCGCATCGGCCTCGCGGCCGACTGGGGATCCGACACCGATTCCTCGGTGCGTGTCGCCGAGCAGATGCGCGCCCAGGAGAACGACATCAACATCCACCTGGGCGATGTCTACTTCGTGGGCGACCCGACGGAGTACGACCGCATCTTCATCGGAGAGACGCCGGGGAACGAAGGGAGTTGGCCCCTCGGCACGCACACGCCGCGCCCCGACGCCACCGCGCTCGGCGCCTACGCCATGTGCGGGAATCACGAGATGATGGCCGGCGGCTACGGCCTCTATGAACGCACCATGCCGCACCTCGGTCAGGACACGAGCTACTTCGTCCTGCAGAACTCGCACTGGCGGGTCGTCGCGCTCGACACCGGATACACCGCGTGGCGGAACCCGATCACGATCGGGCTGTTCGAGCATGTGCTCAAGAAGTTCAAGATCTTCCGCGGGCTGAACCACGCGCACATGCGCTGGTTGCGCGACGTGGCGTTCAAGGACGCCGATGATCCGCGCCCCGTGATCATGCTGAGCCATCATCAACCGCTCAGCGCCTACGAACTGGACTATCCGCGCATCGCCTGGCAGCTGCGCGACTGGATGAACCGGTGCCCGCTCTGGTTCTGGGGACACGAGCATCGCTTCACGATGTACGGCACCGCCGAGGTCTTCGGACGGACGGTGCGTGGCCGCTGCATCGGGCACGGCGGGATGCCGGAGACGCCGGACTTCACCCCCCTGATCCCGCGGTGGACGGACTCGGTGGTCGTGACGCCCAAACAGGGGCGCGGTGAACCCGACGAATCCGGGAAGACGTACGCCTACTGCGGCTGGTGCACGATCGGGTTCGAGGGACCGACGCTCCGCGTGGACTACTGGGAGGAGGATCCGGCGCAGCATCACCCGCCGTATACGCCGCCGAAGCGTCCCCTGCTCACCGAGACCTGGACCATCGGAGCCAACGGCAAGGTCACGGGCGCGGCGAGCGGGCTGGACACCGAGGCCTACCAGTTGATGCCGGGACGGTCGCTCGACGAACTGGTGCGGTGAGCCGAGCGCCGGCGGGGACGATCGGCGACCGACAGCCGTCCGGGGCACGATGCCGCCGAGGGTAGCCCCGAGGGTGCATCCTATAGTAGCCTTAGGGGTATCAGGTGTAACCCCTAACAAGCTCTCCATGCGCCGTTCCATCGCCCTGCTCGCCCTGTTCGTCGCCGTCACCACGGTCGCTGCCTGCGACCACAGCGTCGTCGCGCCCGTCACGGTCGCCAACACGACCTTCGCGTCCTCGCTCGGGATCAACCTCGCCAACTACACGGTGACGTCGGACGGGCTGTACTACCGCGACGTGACCGTCGGCACGGGCACGGTGGCCGACACGGGGCTCAAGCTCTCGGTGCGCTACAACGGCTATCTCAAGAACGGCACCGGCTTCGACTCCAACACGACCGCGACCTCGGCGCTGCAGTTCACGCTGGGCCACGGCGAGGTCATCCAGGGGTGGGAACGCGGCCTCAAGGGGATGCGCGTCGGTGGGCGTCGCAGCCTCATCATCCCGCCGTCGCTCGGCTACGGACAGAACGGCAGTGGCGCGGTCCCCGGGAACGCGGTGATGGTCTTCACCGTGAACCTGATCAGCATTCCGTAAGCAGGACGTCTCAGCGCTTCTTGGCCAGGATGGTGCCGCGGCAGGTCGCGGCACCGCAGTGGCACGGGAAGCGCTTCTTCGCGGCAGGGGTGTGCCGCTCTTCGAGGACGTAGGCGTAGTCGTAGGCGAGCTCTTCACCGGGCTCGATCTCGCGGATCGTCTCGATCCAGATCCGGCCGTCCTCGATCACCGCATCACAGTTGGGATCGCACGAGTGGTTGATCCAGCGTGCGTCGTTGCCGTTCACCGCGGCATCGATCACGATGTCGTCGTCGATGGCGAAGAGGAAGGTGTGATGCCGCGTGGAATCATCGTCGGGATAGCGCGCATCAGCTTGGGCCGGCGTGAGTCGTTCTCCCGCGTATTCGATGAGCCGCACCCCTTCCGGGATCCCCGCTCGCGCGAACGCCCCGAACCCCTGCATGGGTGACGGTCTGATCTCAACGCAATTCCAGAACATGGAGTAATTCTCTACATATGACCACACCTCCGCAAATCCCGCCGTCGGAATGGAAAGGGGTCGTCGCCAAGTACCAGGGCGCCGACGTCACGCGCAGTCTCTGGCAGCTCGGCTCGACCCTCACGCTGCTCGTGCTGTCGCTGATCCTGATGCACTGGTCGCTCGACCGGAGCCTCTGGCTGACGCTGGCGCTCGCGCTGCCGACGGCCGGCCTGATCATCCGCACCTTCATCATCATGCACGACTGCGCCCACGGCTCGTTCCTGCCGTGGCCGAAGATCAACGACACGGTCGGCTTCGTGACCGGGGTGCTGACGCTGACCCCGTTCCATCAGTGGCGCCGGGATCATGCACTGCATCACGCCTCGTCGGGCGATCTGGATCGCCGCGGCTACGGCGACATCGTGACGCTCACCGTCGAGGAGTACGAGGCCCGCTCGGCGTGGGGGAAGTTCACCTATCGCCTGTTCCGCAGCCCACTCGTGCTGCTCGGCCTCGGACCGCTGCAGATGATCGTGCTGCAGCGCCTCAAGTTCAAGTTCGACATCGCCACCGGCACGCGGCAGTTCATCAACGTGTGGCTGACGAACATCGCCATCGCGTCGCTGGTCGCCCTGTTCATCCTGACGGTGGGCTACAAGGCGGTGCTGCTGGTGTATCTGCCGGCGTACTATCTGGCGGCGGCGTCGGGGGTGTGGCTGTTCTACGTGCAGCACCAGTTCGAAGAGGCGTATTGGGCCGAGCACGAGGAGTGGGACTACGCCACGGCGGCGATCACGGGGAGCTCGTATCTGCGGCTCAACCCGGTGCTGCAGTGGTTCACGGGGAACATCGGGTTGCACCACGTGCATCACCTGGGCCCGCGCATCCCGAACTACCGCCTGCAGAAGGTCCACAACGAGAACCCGATCTTCAACAAGGCGCATCAGATCACCCTGGTCGATGGGGTGAAGGCGCTGCGATTGGCGCTGTGGGACGAGCAGGCGCGCCGGATGATCCCGTTCAAGGAATTGCGGCGGATGCGGGCAGCGCGATAGCGCTCCGCTCCTCTTCTCGTTGACAACGCCAGTCGCTGCTTGCGGCTGGCGTTGTTCGTTTCTCGCTGCTCTGGCTCCGGGCGGTCGGGCACGGGCATTCCCTCGCGGGAGCTGAACTACCCCCTGACCGCGAATCCCCCCCCCTCGGGAGCGGCGCGAAAGCGGCGCCTCGAGGCGACGACGCGAGCGAGGGAGGCTTTGGCGGGCAGCCGAAGTCCCCGCCCCGGCAGGGAGGCCGCACGGCTCCCCACAGCGAAGCGGCCGCAGGACCGCGCAGCGGTCCGAGAGCTTCGCGCCGGGGAGCCGTGAGGCCGACCGCCCGAAGCCGCCCGCGACGAGCATCCTTGCGCGAGCACCGGTTACTTTGTACCATAAAGTACATTACATCGGAGATCATGCACCATGCACGCCCGACCCAGCACCGTTCTCCGCCGTTGGCTCCCCGTCGCCACGCTCTGCCTCGCGCTCCCCCTGCTGGTCTACGTCACCGTCCAGCAGGCGCAGCGGCGCGCCGCAGACCAGCCGCAGGTCCAACTCGCCGAGGACGCCGCCCGTGCCCTCGAGACTGGCGCCGCCCCGGATGCCGTCGTCGGGACCGCACGCGTGGACATCGACCGCAGCCTCTCTCCGTTCGTCATCGTGTACGACACGATCGGCCGTGTCCTCGCCGCATCCGGCACCCTCCACGGCCGCATCCCCGTCCCGCCGATCGGCGTCATCGAGTACACCCGCACCAACGGCGAGCACCGCGTCACCTGGCGCCCCGACCCCTCCGCGCGCATCGCCGCCGTCCTGCAACGTAGCTCCACCGGCGCCATCGTCCTCGCCGGCCGCTCACTCCGCGAGGCGGAACAGGCGATCGCCTACACCCGCACCATCTGCCTCGTGACGATCGCCCTCTCCCTCCTCGGCACGCTCGTCGCGACGCTGATCGCCGAGGAACTCTTCCCCGAGCGGAAGTGACCAGCCCCCACAGGGAGGGAGCCGGGTTCTCCGCAGCGAAGCGGCCGCAGGACCGCGGAGCGGTCCGAGAGCTTCGCGACGGAGAGCCCGGCTCCCGACCGCCCGTAGCGGGCCACGTCCGCGAGCGAACCGAGCGAACTTTGCGTATCGTGGAGGTCGACCCCCTTCACGAGGATCCCATGTTCCGGCTCTCCCGCCCCTCCGGATGGCTCCGCGCCGCCGCGATCCTGAGCGCCTTCGCCGCGCGATCGCTCCACGCGCAGGACGATACGCCCACCATCGTCGCCAAGGCCCGCGCCATCCACAACAAGGTCATCAAGATCGACACCCACGTGGACTTCTCCCCGCGTGCGATGACCGACACCGCCCCCAACTACGTCACCGGCACCACCTCGCAGGTGGACCTCCCGAAGATGGAGAACGGCGGACTCGACGCCGTCTTCTTCTCCATCTACGTCGGCCAGGCGCAGGATTTCACCCCCGCCGGCTACAAGAAGGCCCTCGACGGTGACCTCGAGAAGTTCGAGGCCGTGCATCGCCTCGCCGAGAAGCTCGCCCCGAACCGCATCGAGATCGCCTACACGGCGGCCGACGTGCGCCGCATCATCAAGAGCGGCAAGAAGGTCGCCCTGATGGGCGTCGAGAACGGCTACGGGATCGGCGAGGACATCACCAACGTCAAGCGCTTTTACGACGCCGGCGCGCGCTATCTCTCGCTCGCGCACAACGGCCACAACCAGCTCTCCGACAGCAACACCGGCGAAGCCGACGGCGTCTGGAAGTGGAACGGCCTCTCCCCGCTCGGCAAGCAGGTGGTCGCCGAGGCCAACAAGTACGGGATCATGCTCGACGTGTCGCACCCGTCCAAGCAGTCCAACCTGCAGCTGATGGCGCTCTCCAAGGCGCCGGTGATCGCGAGTCATTCCGGCGTGCGGAAGCTCTGCGACCACAGCCGCGACATGGACGACGAACTGCTCCTCGCCCTCAAGAAGAACGGCGGCGTGATGCAGACCGTGGCCTTCGCGAGCTATGTGAAGTGCGACAAGCCGAGTGCGGCCCGCACGGAAGCGTTCGCGACGCTGAACAAGGAGTACGGGCTGCCTGAGGCGACGGGCTTGGCCGGTGGTGGACGTGCGGGCGGTGGCGGCGGTGGTCGTGGTGGCGCCGGCGGTGGCGGTCGCGGTGGTCGTGGCGGCCCGCTCGCCGCACTCGATTCCACCAAGCTCGCCAGCTACCAGGCCAAGGTCGAGGAGCTCAACAAGAAGTACCCGGCACCGCGTCGCGCGAACGTCGAGGACTTCGTCGACCACATCGACTACGCGGTGAAGCTCATCGGCATCGACCATGTCGGCATCAGCTCCGACTTCGACGGCGGTGGCGGCATCGACGGCTTCAACAGCGCGCAGGAGTCGTTCAACGTCACGCTTGAGCTCGTGCGCCGCGGCTACACCGAGGAACAGATCGGCAAGATCTGGGGCGGGAACCTGCTCCGCGTGATGGCGGAAGTGGAGAAGACGGCAAAGCAGCTCCAGGGCAAGTAGCCCCAGAGCTGCTTCAGAGGAACGAGAGTCCCGGCTTGCGGCTTACGCCGCGGGCCGGGGCTTCTTCGTCTTGCCGCGACGGCGCGCGGCCGCCGACTTGATGGCCTTCGCCTCGCTCGGCTTGGTGTAGTGCCGGCGCTTGCGCAGCTCCTTCAGGAGACCGGACTTCATGACCTTCTTCTTGAAGGTCTTGAGCGCCCAGTCGAGCTTGTCGCCATCATCGAGCTTGACTTCGATCATCCGAACCGCCGTCCTTGGGAATAGAGAGTGGCACCCCCGGATCGTGCGCTGCGGCCGCAGGAACGGGCCGGGGGTCCGGGCAGATCCTTCTCTGCCCAGCCCCGAAAGGTCGCCGGACAGGGCCCCGAAGTCAACTCGGAGCCCAGAAAGAGGCTATATTCAAGGATGCCTTCCCGCCCTGCCGCTTCCGATACCCCAGCCCCGGGCGGATTCTCGACCCTCGGCCTCGATCCGCGCGTCGTCGACGCCCTCACTGCCCTGGGCTACGAGGAGCCGACGCCGATCCAGCTGGCCGCCATCCCCGTCCTGATGGAAGGGCGCGACATGCTCGCCATGGCCGCGACCGGCACGGGCAAGACCGCCGCCTTCGCCCTCCCCCTGCTCCACCGGCTGACGCCGGACGCGCCCCCCCGTGAACGCACGGCCGCGCTCGTCCTCGTGCCGACCCGCGAACTGGCCATGCAGGTCGCCGAGGCGATCCATCGCTACGGCAAAGCGCTCGGCGCGGTAGCGATGCCCGTATATGGTGGTACCCCAATGGACGTCCAGATCCGCGCCCTCAAGCGCGGCACCGACGTCGTCGTCGCCACCCCGGGACGCGCCCTCGACCATATCCGCCGCAAGACGCTGCATCTCTCGCACGTCAAGACGGTCGTCCTCGACGAGGCCGATGAGATGCTCGACATGGGCTTCGCCGAGGACCTCGAAGCGATCCTCGCCGAGCTGCCGGCCGAGCGTCAGACCTGCCTCTTCTCGGCGACGCTCCCCCCGCGCATCGACTCGATCGCCAAGTCGCACCTCAAGGACCCCGCGCTCATCCGCATCGACCGTGAGGCGGTGAAGGCCGGCTCCACGGCGAAGGTACGCCAAGTCGCGTACATCGTGCCCCGTGCGCACAAGTTGGCCGCGCTCGCCCGCGTGCTCGATGTCGAGCATCCGGAGGCGGCGATCGTCTTCTGCCGCACCCGCACCGAAGTCGACGAGCTCACCGGCACGCTGATCGCGCGCGGTCTCCGCGCCGAAGCGCTGCACGGCGGACTCAATCAGGACCAGCGCGACCGCGTGATGAAGAAGTTCCGCGGCGGCAAGTGCGACCTGCTCATCGCCACCGACGTGGCGGCGCGCGGACTCGATGTGCAGCACGTGACGCACGTCGTGAACTACGACGTCCCTTCGGCGAGCGAGGCCTACGTGCACCGCATCGGCCGTACGGGACGTGCCGGGCGCACGGGCGTGGCGATCACCTTCGCCGAGCCGCGCGAGCATCGCATGCTGCGCAACATCGAGTCGGCCACCAAGCAGAAGATCGAAGTGAAGCCGGTGCCGAGCGTGGCCGATCTTCGTGCCAAGCGGCTCGAGCACACACGCGACGTGCTGCGCGAGACGATCATGGCGGGCGAGCTCGACATGTACCGCTCGGTGGTGGAGTCGCTGTCAGACGAGTTCGACATCATGGACGTGGCGGCCGCGGCAGTGAAGCGCGCCGCGCCGCTCGACAACGGTGGCGAGGAGCAGGAGATCCCGGCGGTGGAGATGCGGCCGAGCCGCGGTGCTCCGCCGGCGTTCGCGAAGGGTGTGGCGCGTTTCTCGGCGGGGAAGCCCCGTGTGGGGACGTCGCGTGGGGCCCCGCCGGCGCGCTTCGGCACGGCCGATCCGACGGCGAGCGCCGAGGATCTGGCACCGCGTGCGCCGAAGGGTGGCGCGTTCTCGCGCGGCGGCGGGTCGAAGGCCAAGCTCTGGGTCGGCGCGGGTCGCAAGGCCAAGGTGCGTCCCGGTGATGTGGTCGGGGCGATCGTCAACGAGGCGGGGGTGAATGCGACCGCGCTCGGTTCGATCGTGACGTCGGATCGCTTCACGCTGGTCGAAGTGCCGGAAGCGATGGTCGACCAGATCGTGTCGGCGATGTCGAAGGCGACGATCAAGGGGAAGAAGGTCCTCGTGCGGCGCGACCGCGCGTGAGGAACGCGTGAGCGGCATGCGTCGCGTCCTGCTGGTCGGGGGGAGCGGCGTGGTGGGGAAGGAGTGTCTGCGGCAGCTCGCCGCGGACCCTTCGGTGGCCCGGGTGACGGCGCTGGTGCGTCGCCCGCTTCCCGATGCGCCGACGTCGGCCAATGTCGATGTCGTGGTGACGGACTTCGCGACGCTCGAGTCGCACCCTGAGTACTTCGCGGTGGACCAGGTGGTCTGTGCCCTCGGCACCACCATCAAGGTCGCCGGATCGCAGGAGGCGTTCCGCGCCGTGGACTACGAGCTGCCGTTGCGTGTGGCGACGCTTGCCCGTGCTGCTGGCGCGACGCACTACCTCCTCGTGAGCGCGCTCGGTGCCGCGAAGGACTCCGGCGTGTTCTACAATCGCGTGAAAGGGGAACTCGAGGAGGCGCTCGCGGCACTCGGGTTCCGCTCGTTGACGATCGCGCGGCCGTCACTGCTGTTGGGGGACCGCGCCGAGTTCCGGCTCGGCGAGCGACTCACGCAGCCCTTCGGGTTCCTCGTACCGGCGCGGTGGAAGCCGGTGCATGCGCGGCAGGTCGCAGCGGCGCTGGTGCGCGCGGCGCGGGAAGACCTTCCGGGACGGCGCGTGATGGAGAACATTGAACTTCGGCAGCACTGAGCCGTCGCGTTCGACGGCGTTCCCTGAGCGCTGGAGTCTGGCAGTGAACGGTCCTGATGTGCGCGGTCTCCGCGTGGCGGTGTTCGGTGCAGTAGCCTTGTGCGTGAGCGCCTGCGCATCGGGTAGCGGCCCGCTCTCGACGACCGGGAGGGCGCCCAAACTCCCCGCCGCGAACCACACCCTGCTCGCCGGCCCGACGACCGTCGCCTGGGGGAACTACGACGCCGCGGCGACGCCGGTGCTGCGCATCAAGTCGGGCGAGGTGGTGGACGTCGGCACCTTCCTCACCTCGAGTCCGACCCGTCTCGAAGCGAACGGCGTGAAGCCCGCCGACGTGGAGCAGGCCCTCCGCGACACCTATCGCGATGTCCCGCAGAACAAGCGTGGTCCCGGCGGACATATCCTCACCGGGCCCATCTATGTGGAGGGGGCGGACTCCGGGGATGTGCTCGAGGTGCGGATCCTGAAGATCGACCTCGCCATCCCGTACGCCTACAACTCCTTCGGGCCGACGAGCGGCTTCATCCCCGAGGACTTCAAGTACGCGAAGACGCGCATCATCCCGCTCGACACGGCCGCCGGGGTCGCGCACTTCGCGCCGGGGATCGACATCCCGCTGCGCCCCTTCTTCGGCTCGATGGGCGTGGCTCCGCCGAAGGCGATGGGGAAGCTCAACAGCGCACCTCCGGGGATCCACGCCGGGAACCTCGACAACAAGGAGCTCGTCGAGGGGACGACGCTGTTCATCCCCGTGCACGTCGCGGGCGCCCTCTTCGAAGTGGGCGATGGCCACGCCGCGCAGGGGAACGGCGAGGTGGACATCACCGCACTCGAGACCTCGCTGCGCGGCCGCCTGCAGTTCGTGGTCCGCAAGGACATGAAGCTGAGCTGGCCGCGCGGCGAGACGCCGACGCACTGGATCGCGATGGGGACGGACAAGGATCTGGTGATCGCCACCAAGACCGCGGTACGCCAGGCGATCGACTTCCTCGTCACCGTGAAGGGGCTCTCGCGCGACGACGCCTACATGCTCACCAGCACCGCCTGCGACGTGGTGGTCACGCAGCTCGTGGACGGGAACGTCGGCGTGCACGTGATGATCCCCAAGGGGATCTTCACTGCGCGCTGAGGCGCGCAAGAGTGCTCAGCGCGCCGAGCAGAGGTATTGATTACCGTCGGGATCCTTGAACATCAGCGAGGATCCCCACCCTTCCTTCTTCGGCGGTCCCAGCGTCTCCACGCCGCGCGCCTGGAACTCGGCGTACGTCGCGTCGATGTCATCGGTGTAGAAGGTGAACGGCGCGAACTGTCCGATGCGCTGTTCGTAGCCGTCCATCCAGAAGGGGACGACGAGCGTATCGTGGCCCGGGATGCGCAGTTCGATCCAGCGCAGGTCGTCCGTGAACGGCTGGTCGGTGGCGACCGAGAAGCCGAGTCTTTCGGTGAAGAACTCGACGCTCCGGTCCTGATCGCGCGTGGGGATGGTCACGAACTTGACGCCTTTGATCACGGGCTGCTCCGCGGAAGAGGGACGGCCGGAAGATGCGTCGGGCGCGGTTGCGGTTCCAGTCGAGCAGCCGTTACTATGGTATCGGACGCTATAGCACGGGGTTTCATATGAGCACCATCGCGCTCGACCGGTATGTGCTGGACACGCTGCTCCCCGATCTCGTCGGTCACGATCGACGGGCCTCGGCGATGATCGTGTACCTCGCCCTCTGGGCGCGCGCCGATGCGTCGCGACATCGCGTCACGCGCGCGAGCCTGCGCGAACTCAGCGAGGCGACCGGGCTCAGCAAGCGCGCCGTGCAGACCGCGGTCGCCTGGCTGGTGCGACGCCGGCTCGTCACCGTCGAGCGGGACTCCCCCACCGACATCCCGCGCTATCAGGTGCTGCGGCCCTGGGTCCGGAAGCGGACGTGAGCGATCCCGCGTCGGCACCCACCCCGCGTGGGTGGCGCACCCGCTTCGCCCCCGCGCCCACGGGCTACCTCCACCTCGGCCACGTCCTCAACGCCGTCACCGTCTGGGGGATGGCACGGGCATTCGGCGGCACGGTGGTGCTGCGGATCGAGGACCATGACCGTCGCCGCTGCAAGCCCGAGTACGAGCGGGCGATCCGCGACGACCTGGAATGGCTCGGCTTCACCGCCGACGAGGAGGCCCCGCGGCAGAGCGATCGGACCGCGCGCTACGAGGCCGTGCTGCGGGATCTCGACGAGCGCGACTTGATCTACCCGTGCGCCTGTTCGCGTCGCGACATCGCCGGTGGCGCCGCCGAACGGCATCTGGAGCTCGTGTACCCCGGCACCTGTCGCGAGCGGCGCATCGACCCGACCTCGACCGCGGCGCGACGCGTGCGGATCGCGACGCAGGAGACGCGATTCGACGACCTCCGCCTCGGACCACAGCGCCAGACGCCGGCCATGCAGTGCGGCGACTTCCTCGTGCGCGATCGGGACGGACAGTGGACCTACCAGTTCGCCGTGACCGTCGATGACATGGATCAGGGGATCGACCTCGTGATCCGCGGAGAGGATCTCCTCAACTCCACCGGACGCCAGATCCAGCTCGCGGCCATGATCGGACGCTCGCACCCGTTGCGATTCCAGCACCACACCCTGCTCCGCCACGGCGACGGGGAGAAGTTGAGCAAGTCGCGCGGGGACACCGGTGTGCGCGAGCTGCGGGACGTCGGCGCGACCCCCGCCGAGGTGATCGGCGCCGCGGCGCACGCCGGCGGCCTGATCCCGACCCCGATCCGGCTCGACTCTCGCGACATCGGCGCGCTCTTCGCGACCGGCGCCTTCGGCACTCCGGTGCCGACGTGAGCGGACTCCACGTCGCCGACCTGAGGAAGTCCGCGTTGCGGACCCTCGTGGTCGCTACGATGCTCGTCGTCGCGGTGTTCTGGATCAACCGGGCGCTGTCGCGCCGGACCGTCGCGCCGCCGGAGGTCGTCACCCCGGCGCTCACGGTGGTCGAGGACCCGAAGAGCCCCGTCCTGCGCCTCGATCTGCAGCGGTCGCTCGCGAATCGGGACCCGCGGCTCCCCGTCCTCAGTGGGCGACTCCGCGTGCGGAGCCTGGTCCTCGTGCGCACCGGTGATCTGGGCGCGATCGCCCGTCTTCACCCGACGGCGGTGGACTCGCTCACGGTCACCTCGGCATTGCCGCCGCTCCCGGCCGGTGAGTATCATGCCTTCGCCGATGTCGAGACGGCGGGTGGGGTGAGCGGACTGCTCGTCGAATCGGTCCGCCTTCCCGGCGGCATGCGACGGTGGCATCCCTCGAACCTCGCCGATGCGATGTTCACCGGCGGCGGGGTCGGCACCCCCTTCCGGTTCGAGGATGGTACGACGCTCGCGTGGCTCGGAGCCGGAGAGAAACGTCACGTGGGGGATGATGCCGGACTGCACTTCGTCCTGCGGGATGCGGCGGGACGGCCGCAGCTCTCCGGACGACCGGCGGATGGCGAGGCGCACGCGGTGCTCGTGCGCAGTGATGGCGGCTCGTACACGCAACTGGACTCCATGACCTACGACGCGAAGACCGGCGACCTGCATTTCCCCTACGTGATCCCGGCGATCGGACGCTATCGGCTCTGGGTGCAGCTTCCGGTGCGGGGGCGTGTCCGTACCGCCGCCTTCGAGGTGACCGTCGCGGAGCGTGCCAAGTGAACCGCACCGAAGCCATGGGTCGGGCGTCGTGGATCGCATTCGCCGTCGGCGCCGCGCTGTTCGCGCTCTCGGGCTTCCTGATGAACACCGTGCCCATGAGCGACGTGCTGCTCTGTGTGCGCGCCGAGGGGCGGTGCGTGGTCAAGCACCGGACGATGATCCGGTCGCGCCAGGGGGCGGTCCCGCTCGCGACGATCTCCGGAGCGGAGCTCCGCAAGTCACGCCGCCGTGGGGCCGACCGGCTCGAGCTCTGGCTGACGGCGGGATCCCAGTCTTTCTGGATCAGCGACTTCGCCGGCTGGCAGCACCAGGAAGCCGACGCGCGGCTCGCGTCACTCCAACGCTTCCTCGCCGACCCCGCGACCCCCTCCGTCGAGATCCGGCGTGACTTCCTGGGTGGCCCCATCGGCGCACTGGTCTCGATGCTGGTCGGCTGCATCGGGATCTTCGCGGGATGGCGGTTACGGCTGCGGGTCCCTGGTGTCCCGGCGTAGGGGCTGAGCAGGGCCTGAGCGCCAGAGAGTTACCTCCGGCGGGAGTTTGCGGTATTCTGGAGTGCTGGGCATCTCTCCACCAACTCCCGCCATGCGCTCAAAGCTGATCCTCGCTGCGGCCTGCGCCGCGCTCCTCGCCACCCCGGTCACGGGGCGTGCGCAATCGACGTTCGACACCAAGAGCATCCAAGGGATGCGATGGCGCAACATCGGTCCCTTCCGTGGCGGGCGCACCAAGGCCGCCGTCGGCGTGCCGAGCCAGCCCAATGTGTTCTACATGGGGATGGTGAACGGCGGCGTCTGGAAGACCACCGACTACGGGCGCATCTGGTTGCCGATCATGGACGGCGCCACCTCCGGCTCGATCGGCTCGATCGACGTCTCACTCTCCGATCCGAATGTGATCTACGTGGGGAGCGGCGAAGGACTGCACCGCCCCGACCTCGCGACCGGCGACGGCATCTACAAGAGCACCGATGCCGGCAAGACCTGGACGCATGTCTGGAAGCAGAACAACCAGCAGATCCCGCGCATCTCGATCGATCCCACGAACCCGAACCGCGCCTTCGTCGCGGTGCTCGGACATCCGTACGGGCCGAACCCCGAGCGCGGCATCTATCGCACGACGGACGGCGGCAAGACGTGGCAGAAGGTGCTCTATAAGGACGAGTACACCGGCGGCGGCGACGTGCAGGTCGCGCCGAACGATCCGAACACCATCTACGCGAACCTCTGGGACGCGCAGCATGGACCGTGGGAGAACTCCTCCTTCACCGGCCCCAACAGCGGGCTCTTCAAGAGCACCGACGGCGGCAATACCTGGAAGCCGCTGACCAAGGGGCTCCCGACCGCCGCCGACGGCCTGGGGCGCATCGGCATCTCGATCTCGCAGAGCAATCCGAACCGCCTCTACATCATCGTGCAGGCCAACCGCGGCAACGCGCTGTATCGCAGCGACGATGCCGGTGAGAGCTGGACGGTGAGCTCGACCGACAATCGCATCGTCGGGAAGGCCGACGACATGAGCGCGCCGGCGGTCGACCCGAAGAACCCCGACATCGTCTACTCGGCCAACACCGTCGCGTGGAAGAGCACCGACGGCGGCAAGACCTGGGCTGCGCATCGCGGCGCGCCGGGCGGCGACGACTATCAGCGCTACTGGATCAACCCGAACAACACCGACATCATCCTCCTCGTCGCCGACCAGGGCGCGGTCATCACCGTGAACGGCGGCAAGACGTGGAGCTCGTGGTACAACCAGCCGACGGCGGCCATGTACCACATCGCGGCCGACTACAACTGGCCGTACATGCTCTGCAGCGGCCAGCAGGACTCGGGGTCGGCCTGCGTGTCGAGCCGCGGCAACGACGGTTCGATCGGCTATCGCGAGTTCCACCCGGTGGGCGCGTCCGAATACAGCTACGTCGCCCCCGATCCGCTCGACCCGAACATCTACTACGGTGGCACCGTCTCCAAGTACGATCGGCGCACGGGACAGGTCCAGAATGTGAGCCCGAACGTCGGGCGCGGTGGACGTGGCGGTGGCGCCGGTGCTGGCCCCGACTACTTCCGCGGCATCCGCACGATGCCGATCCTCTTCTCCCCGATCAACAAGAAGAAGCTCTACTACGGCACGAACGTCGTCTGGGAGACGGTGAACGGCGGCAAGAGCTGGAAGCGCATCTCCGACGACCTCTCGCGCGAGACGTGGGAAGTGCCCAAGAACGTCGCGCGTTACATCGGCACCCCGGCCGCGGCGCCCACGCGCCGTGGCGTGGTCTATGCGATCGCGCCGAGCTATGTGGACAGCAACACCGTGTGGGCGGGAACGGACGACGGACTCATTCACGTGACCCGCAACGGCGGCAAGACGTGGACCAACGTCACCCCGCCGCAGATGGGGCCGTGGTGGAAGGTCGCGCAGCTCGACGCCTCGCACACGGATGCGAACACCGTGTACGCCGCGATCAACACGCTGCGACTCGACGACGAACGTCCGCATCTCTTCCGCACCAAGGACGGCGGCAAGACCTGGACGGAGATCGTCAACGGGATCGCGCCGACCTCGCAGACCAACACCATCCGCGAGGATCCCATCCGCAAGGGGCTCCTCTTCGCCGGCACCGAGACGCAGGTCTGGTTCTCGCTCGACGATGGTGATCACTGGCACGACCTCCGGATCAACATGCCGGCCACGTCGATCCGCGACCTGATCATCAAGGACAACGACCTCGCGGTCGGCACGCACGGACGCGGCTTCTGGATCCTCGACGACATCTCCCCGCTCCGGCAGTGGAGCGAGAAGGCGGCGAACGACCCGGTGACGCTCTTCAAGCCGGCGACCGCGATCCGCGTGCGCTACTCGATGTATCCGGACACCCCGGTCCCGCCCGATGAGCCGTACGCCGAGAACCCGCCCGATGGCGCTGTGATCGACTACTACCTCAGGAACGACGCCACCGGCCCGCTCAAGATCGAGATCCTCGGCGAGAAGGGGCGTGTGATCCGCGCCTTCGCGAGCACCGATGCCGCCGAACAGCCGCGCGACGTGGGGAACTGGCCGTACTACTGGTTCCGTCCGCCGCAGGTGATGGGAACCAAGGCCGGACTGCAGCGCTATGTGTGGGATCTGCACTTCACTCCGCCCGGCGGTGCCTGCTCGCTCCCGATCTCGGCCACGCCCTTCAATACGAAGTGCGAGCCGGAAGGACCGTGGGTCCACCCCGGCACCTACACGGTGCGCCTGACGATCGATGGCAAGAGCTACACCCAGCCGATCACGGTGAAGATGGATCCGCGCGTGAAGACCCCGGCCGCCGATCTGGCGCTGCAGGGTTCGCTCTCGCTCGCGCTGTACGATGCGTCGCTCGACGCACCGGCCACCGCGAAGCAGATCCGGGCCGTGCGCGCGCAGCTCACGGCGCGTGCTGGTGCGGCGTCGGGCGATCTGGCCAAGGAGCTCACCGCACTCGCGACCCGCATGGATGCCTTGGCCGGCGCTGAAGCCGCGCCCGGCGGCGGACGTGGCGGCGGCGGTGGCGGGCGAGGCGGTGCGCCTGGTGGCGCCCCTGCCCCGGAGTCGTTCAGCAGCGTGGCGGGACAGTTCCTCCCGATCATGAGCGTGCTGCAGGCGGCGGACTACACCCCGACCACGCAGGCCGTCACGGCGGCGAACGAGCGTCTCAAGGCACTCGGCGCGCTCAAGGCCACCTGGGATGGCATCACCAAGAACGAACTCCCCAAGCTCAACGCCAAGCTGAAGGCCGCCGGCGCGCAGCCGGTGACCCTCGGCGCAGCGACGCGGGAGTGGCTCGACACGCAGGAACTCCGGCGGGCCGTCGGCCAGCCGTGAGGCGCTTCGCGGCATTCGCCCTCTGCTGCGCGCTCGCCGCTCCGGCGTCCGCGCAGCAGGGAGTGGTCCGCGTTGAGATCGTCACCTCGCTCGGGACCATGACGGCGGAGCTCGACTCCGCGCGTGCGCCGGTGACGGTCTCGAATTTCCTCCGGTTCGTGGACGCCAAGCGCTACGATGGTGGTCGATTCCATCGCACCGTGACCCCTGCGAATCAGCCCGACAGCCCCGTCAAGATCGAAGTGATCCAGGGGGGCGTGAAGCCCGACAGCACCGCGCCGCGCTCGACACCGATCCCGCTCGAGCGCACGAGCGTCACCGGACTCCGCCATCTCGACGGTACCCTGTCGATGGCACGAGGCGGCCCGGACACCGCGACCTCGGATTTCTTCGTGTGCATCGGCGCTCAGCCGGAGCTCGACTTCGGCGGCAAGCGGAATACCGACGGCCAAGGCTTCGCCGCCTTCGGACGGGTCACGACAGGATTCGATGTCGTCCGCCGCATCCAGCAGTCGCCCGCGACGAAGCAGGCGCTCACACCTCCTGTACAGATCGTCAGGATCACCCGTATCCGGTGAGGGGCCCATGCTGCACCACGAACTCGCTCGACTGATCGACCGCGAGCTGGCCACGTTGCGCGCCGAACTGCTCGCCTACCCCGACGAAGCCGGCATCTGGGCAAAGCCGCTCGGCACTCCGAACTCCGCCGGGAACCTCGCCCTGCACCTCGTCGGGAATCTGCGCACCTATATCGGCGCGCAGTACGGCGACACGGGATACATCCGCGACCGCGACAAGGAATTCAGCGAGCGGGGAGTCCCGCGCGAGCAACTGCTGGCGCTGATCGACACCGCCGCCGACGAAGTGCGCCGCACCTTCGCGACGCTCGATCCGGACGTACTCGCGCGCGATTTCCCCCAGGCTGTGGGTGGCTTCCAGATTCCCGCCGACCGGTTCCTGATGCATCTTGCCTCACACCTGGCCTATCACTTGGGTCAGGTGGATTACCACCGACGCGTCGTCACCGGGAGTTCGTCATCGGTGGGTGCGCTTCCTCTCGCTTCGCTCGTCTCCTGAGGATCTCCATGCGTCTCGTTGCCTCGCTCGCGCTGTTCGCCGCCCTCTCCCCGGTCGCACTCGAGGCACAGGGCACGCTCTCCCCGGCGGAGCAGAAGATCCGTGAGACCGTGGCGCAGAACCACGAGCAGTCGATCCGCTATCTGCAAAAGGTGGTGAACATCCCGAGCAACACGCTCAAGTTCGCCGGTGTGAAGGCGGTGGGGATGGTCTTCAAGGCCACCCTCGACTCGCTCGGCTTCACCACGAAATGGGTGAACCTCCCCGCCGAGGTGGGGCGCGCCGGGCATCTCGTTGCCGAGCACAAGGGGAAGCCGGGAGCGGTGAAGATCATGCTGATCGGGCATCTCGACACCGTGGTCGAACCCGATGGTCCGACCTGGGTGCGCACCGACTCCATGGCGAAGGGCGTGGGCTCGGGTGACATGAAGGGAGGCGACGTGGTGATCCTCTACGCCCTCAAGGCACTGCAGGCCGCCGGCTCGCTCAAGGACATGAACATCTCCGTCATCTTCACCGGTGACGAGGAGCATCCCGGCGAGCCGCTCGCGGTCGATCGCAAGGACCTGATCGACATGGGGAAGCGCAGCGATGTCGCGCTCGCCTTCGAAGGGGGGAACAAGAGCGATGTCACCGTGGCGCGTCGCGGTGCGAGCTCCTGGCGCGTGACCGCCACCGGCAAGCAGGGACACTCGGCGGGGGTGTTCAGCCCCGGCGCCGGCTATGGCGCCATCTACGAGCTGGCGCGCATCGTGAACAGCTTCCGCGAACAGCTCGCCGGAGAGCAGTATCTCACGTTCAACGTCGGGACGATCGTCGGCGGCACCGACGTCGAGTACGACACCGTCGGCGTGAAGGGGAGCGCGGGGAGCAAGCTCAACATCATCTCCAAGTCAGCGATCGCGCACGGCGATCTGCGCTTCATCTCCGAGGACCAGAAGGAGCGCACCCGCGCCAAAATGCGCGACATCGTCGCCAAGCATCTCCCCGGGACCGACGCGAAGATCACATTCCTGGATGAGTATCCAGCGATGGCGCCGACCCCGGGCAACTTGAAGCTGCTCGAGTACTACGACGGCGCGAGCCAGGCGCTCGGCTACGGCAAGGTCGACGCGCTCGATCCCGGTCGTCGTGGCGCGGGCGACATCTCCTTCGTGGGCCCGATCCTCGACGGCCTCGACGGACTCGGCGCCCTCGGCACCGGGTCGCATGCGCCGGATGAACGGGTGAATCTCAACGCCCTCAAGATGCAGACCGAGCGCACCGCGGTCTTCCTCGAACGGATCGGCAAGCTCCCCTCGAGTTCCTTCGCCCGCACTCCAGCCTCCGGGAATCACTGATGCGCAGCACTCAGGTTCTGGCGACGATCGTCTGCGTCGTCGCCGTCGGCACCGCCTTCGTCCGGCAGCAGCCGCAGGACGACACCACTGTGATCCGCGCCTCCACCGTGCTCGACGGCGCCGGCGCGACGCTCAAGGACGTGGACATCACCGTGCGCGGCGGGAAGATCGTCGGCATCAGCAAGTCCCCTACCAAGGCGCCCGCCGGGAAGCTCATCGACCTCCGCGGCAACAAGACGGTGATGCCCGGGCTGATCGATGCGCACGCGCATCTGACCTGGTATTTCAATGCGCAGGGGCGCTACCACACCCGCGCCGACGGCGAGACGCCGGAGCAGGAGCTCGCGGCGGCGGTGGTGAACGCGCATGCCACCCTGATGGCCGGCTTCACGACGGTGCAGAGCCCCGGCTCTCCCGAGGACATCAAGGTCCGCGAGATGGTGGAGGCGGCGGGGAACGGGCCGCGGATCCTCACCTCGCTCCAGGCGCTCCAGAACGGCGACACCACGCGCCTGCGCTCACTCGTGCAGCAACGGAAGCAGCAGGGCGCCGACCTGATCAAGCTCTTCGCGAGTGCGAGCATCCGCGACGGCGGCAAGCAGTCGCTCACGGCGGAGCAGGTCGCGGCCGTCTGCGGCGAGGCCAAGAAGCAGGGGCTCCGCACGATCGTCCACGCGCACTCGGCGGAGTCGATGCGCACGGTGATCGAGGCCGGCTGCGACCAGATCGAGCACGGGGTGTTCGCGACGCAGGCCGAGCTCGACCTGATGGCCGCCAAGGGAACGTGGTTCGACCCGCAGTGCTCGCTCGTCTTCCGGAACTACCTCGACAACCGCGCCAAGTACGACGGGATCGGCAACTACAACGAAGCCGGCTTCGCCGCGATGGAGAAGGCGATCCCCATGGCCGCCGAGGTGATCCGCAAGGCGTGGCAGACCAAGGGACTCAAGCTGACCTATGGCACCGACGCCGTGGCGGGGGCGCACGGGCACAACGCCGAGGACCTGGTGTGCCGCGTGCAGAGCGCCGGCGAGCCGCCGATGCATGCCTTGGTCTCCGCCACCTCCGTGACCGCGCAGTCGATGGGGCTCGGCGACAAGATCGGGCGGATCAAGCTGGGGATGGAGGCCGACATCATCGCGCTCGACGGTGACCCGTTGAAGGACATCACCGTGGTGCGGAAGGTGGCGTGCGTGATGCGGGGTGGGAAGGTGCGGCAGTAGGGTGTCGGTCGGACCGGCTCACCCTCGCGTGAGGAAGCGCCACTCCCACACGAGGAAACCGATGAAGCACGCGAGCGCTACGCCCCACCCCGTCATCCTCCGGCGCCCGGCTGGCGGTTCTTCGGTGAGGATCAGCGCGACGAGCCAGAGGACGTAGAGCCCCATCCCGGCGACCGACGCAAGCGCCGTTTGCCAATGGAAGCCCCACCGCTTGTAGGCGAACCAGGTGGGGGCGACGATGATGAACCACCACATCGTCCATTGGGGCGAGAACAGCGCGCGCCAGCCGACTTCGCCGTCGAGGGCGCGGTCGAGGGCGTCCGGCGGGAGGTCCTTCTCGCGCTCGCGGGAGTCCATGGGAACCTGAGTCGCGATCGACGGGCGGATGCCCTAGCGATCGGTGTCGAGGTCGGCGGTGTGCGCGACCATCAGTTCGCCAACGTCGCGATGGCGCCCTGAATGAACGACGCGATCAAGACGAACGGAATCGCGAAGGTCCAGAACTTCCTGGTCAGCGGCGCACCGTTCGCCCGCGCCTGAGCGATCACCAACCCCGAGTACAGGCCGACGGCACCCAAGCCCGTCCGAATCGGGGCCGACAGCCCTGTGGCGCGCACGGCGAAGCTGATCGCGAGAGCGAAAGCGAACCCGGTCAACGCGATGGGAAGGAATACGCGCCAGTTGAAGCTGCGTGGCGTGAGCGGTGCGTTCGTCATCGCAAGATCGCCCAGTAAGCGAAGGTGAGCGCAAAGACCACGATCAGCTGGCCACTCTTGAGGATGCGGAGCGGATCCACGCTGCCGTATCGACGACGATCGCCGACGATCAGGTTGAACACCATGGCTGAGAAGAACCCGACGACGAAGACCCACTGCTCAGGCACTCCGAGACGGCGGGCCACGATCATGCTCGCGGCTAAGACGAGCGAGCCGTAGAGGACCCACTTCATCATCTCGCGCGTCTGGTTCCAATCCTCGAGCGCAGTCGTCTGCCCGCTCACCGGCGGCGTCATGGGCGAAGTCTCCATCCCACCACTATGTCGATTCCAGCCCCGCCCCGCAACAACAGGTGGCGGATTTGCGCCACCTCCCCCTACCGCTCCTTCAACGCCCCCACGAACTCCTTCAGATACCCACCCCAGATCGCCGGCCACGAGTGCGTCCCGTGCCCCCGCGTCTGATCCGTGATGGGCAGCAGCACGAACTTCACGTTCTTCATCCCGCTCACCAGCTTCTCCACCACCCCGAGCTCGGGCGGGTTCACGAAATCGTCGGCCGAGTTGATCGCCAGCACCGGCGCCTTCACCGCGCCCAGATGCGACGAGGGATCGTACTCGCGGCTCGAATCGAACTGGTACAGCATGTCGTTCGCATCGGTCGTCTTGAAGCGATCCTCCACGTACTTCCGGATCACCTCGTCCGCCCGGTCGCGCGTCGGGGCCTGCTTCAGCTGCTGCAGCGGGGCGCTCGTCATGATGAACAGGAACCCCTGCGCGGCCTTCAGCCCCGGAGGCTGGGTCTTGTACTCCCCACCCATCCACGCCGGATCGTTCACGATGTTGTCGCGGATCAGCGTGCGGATCATCCGGTTCCGCCCCACGATCGCCGTCGGCGCGCAGGCGAGCGGCACCAATCCATCCATGAAATCCGGATAGGTGTACCCCCACACCCACCCCAGCATACAACCCATAGACGTCCCCAAAACCCGCCGAAGGTGGTTAAACCCGCGCCCCACCCGGAGCCGCACATGATGGGCGCGCACCATGTCCTCGTAGGTGTACTTCGGGAACTTGGCGTGCATCCCGTCGCTGGGCTTGCTCGAGCCGCCATGGCCGATCCCGTCGGGGAGCACCACATAGTACTTGGCCGTGTCGAGCAACTTCCCCGGACCGAACAGCTCTCCGGCGAAGTTCGCGCTCAGGAAGCCGCGCCCCGTGCCGCCCGTGCCGTGCAGAACGATCACCGCGTTGCGCACCGTCCCCGAGGCGTCCTTCCGCGGCGCGCCGAGCGTGGTGTAGTGCAACTTCAACTCGGCGAGCTTCTCACCGTTGTTGAAGGTGAAGTTCCTGGCGACATAGTCCCCTTCCTTGCCCTGGGCGGCAACGGTCGAGGCGGCGAGAGCGAGCAGCAGGAGAGCGCGCATGGCAGGGCGGGGATAGGGGTCCGGCTGGAATCTACGAACGCGCCTCGGAGCCCGCCGCACCCCGCCCCGGCGCTCCTGCCCCCGGGGACATATTTCAGGATCACCCGAATCCGCCCGCCCGTGCCTGCCAACACCCCCATCTGGGACGACGGCCAGTCCCTCCCCCTCCCTCCCCTCGACGGCGATGTCGAGACCGAGGTCTGTGTCATCGGACTCGGCGGCTCAGGGCTGACCGCGCTCGATGAGCTCAGCACGATGGGGCGCCGCGCCGTCGGGATCGACGCCGTGGGCGTCGCCCCGGGAGCGGCCGGTCGGAATGGCGGGCTTCTGCTGGGCGGGACCGCCGACTTCCACCACGACGCGATCACCGCGCTCGGGCACGACCGTGCCCTCGGCATCCATCGGGAGACGATGGCGGAGATCCGCCGCATCGACGAGCAGGCGCCGGGGGTGGTCCGCTTCACGGGCTCCATCCGCCTCTCCTCCGGCCCCGAGGAGGACGCCGACATCGAGCGTCAGCGCACGGCGATGCTCGCCGACGGCATCCGCTGCGAGCGCTACGAGAGCCCGCTCGGACACGGGCTCTACATGCCCGATGACGCCTGCTTCCATCCGCAGCGGCGCTGTCGCGCGCTCGCACAGCGCGTGATCGCGCAGGGCGCCACGCTCTACCCGCGGACCACGGCGCTGAACTATTCCGCGACCGAGGTCCGCACCGACCGCGGAACCATCCGCTGTCAGCAGGTGATCATCGCCGTCGACGGGCGCCTCGAGACGCTCGTCCCCGAGCTCGCGGGCACCGTGCGCACCGCGAGGCTCCAGATGCTCGCCACCGCTCCGCTCGCCGAGGTGCGCTTCCCTGCCCCGGTGAGCACCCGCTACGGCTTCGACTACTGGCAGCAGACCCCCGACGGCTCGGTGGCCTTCGGGGGCGGGCGCGACCAGTCGATCGATACCGAGTGGACCACGGTCGCCGAACCGACCGAACGGATCCAGTCGTACCTCGAACAGGAACTGCGCGGGAAGCTCGGGATCGACGCCCCCATCACCCATCGCTGGGCCGCTTCCGTTTCCTACACGGAAACCGGGCTCCCCGTCTTCCGCGAACTCCGCCCAGGGATCTGGGTGATCGGCGCCTACAGCGGCACCGGGAACGCCATGGGCGCCCTCTGCGGCCGTGCCGCCGCCCGAGCCACCAGCGGCGAGACCACCGAGTTCGCTAGACTTCTAATGAACCCCTGAGCCGAGAGGCCATTCCAGATGGTTGACGTCAAGATCGAAGGCGACCGCGTGATGTTCGAGATCGAAGGGTGGGACAAGCTCTGGGCGCTGAAGAGCCGCCTGGAGATCCCCCTCGAACACATCAAGAGTGTGCGGGTCGACGAGGACGCCGCCAAGGGCTGGTGGCACGGCGTCAAACTCGGCGGCTCCGACCTTCCGGGCGTGATCACCGCGGGCACGTTCTACACCAAGGGGCGCCTGGTCTTCTACGACACGCACACCCCGGACCACACGATCGTCGTGGAGCTCGACGACCACGAGAAGTTCGACCAGCTCATCCTGCAGGTCGCAGATCCGGCTGGCACCGCGGCCGCGATCAACACGGTCCTCGCGCGCCGCGCCTGACCGATGGCCGGCGCCGCCAAGGACGACTACCTGCTCCGTCAGGTCCAGTTGGTGATCGAGCAGCTGGCGAAAGCCCTTGGCAAGGTTTCGGCGGGCGACATGGTACAAGCCAAGCAGGACATCGCCGAAGCCTCCAACCAGCTCCTGGGCGGGCGTTCGGCGCTCCTCGACCGACTCGACGCCGCCACCGCCGCGCAGCTGATCAATGACCCGGACGTGATCGGGGGCTATGCCGAGGTGGCGAAGGCACTGGCCACGATCGCGCAGGCGGAGGGGAACAGCGTCCGCGAGGAGCAGTTGACCAAGCGCGCGGGGGTCCTGCGTGCACAGGCGGAGAGCCGTCGGCGGTCGTAGTTTTGGGGGATGCGTCCTCTCCGTTTCGCGACCCTGGTCGCCCTGCTCGTCGCGCCACTCGCCGCCGCCCCTGCCCAGGACCGCTCGGCGGTGCAGCAGTCGGCCCGCGAGATCTTCCGTGAACTGATCGGGATCAACACCGACGGTGATTCCGGGAGCACCACCGTCGCCGCACAGGCGATGGCCAAGCGGCTGATCGCGGCAGGATTCCCGGCGGCTGATGTGAAGATCATCGGTCCCGCGTCGAACCCCAAGAATTGGAATCTCGTCGCGCGCTATCGTGGCACCGGCAAGGGGAGGCCCATCCTCCTGATGGCGCACCTCGATGTCGTCACCGCACGACGCGCCGACTGGACACTCGCCCCCTACGAACTCACCGAGAAGGACGGCTTCCTCTACGGGCGCGGTACGAGCGATCAGAAGAACGGCTGCGCCCTGCTGGTGGCCTCGCTCGTCCAGATGAAGAAGGAAGGGATCGTCCCCGACCGTGATCTGATCCTGGCCCTCACCGCTGGCGAGGAAGGGGGGATCGACTACGTGGGGATGGAGTGGCTCGTGCAGAACCAGCGTCCGTTGATCGACGCCGAGTTCGCGTGGAATGTGGACGCCGGTGATCCGCAGCTGAAGAACGGCAAGCGCGTCGCTCGTGTAGTGCAGGCGAGCGAGAAGGTGTACGCCACCTTCGCGCTCGAGGCGACCAACGCTGGCGGGCACAGTTCGCTCCCGATCAAGGACAACGCGATCTACCGGGTGACTGCGGCGGTGAACAAGATCGCGGCCTATGACTTCCCGCTGCACCTGAGCGAGATCACCCGTGGCTGGTTCACGCAGATGACGCGCACCGAGCCGCCGGCGGTGGCCGCCGACATCCGGGCCGCGCTCGCGCCCAAGCCGGATCTTGCGGCGGTCGCACGACTCTCCAGGAACTCGCTCTTCAACGCGCAGTTCCGGACTACTTGCATCGCGACGATGTTCGAGGCCGGGCACGCCGAGAACGCGCTGCCGCAGCGGGCCAAGGCGACGATCAACTGCCGCATCCTCCCCACCGAGACGGCG
>CAZAGK010000020.1:0-39063 GCA_964484775.1 uncultured Gemmatimonas sp. | reverse complement strand
GCGCGCCACCGCCGCAAGGCGCGCGATTCGACGCGTGCCACGAGCGCGAGCGATGCGAGCGAGCGGCTGCGCGCATGTCTCGCGGCGTGGCCGACGGCCCCTCGCGTGCCCCGTGCGCCAAGCGACCTCACACCGCTCGAGGCCGTCGTCCTCGGGCGACGGAGCGGCTGCCTCGCAGTCATCGATCGCGCGGGAGTCCGGACCCTCGTGGGCATCGTCACCGCCGGCGCGCGCCACCGCGCGACGACCGATCCGGCGGCCCTGACGCGCCTCGTCGGCGACGTCACCCTTCCCCTCGCCGCTCGGGCGGGTACCGTCGAGAGCGCCCGTCGCGCCGACCGTGCCCGCGAGACGCTCGCCCGCTGGCTCGCGCGGCGCCGCGCCAGCCGGTCACTCGGCGCCGATCACATGATGACGTCGCTGCGACGTCGACTGCTCCAGCGGGCGGCCGAGTCGCTGCGGCGCACGCCCGCCGCCGCGCAGCGCCGAGTCTCCGAAGCCGTCCGCGAACTCCGGGCCGCACTCGCGGCCGCGCCTGCGGCCGGGGTCGAGCCGATCATCGCTCGGCTGCTCGATCGCGAGCCCGCGACGCCCCTCGATTGGCTCCGATCGGCGACCAGCGAACTCCGGGCCGCCGCACAGCCGATCGCGCCCCGCCAGAGCGACGACGCCACCCCGCGCGTCGCCGCCCTCCTGATCATCACCCCTGCCGCGGAGGCTCCATCGCCGCCTGCTGGAGCGCCGGAGCCGCCGGCCGTTCCGAGAGCAACTTGGTCGTGAACCGCTGGTTCTCCGAGATCCGCTCCAACTCGATGGCCATGGCGTCCACCGACTCTTGCAGCTGACGGAGCTTGGGGGCCAGATCCTCGCTGGGGAGGGGACGGGGCGGGGCCGGATTCGAGATCCGTCGCCCGAACGCCCGGGCGATCGGCAGCCCCACGATGATCACCGCGACCGTCACGAGGAACATGTAGGAGACGTTCTCCGCCGTGTTCTGCAGGTGCCCCATCACGACGGGGTCGAAGGGGTTATCGCCGGTGCTGGTGGTGAACTCCCCGGGATTCGTAGGCGCCTTGGGCGCGACCGGAGCCCCTCCGGCGCGCCCCGAAGCTCCGCCCGGCGCCTGTGTCGCCGTACCAGCCTTGGGTGCCGCCTGCATGTTCGGGATGGCGGGCGTCGCCGAGGCCTGCGTCGCCCCGCTCCCCTGTGTCGTCACTGCATTCATGGCGCCCTCCGGGCTGGTGTCCGATAGACCCTACGGAAGTTACCCTCCGCAAGTGTCGGGGCGAGCCGGGCGGCCCCCCTGCATCTTTCAAACCTTCCCCTTCGTACGGCTATCTGAGTCGGTGAGCCCTGACTCAGGACCTGATCCCAATGGCGGTCGCACTGCGATACGAACCCCACCCCCAGCCGGCCGGACAGCCGACCGACGACGTGAGCCTCGCCGCTCGCGGCGACCGGCAGGCGTTCGAGCGCCTCTACCGGGCGCAGGTGGACCGTATCTTCAGCCTCTGCCTCCGGATGGTCGGGGACCGGGGGCGGGCCGAGGAGCTCACGCAGGACGTCTTCGTCCGGGCCTGGGAGAAGCTCGCGCTCTTCCGCGGAGAGAGCGCCTTCAGCACCTGGCTGCATCGCCTGGCGGTGAACGTGGTGCTCAACGAGCGCCAGACGGAACGGCGCCAGCGCGACCGACGCGACGACGCGCTGGAGGACATGGACGAGATCGCGCACGACGACGTGCGGGCGACCTCGGCTCCGGGGCTCTCCCTGGATCTCGAGCAGGCGATCGCCGGGCTTCCGAAGGGCGCGCGTCGGGTGTTCGTGCTCCACGATGTGCAGGGCTACACACACGAAGAGATCGCCGAGGTCCTCGGCGTCACAGCAGGCGGCTGCAAGGCGCAACTCCACCGCGCCCGCATGCTGCTCCGGGAGGCACTGAGCAGATGACACGCACACCATTGACCTGCGACCAGGTCGCCGATCGACTCGCGGATTTCCTCGAGTCCGACGGCCTGACGGCGACGGAGCGACTCGCCGTCGAGGCGCACCTGATCGACTGCGACGACTGCGCGGCACTCGTCCGCGACCTGCGCGGCATCACCGCCGCAGCCGCCGAGCTCCCGCTGCAGACGCCGTCGCGCGATCTGTGGCAGGGGATCGCGGAACGGATCGAGACCCCGGTGGTGGAGCTGTCCACGCGCATCAGCGGTGAGCACCGGATCACCGAGCTTCCGGTCGCGCCGATTGTCGTACCGACCGTCGTTCCGAAGGCCGTGCCGTCGGTATGGAGCCCGCGACGCGCGCTCATCGCCGCGTCGGTGCTCGTGGCGGCCACGGCCGGTATCACCTACTCCGTCACGAGCCGCTCCATCCAGCAGAACGCCTCGATCGGGATCGCCGCGTTGCCTGCGGAGAACACCGAGACGCTGCCGGTCACGCCGAAGACGCCGGCGGTCACCGTCAAGCGCGCCTCGGCCGAAGAGACCTTCGACCGCGAGATCGGCTCGCTCCGCGAGATCGTGGCTGAGCGCCGTGGCGAGCTCGACTCGAACACGGTGGTCACGCTGCAGAAGAACCTGAAGTTGATCGACCAGGCGATCGCCGAGAGCAAGGCGGCGCTCGCCAAGGATCCCGCGAGCGGGTTCCTGATGGACCGACTGAATCGTGCCTATGACTCCAAGCTGCAGGTGCTCCGTGGAGTCGCGACCCTTCCCGCGCGCGGCAGCTGAGCGCGCCACTCATATCGACGTGAACTGATCATGCGACTCCTTCGAACGATCATCCCCAGCCTCGCCGCCGCCGCGCTCCTCGCCGGCGCGGGACTGGTCGTACTCGGTGCCGTGTCGCCGCGAGCGCTCTGGGCGCAGAAGGGCAAGCAGCGCACCGACAGCACCTTCACCTTCTCCCGCGGCGGCTACGTGGACCTTCACGTCGCGTCGGGCGAGATCACCGTCACCGGATGGACCCGCCCCGAAGCACGGGTGATCGTGACCACCGAGCGCGGCAGCGCCGAGATGCAGCTGTCGTCGAGCCGCATCACGGTCGTCGGGCGACGGAACGGCGAGGTGCGGATCGAGGTCATGGTGCCGGTGGGCTCCCGCGTCTCGGCGAGTGCGTCGAGCGGCGACCTGCGCATCATCGGCACCAACGGTGAAGTGGAGGCCCAGACCTCGAGCGGTGATGTGGAAGTCACCGACGCCACCGATCGCGTGACGATCAACACCGTCACCGGCACCGTCCACGCCGTGCGCATCCGCGGCCGCCTGCGCCTCAGCGGGACCTCCGCCGACATCGACGCCACCGACATCACCGGCGACGTCGAGGCCCACACCGTCAGCGGGGAGATCCGGCTCGCACGCGTCAATGCGAACATGGTCCGCGTTGAAACCACCTCGGGCGACATCGCGTACGAGGGATCGATGAGCGCGACCGGCTCGTACGACTTCCAAGCGCACTCCGGCGACGTGCGGCTCGACCTGCCGGCGACAGTGAACGCCTCGCTCCAGATGCAGACCTACAACGGGAGCATCACCAGCCGCTTCCCGATGACGCTGCAGCCAGGGGAGAGCACGAACAGCAAGCGCGGCAAGAAGATGAACTTCACCATCGGCTCGGGCGGCGCGCGGGTGACCGTCGAGACCTTCAGCGGCGACATCACCATCGAGCGTGCCGGGCGTTCCGGCAAGGAGAACTGATCATGCGCTTCACGACGCCACTCATCGATCGCTCCACCCTCCGCCGCGCCGCGCTCGTCGTGGCCACGCTGATCCCGCTGGCGACCGGGTGCGTGAGCGCCCAGACGCGCTGGGACGACCGTGACTACGACCGCCGCTCGGACCGCCGTGATTCCCGCGACGACCGCCGTGACTCGCGCGACGACCGCCGCAGCGATCCCGACTTCCGCTGGGCCGGCGAGGTCTCGCGCAATCACTGGGTGTACGTGCGCAATCTGAACGGGCCGGTGCGCGTCGAGCCGGGGACCGGCACGAAGGTCGAGGTCACCGCCGTCAAGCGGTGGCGTCGCGGCAATCCCGAGGACGTGACGATCAACGTGCGGCAGAGCGGCTCCGGACGCGGCGACATCATCGTCTGCGCCCTCTGGAAGAACCGCGACTCCTGCGACGAGGACGGCTACCACGGCGGCTCGGGAAGTTGGAGCTGGTGGAACAACAACGATGTGAGCGTCGAGATCACCGTGCGTCTCCCGGAAGGGGTGCGCCTCGACGCCAGCACCGTGAACGGCGGCCTCACGATCGACGGCGCCACCACGGACGTCGTGGCCAAGACCACCAACGGCAGCATCGACGCCCGCTCGCTCGGCGGACCGGTGAGCGCCAAGACCACGAACGGCAACATCGATGTCCGCGCCGGCGCGCTGGATCGCGGGCGCACCGAGTACACGACCACGAACGGCTCGATCACCGTCGAGCTCCCGGCCCGGATCGACGCCGACCTCGACATGCGGACCACCAACGGTCGCGTGACCTCAGACTTCCCGGTCACGATCGAAGGGTCGTTCTCGAACAAGCGGATCCGCGGCAAGCTCGGCAACGGCGGCCCGACCGTCCGCATCGCCACCGTCAACGGCAGCATCCGCCTGCGGAAGTCGTAAGCACACGCCGGGCAGCGACGGCGCCGGGCGGTGGGGTGAAACCCTGCCGCCCGGCGAATCGTATGGAGACCATCGGAGGCGACACCATGCCCAGATCGCTCGCAGCACCGTCCGGCCGCTCCATCGGCACCTCGCTCGGGATCCTCGCCGTGGCGACGTTCGCGCTCGCCGGCTGCCAGGTCAGCGACGGCGAACAGCACACCGACCCCCAGGCCTTCACCTGGACCGGCGACATCAAAGCGCCGGGGACGATGAACATCCGCAACCTGAACGGGGCCATCGAAGTGCGCCCGTCGACGGATGCGCAGGTGCACATCACCGCCGCCACCACGTGGCGTCGCGGCGACCCCAAGAAGGACGTGCAGTACAACGTCGTCACCGAAGGCAACGACATCACCGTCTGCGCCATCTGGGGCCGCGGCACCTGCTCGGCGAACGACTACAAGAGCAAGGCCAACTTCCGCCTCTTCGGCAGCAAGGGCGACGTGAGCGTGAAGTTCACGGTGCTCGTGCCGACCGGGGTGAAGGTCAACGCGATCACCATCAACGGCAGTGTGGACGCGCTGGCCACCGCGCCGGTGTTCGCGCACACCACCAACGGCGGCGTGAAGGTCGGCACCGCCGTGGGCCCGGTGGACGCGGAGACGGTGAACGGGAGCGTCGATGCCCGCATGACGACCCTCGGTGAAGGGGGCGCCGCGCGCGCGGTGACGGTGAACGGATCGGCGTCGCTGTACATCCCCGACAACGCCGCGGGTTCGGTCGAGCTGTCGAATGTGAACGGCTCCCTCGGCTCGGACTTCGCGCTGGCCGGCTCGTCCAAGCACGAGATGAACGGGACGCTCGGTGCCGGCGGGCGCTCGATCGAGGTGAAGACGGTGAACGGGAGCGCCTACCTGCGGCGGATCAACGCCGACGGGACGGTCGGCGCGCCGACTGGAGCCGCGACGGTTCCGAAGCCCTGAGGCAGCGCCGCAACCTGTTGCAGCACAACACCTTGGCCTGCCACGGAACCTCCCGGCGGGCCAATGGTTTATTATACAGTATCCTCTTCGGAGATCAGGATTTCATGGGCTTTTCGTATCAGACCTCTCAGAGTGCTGGTTTCGTCCGCAGCGGCGCCGATCGCGCGACACTCGTACGCCGGACCTATGCGCTCGTCTTCGCCAGCGTCTGCGTGACGGTGCTGGGCACGTGGTTCGGCCTCGGTCAGCCGCAGATGATGGCGGCGGTCATCCAGCATCCCTAGATCACGATGATCTGCACCTTCGCCCCGCTCTTCCTGGCGATGCGTGCCCGTACGGCCTTCCCGCAGAACATCGTCCTCGTCGGGCTCTTCGCGTTCGTGATGGGGCTCTCGATGGCGCCCCTCGTCTACATCATGGAGCGCAACAACCCGGGGGTCACCGGCAACGCCGCGGTCCTCACGCTGAGTACCTTCGGCGTGCTCACGGGCTACGCCTTCGTCAGCAAGCGTGACTTCAGCGCCTGGGGCAGCTTCTTCACGATCGGGCTCTGGGTGCTGATCGCGACGAGCATCCTCAACTTCTTCTTCCAGAGTCAGGCCGCCGGTCTCTGGATCTCGGCGGGCACAGTCCTGGTGTTCAGCGGCCTGCTGATCTTCGACACGTGGCGCCTGCGCAACGTGTACGGGCCGGATGACTACGTGATGGCCGCGGTGCAGATCTACCTCGACCTGCTCAATATGTTCATGGCCATCCTGAACCTGCTGGGCGGCGGTCGCCGCAACTGATGCACGACGGGTGGCCGGCATCGCGCCGACCACCCGCTGGTTCCCCTGAACCTGCTGCACCCACGCTCGCGGAGCTTATCCCGCGAGCGTTTCCATTTCCCGGGCGAGCGCGAGGTCGAACGCGGTGATCCCGCCCGCGTCGTGCGTGCTCAGCGTCGCGGTGATCTTCGTGTACCGGATGTCGAGATCGGGGTGGTGCTGCATCCGCTCGGCCACATCCGCCACTTTGCTCACCCACTGGATCCCGGCAGGGAAGGTCGGGAAGGCGAAGGTGCGCACCAGCGTGTCGCCACGGCGCGCCCATCCGGGCAGGGTGCCCAGTTCACGTTGGATATCGATGTCCGACAGTCTCGCAGGGCGCACGGTCACTCCTGGTGGGTGCTCTCCCCGACCAACAGACCGCCGCGCCGACGCGTTCCCTCGCGCCGCACCGCGATCATCTCCGCCACCACGCTGATCGCGATCTCCTCCGGGGTGTCGGCGCCGATCGAGAGCCCGACCGGGGCGTGGATGCGGTCGATGTCGTCCTGCGCGATCTCCCACTTCCGGAGTACGCCAGCGGTCATCGCCACCTTGCGGCGGCTGCCGAGCATGCCGAGGTAGCGCAGCGGCAAGGGCGCGAGCTGGGCCGCGAGCTCCACGTCGTGCTGGTGTCCGCGGGTGGCGATCACGGCGTAGGTATCGGCGTCGAGGAGCACGGCGCTCGTCACGTCGTGGAAGTCGCAGGTGATGGCGCGTTCGGCGAAGGGGAGGCGCGCCGGATCGGCGAAGTCCGGACGATCATCCACCACCGTCGCGCGCCACCCCGCGAAGGCCGCCGCCTCGGCGATGCGCGCGCCCACGTGCCCGCCGCCGAAGATCACGACGCGCGGCTTCCCCGAGAGCGGCTCGATCAACTCGAGCTCGCCGAGCACCGGGAGTTCGGCGCCACCAGGCTCAGGTGCGCGCACCGACTTCACCGGCCCGTTCGACCAATCGAGCCCCGTGACCATCACGCAACGATCGCCGCGCGCCACGATCGCCGCCGCCTCGGCGTACGCCGCCGCGAGCATGGGGTCCGGATACACCGGCTCGATGAACATCTCCGCCGTGCCACCACAGGTGAGCCCGTAGTCGCCGGCGAGCTCGGCGTTGAGCGAGTGCCGCGACTGCGCCGGCACGCGACGTTCGATCACGTCGAAGGCGCGCTCGATGATCTCCGCCTCGAGACAGCCACCACCCACCGTGCCCATCCGCGCGCCACCGGCGGTGACGAGCATCTTGGCGGTGGCGCTCATCGGAAGCGAGCCGTGCCGCTTGGCCACCGACGCGAGCGCCCCCGCCCCGCCACCGGCGGCGAGACGGGCACATTCGGCGAGGATGGCCGCAAGACTCACTTGTAGCGCCCCGGCCAGACGACGCCCTGGTTCTTGGCGACCGCCTTCATCCCCTTGTAGGTGAACTTCTGCAGGCGCTTCCCCTCGTAGGTCTCGGTGGTGTAGAGGTTCCCCTTGCTGTCGGTCGCGATGCTGTGCACCGCGAAGAACTGCCCGGGCTGACGCCCGCCGTCGCCGAACTGCGTGATGATCTGCATCGACTGGCGATCGATCACGTACACGCGCTCGTTCTTGCCATCGGCGAGGAAGATGTACTTCTGCGCCGCGTCCTTGCTGAAGGCGATGTCCCACACCGAGCCGTCGCCGAGCGTCGCGGGGAAGTACTGCTGCTCCTTCACGAACTTGCCGTCCTTGGTGAAGACCTGGATGCGGTCGTTCGGACGGTCGCACACGTACACCATGCCGTCATTGCTCGGCTCGGCGCAGTGCACCGGGTTGCGGAACTGCTGCGCGAGCGGCGCGTCGGGGTTGTAGCGGCCGAGGTTCGAGTCCGAGGGAACATTGCCGTAGGCACCCCAGAAACGCTTGATCGCGCCGGTGCCGATGTCGAGCACGGCGACGCGCTTGTTGCCGTAGCCGTCGGCGACGTACGCCTCACCGGCCTTGGCATCGAAGGTGATCTTGGCGACGCGGCCGAAGGCGTCCTTGCTGTTGCTGTTCGGCGCACGGCCCGGGATCCCGATCTGCTGCAGGAACTTCCCCTCGTGCGTGAACTTCAGGATGTGACTGTCGCCGGCGCCATTGCCGCCGATCCAGATGTTGTTGTTCGGGTCGATCGAGATGCCGTGGTTCGAGGCGGGCCACTTGAACCCGTCCCCCTGCCCCGGCTGCCAGCCCCACGAGTTCACGAGGTTCCCCTCGGGATCGAACTCGAGCACCGGAGGTGCCGCCGTGCAGCACTCGGCGATCTTCGGCGTCGCGGACGCCCCCGCCTCGGTGCGCTGGTTGAGCGTCGAGTCGCCGCGATGGATGATGAACACATGGTCGCGCGAATCCACCCCGACGCCGATGGTCGAGCCGAGGATCCAGTGATTCGGGAGGGGCTTGGGCCAGACCGGGTCCACCTCGAAGGCGGGCGCTTGCACCGTCTGCTGACGGAGCGCCGCCGAGAGGGAGTTCTGGGCGACGCCCAGCGCGATGGTGACGGCGGCAAGGGTCCCGGCGATGATCCAGGGGCGACGGACCGACATGGCGTGCTCCTCGGTGGGTGCGCGAGGTGGCTGGAGTGGCGGCGACGCCGTATACTCGACGTCCCGCAGGTGACGGGGTGTAACTAACCGATTCCGGCAGCGTCCGTCCAGAGCGGCGGGGGCGAGGTGGGGTTCGATGGGGAGTGTTCGGCGCGGGGGACGGTGGTGGATCGTGAGCGCAGTGGTCGCGCTCGCGGCCTCGCTGTTCCCGCTGAACACCCGGCAGGCCGGCGCCCATGAGATCCCGGCTCGGGTGGGGATCCTGGCCTACGTGCACCCGGAAGGGCGCGTCCTGCGGGTGGTGGCCCGGGTGCCGTTGGAGGCGATGCGAGATCTCGATGTGCGCCCGCGCGCCGACGGGACGCTCGACGTCGCGACCCTGACCCCGATGCTCCCCGACGCCGCGCGGCTCTGGATCGGCGACTACCTCAAGCTGTACGAGGAGGGGCGCCCGATCACGGCGAACGCCAGCATCCGTACCCAGCTCTCATTGCCGAGCGACCGTTCCTTCACGACGTATGCATCCGCGCTCGCGCACGTCACCGGCGAGGCGCTGTCCGACGACGCCGAGGTGCGCTGGACGCAGACGATGCTCGATGTGCTGATCGAGTATCCCATCACGAACGATCGTGCGCATTTCACGATCGAGCCCGGGCTCGCGCATCTCGGGGTGAAGACGACGACGGTGCTGCACTTCCTCCCGCCCGGGAGCGGGGAGCGGGTGTTCGAGTATGTGGGGAATCCCGGGCTCGTGTCGCTCGATCCGCGCTGGTACGAAGCGGCGCGCCGGTTCGTGGTGCTGGGAATCGAGCACATCCTGAGCGGGATCGACCACCTGCTCTTCGTGATCTGTCTGGTGATCCCGGTGCGTCGGTGGCGGCGGTTGCTGGAGATCATCACCGCCTTCACGCTCGCGCATTCGATCACCCTGGTGGGTTCGGCGTTCGGGGTGGCACCGAGCGCGCTGTGGTTCCCGCCGCTGATCGAGGTGCTGATCGCGCTGTCGATCGTGTACATGGCGTTGGAGAACATCCTCGTGCCGGCGGAGCGGTTGGGGTATCGCTGGCGGATGGCCTTCGCCTTCGGATTGGTGCACGGCTTCGGGTTCAGCTTCGCGCTCAAGGAGTCGCTGCAGTTCGGCGGTGCGCACCTGGTGGCGTCGCTGGCGGCGTTCAATGTCGGGGTGGAGATCGGGCAGTTGACGGTGCTCGCCATTGCGGTGCCGCTGCTGGCGTGGCTGCTGCCGAGGCTCGCGAGCGAACGGATCGGGGTGGCGGTACTGTCGGCCATCGTCGCGCACCAGGCGTGGCACTGGATGACGGATCGGGGGAGCGTGCTGCTGGAGTACCGATTCGCGGCCCCGGTGCTCGACACGGCGTTCTGGCTCGGCGCCGTGCAGGGGGGACTGCTGCTCTGTGCGGCGGTGGCGGCGGCGTGGGGGTTCCAGCTCGTGGCTCGTCGACTCCGCGCGGGTGAATCCGCTCCGGCGCCAGGCGCTCCAACGGCGTGAGGTGACCGGTTAGCGCGTTGCGAAGCGCACCCGCTCAGGGAATCCCCGACCATTTCGCTCCAGCGCGGATACATCGTGAGCACACCGCCGGACGCTCTTGGATCCGCGCCCGGCGATTGGTCTCAGCAAGGAGGGGATATGCGCACGCTCCTGCAGTTCGCCGGCGCGGTGACACTCGCGCTCACGGTCGCGTCCGAGCTTTCGGCGCAGACGAAGATGCCCGGCATGGGGGGCATGGGAGGCATGGGCCGCGGCAAAGCGGCGATGAACATGCCGACGTACGATCCGAAGTCCATCGCCACCGTGAGTGGCGTCCTCACCGCGATCGACACGGTCGCCTCGATGGGGATGGGAGTCGGTCCCGGCGTCCATCTCACGATGCGCGCGGGGAAACAGACCTGGCCGGTGCATGTCGGACCGGTGCCGTTCCTCGTGAAGCAGACGCTGCGACTGAAGGTCGGTGATAGCGTGACCGTGAAGGGATCGAAGGTCATCGTGAGCACCGTCCCGACGCTCGTGGCGGCCCAGATCACCCGGGGCAAGGAATCGCTGGATCTCCGCGATGCCGCCGGCTTGCCGCTCTGGCGCGGGACGATGATGCCGAAGCGTCCGTAGCCTCGAACGGCCCGAAGTCGCTGGAGGTGGGGCCCGGGGGATCCCCTCGGGCCCCACGTGCATCCGACCCCGGCCCCGCAGGGTGCTCGCCAGCAGGCGTTCCATGCGACAGATTTTCCGGGCCTATGTTCTCCCCCTTCGCGGTCCGGACCCTCCGCCTGCTGCTCGCCACCCTGCTGATGCTCGGGTGTGCGAATGCGTCGGCGCTCGCCCAAGGCGGTGCCGCGCAGACCACCCGCGACGGCATCTTCACCGCCGCCCAGGCCGCGCAGGGGCGCGATCTCTACCTCGGCCTCTGTCAGAGCTGTCATACGGCCATCTCGCACACCGGCGCCCCATTCAAGGAGCACTGGGTGGGGAAGCCGCTGTCGGACCTGATGACGTACATTCTCACGCTGATGCCCAAGAGCGCCCCCGGCACCCTCGAACCCGACGACGCCGCGCTGCTCCTGGCCTACATCCTGAAGTTGAACGGCATGCCCGCCGGCAGCGGCACGCTGACCGCCGACATCCCGCAGCTCAAGCAGATCCGGATCGAACTGAACGCTGCGCCACCGAAGTCGCACCAGAACCCGCTCTAACAGCAGCCGCACGATTCGCAGGCAGCAGACACACCGCAGTCCCCCACCCGCTCGAGAGGACGCGCTCATGGCACCTCGTTCGCTGTTCAGTCGCACCGTCGGCTTCACCCTCGCGGCCTGCGCCATCACCGTGGCCGGTGCCGTGTACGTGACGCAGGGCGAGGCCTTCCAGGGACGTCAGATCGTGCGCGGCAACGTGCCCGGCGAATGGCGCTACTGGGGCGCCGATGCGTGGAGCACCCGCTACTCCCCGCTCGACCAGATCAACGCCAGGAACTTCGACTCGCTGCAGGTCGCCTGGACCTGGAAGGCGGGGGAGTTCGGCGAGGATGAGTACTACCGCACCACGCCGCTCTACGCGAACGGGCGCATGTTCACCGTCGCGACGACGCGTCGCTTCCCGATCGCGATCGATCCCTCGAACGGACAGACCCTCTGGTCGTTCAAGTTCGACGAGGGGATCCGCTGGCAGAAGGCGCCGCGCCAGTTCGCGGGCCGCGGGCTCTCGTACTGGACCGACGGCAAGAAGGAGCGCGTGCTGGTCGTCACGCCGGGTTACCACCTCTATTCGATCGACGCGGCCACCGGCCAGCCTGACCCGGCCTTCGGCAAGAATGGCGTCGTCGATCTCGAAGAAGGGCTTGGCTTCCCGATGGTCCCGCTCGCTGTGGATGACTCGGGTTCGCTCATCATCTCCGACGCGGCACCGCTGCGCAAAGCGAAGCCGGGCGAGAAGTGGGATCCCGTCACCAAGACCGGCGCCGATGGTTCGGTCGGCATCGACCCCGTGCACGGTGAGATCGCCAACAGCTCGCCGGGGATCGTCGTCGGTGATGTGTTCGTCGTCGGCAACTCGTCGATCCATGGCTACTACCCGATCAAGCTGCACAATCTTCCCGGCTATGTGCGCGGCTTCGATATCCGCACCGGCAAGCAGCTCTGGAAGTTCAACCTGATCCCGCAGCCGGGTGAGCCGGGCGCGGAGACCTGGACCAAGGGCTCGAAGATCGACAGCGACGGCGTCGGCAAGAACGATCCCTGGGCCACCTGGTCGGCGGACCCGGCACTCGGCACCGTCTATGTGCCCGTCGGCATGCCGTTGATGGACGAGTACGGCGGACATCGCCCCGGCGCGAACCTCTACGGCAACTCGGTGGTCGCGCTCGACGCCAAGACCGGCAAGAAGAAGTGGCACTACCAGTTCGTGCACCACGACATCTGGGACTACGACACGCCGATGGCGCCGAACCTCCTCGACGTCACGATCGACGGGAAGCCGCGCAAGATCCTCGCACAGACCACCAAGCAGGGGTGGGTGTACGTGCTCGACCGCATCACCGGGAAGCCCGTGTGGCCGATCGTCGAGCGCCCGGTGCTGCAGAGCGATGTCCCGGGTGAGGAGACCTGGCCCACGCAGCCCATTCCCACCAAGCCCGCGCCGTACTCACAGCAGGGATTGGTCGAGAGCGACCTGATCGACTACACGCCGGCGGTGAAGGACAGCGCGCTCAAGCTCGCGCAGCGCTGCCGAATGGGGCCGTATTTCATCCCGCCGTCCACGACCGACGGCAACGGCAAGTACGGCTACAAGTGCTCCTGGTACGCGCCGGGCGCGAGCGGCGGCGTGAACATCGACGGTGGCACCGCGGCCGATCCGGACGTGGGGATGATCTACGTCGGCAGTCAGAGCGGACTCTCCACCACGCAGCTGCAGAAGGACCCGTGCTCGCAGTTCCGCTACAGCTCGGTGCACGACTCCTGCGGCCTGCTCGGCGCCATGCCCACCCCGCCCGACTACAAGCCGGGCGGCGGACGTGGCGGTGGCTTCGAGGGACGCGCCAACGGCACGACGATCGGCGGCGTGAGCATCCTCAAGCCCAAGGAGTACGGCGGCGTCACCGGCTACGACCTGAAGACGGGGGACAAGAAGTGGTGGATCCCCAACGGCGGATTCATCCCGGTGACGAGCACCGATCCGCTCTTCGCCGGCGTCAAGCTCCCCCCGCGCGCGCCGGGCGGGCAGCCGCAGGTGATGAACACCAAGTCGCTCGTCGTGTACGGCACGGGCCGCAGCGGTGGCGTGCCGGGGCAGGCGCCGACGCTCTTCGCGGTGGACAAGATGAGCGGCAAGCAGGTCGGCGCGGTGAAGATCCCGAGCAAGACCACCGCGGTGCCGATGACCTTCCTCCACAAGGGGAAGCAGTACATCGTCTTCGCGACGGGCTTGGGGAGCAACACCTCGCTCGTGGCGCTGTCGCTGCCGAACAAGTAGACGCGCGTTCGTGATGTGAAGCGGGGGCCGCGTTCCGACGCGGCCCCCGCTTCGTTCATCCTCGTGCCCGCGCGGTCCTCTCCGTCAGGCGAGGTGCAGCCGGAACTGCGCCGCGATCTCACTGACCTGCTCCGCCTGCACGGCGGCCGCCTCTGCGAACTCGTGCCAACGTTCGAGCGCGCCGCGCACCTCGTCGACGATGCCGAGCGCGCGAGTGCGCTGCATCCCCGCTGCATGCGCCAGCGCGCGCAGATCGTCGAGCACGAACCCATCGCGCTTGCCGTTGACGGTCATCTGGTGGACCGACGTCCACTCGCCGGCCGGGTTGTAGCTGTAGATCACATCGTACGCCGGCGCGAGCGACCACCGCCCCTGCTTGTCCATGAGGAAGGCGATGTTCTTCACGTGATCGTCCTGGTTGCGCGCCATCACGTTGAACACCATCCGTCGGAACTGTTCCTCCATCGCCGACATCCCGAGCCCGAGCCGACGGATCACCTGCATCACCTGCTCGTAGCCGTACGCCCCCGCGAGCCGGAAGTCGTAGTGCGCGAGGGCGCCGAGCGTCTGCATGTGGAGCTTGTGCCCGTCGGGCGTACGATCGAAACGGCGCGTCATGAAGTGGCGACGACCATTCTCCTCGAGGAGTCGGCATTCACTCATCGTGATGCCGGCGGCACGCGCCATCTGCGCATACGCGAACTCGATGGCGCCGTAGCCCTGCGGATCGTCGAGCTCGCGGTCCTTGTTCCCGCGCACGCCGTCGAACTTGAGGAGCCAGTGCTCGAAGCCATCACCGGGAGTGACCTGACCGGACCGGACCTCGTTCGTGGCGGGATTCCACGCGATCACCGCTTTCGCGCGCGCTCCACCGGCCGACGTCCCCACGCGGAGGATGTCACGCAACGCCCGATCGCGCTCGGTGGCCGAGAGATCGGCACGCAGCCCGTCGCGATGCGCGAGGATCTCCGACGCGAGCCGCACCATCTCGCCGATCTCGATCTGCGCGGCGCTCCCCGCGCGTGGTCCGGACGCCGGCGCGAACTCCAGCGCGCCCATCCCGCGTGTACCGGTGTAGCAGAGCCGCTCGATCGGCGTGAACGACCCCGGCGTGCGTCCCTGGCGCGCGAGCCAGGCATCGATGAGCGCGTTGCCGAACGCGTCCGGGAGCGAGTCGGCGAGCAGTCCCGGCAGTCCGTGGAAGGTGGAGCGGTCGAGCTCCGGGAAGCGATGCACTCCCGCGCCGAGCGGCATCGTGAGCGGGGCGACCTCGATACCGCTCGTGGCGAAGCCCGGGTCGTATTCGAAGAGCGCACAGTCGCGCGCGTCGTCCCACGCCACCGCGCCGATGGTGCGCTCCCACAGTCGGACCTCGGCGAGCACGTCTACTCGCCCCAGCTCCACTTCTCGCGCGGCGCTTCGGCCACGTGCGTGCCGCTCGCCCGCTTGCGCTCGCGCCCACGCAGCTTGAGCAACGCCATCGGACTCGGCGTCGGTTCGGGGACGAGTTGATCGACACGATCGAGCAGGCCGAGCACGCGGCAGACGCGCAGGAAGCCGGCGAGTCGCGTGGCGGTCTCACCGGCCTCGAGCCGCTCGATGGTGCGCTTGGAGACGCCGGCCTCGACGGCCAGGGCAGCTTGGGTAAGGTTGCGACTCAGGCGGACGCGTTCGATCCGCGTGCCGAGCTCCTGGAGTAGCGCGTCGTCGCCCTGAAGATCAGACATCGGCATAAGACACCATTTGTGGCGAATATTCACCGAATTGTACTGCAAATCGCCACTTATGTCAATATGGGATATATTCGCCTTATACGGCGAATATATCCCATATTGTCAGCCTTATGTGTCGTTTATGGCGAATTACGCCAACTACGGCTTGACGTATTTCTTCAATGCGCGCGGGCCGACTTCGGCTCCATAGATGTTCCCCTTGGCATCCACGGCCACCCCTTCGGCAGCGCTCGTGCTACGCGCCGCTTCATTCGGGTCCGGAATAAGGGCCTTCACGCTGCCATCCTTCGCGCTCCCGATCCGGATCCCGCGCTTCCACTCCGGGCGCTTGGGCTCGATCGATCCCGACTCGCTGTCGGCCACATAGATGTTGTCATCCTTGTCGATCCACAGCCCGCTCGGACGCGAGAACTGGTACCAGGTGTCGAGCCACTTCCCGTTCTGATCGAAGATCTGGATGCGATTGTTGCCGCGATCGCCGACGAACAGACGTCCCTTGGAGTCCATCGCGAAGGCGTGCGGCTGATCGAACTCGCCGTTCGCCGTCCCCTTCTTCCCCCACTGCATCAGGAACTTCCCCGTCTTGTCGAACTTCAGCACGCGCGCGTTCGACGAATCGGCGGAGGCGTGCCCCTCGCAGACGAAGATGTCGCCATTGGGTGCGACGAGCACGTCGTTCGGCTGCCAGAAGTAGTCGTTCCCCTTCCCGCCGCCGGGCGCGCCGAGTGTCATCAGGAGCTCGCCCTTCGGCGAGAACTTGAAGATCTGGTGGCCGAAGATCTTGGCCGGCATCGGCGCGGCTTCAGCAGCAGCACCACCGCGACCGGCGCGAGGGCGGTTGTCCTGCCCATCGGTGACCCACACATTGCCGTCGCGATCCACATGGATGCCGTGCGGGAAGACCATCATCCCCGCACCGAAGCTCGCGACGAGCGTGCCGCTCTCATCGAACTTGAGCACACTCGGCAGCGTGGAGTTGAGGCAGCTGTTGGCACCGCACCGTTCGGCCACCCAGATGCTCTTGCCGTCCTTGTCGATGTCGACGGCGCTCGTGGAGCCCCAGACGCGACCGGCGGGGAGCTTGGCCCATCCTTCGACGGTCCTGTACGGATTCGGGAGATCGTTGGTCGGCTGCTGCTGCGCGCCGAGCACGGATGCTCCGAGGAGCCCGACGAACGCGAGAGCGCGGCGCATCAGAACTCCTCCTCTTCAGGGGGACGAGCGGGCGCCGGAGTCGGTGCCGGATACTCCTCCTTCGGCAGCACGAACGCCTTGGCCACCGCCGGATCACCGACGGTTCCGAGCACGCGTTGCGCGACGTACTCACCGGCGACGGGGCCGAACTTGAATCCCTCGGCCTGACCGACACCTGCGATCCAGGCGTTGGACGTCTCGGGAACGTTGTCGATGATGAAATCGCGATTGACGCTGATCTCGTAGTGACAGGCGTGCGTCTCGAGCAGCGGCGCCTCGGCGAGCGCGGGGAAGCGGCGCTGCAGGAAGCGACGAGTGCCGTCGATGTTGTTCTGATTCGCCCAGCGGTTGCTGAGGTCGGGATCCTCCTGCCGCGGATCGGCCGGCGGGGGAGCGACCGGCGCGGGAGCGGGCGTTCCGGCGGGCGGGGCCGGAGGAGCCGGCGGCGCGATCCCGCCGCGCACGCGGAAGCCCCGGCTGTCGATATGGAGCGTGGGCCACCCGGTCGTGCCGGGGAAGTTGAAGCTCGGGAGGTTCGGGAAGGTGAAGCGGTTGTCCCCTTCCGGCGTGCCGTAGTAGCAGGCGGTGCCGAGGGGGACGCGCATGCGCTTCATCATCACGTCGGGGAAGAACTTCCGGAACCAGGCGCCGAGGCAGAACACGTACGCATCGCCGCGGATGATGGTGCCGTCGTCGAGGACCACGCCGTCCATCTTGCCGTTCACGATCTTCCCCGGCTTCACGCGCCCGAGGATGAACTTGGCGCCCATCGACTGCGCGATCGCGGCCACGGCCTGCGTCGCGGCGCGACAACGCACCACCCCGGCGTCCGGCTCATAGATGCCGATGGTGATGTCGTCGCAGTTCATCATCGGGTAGCGCTTGCGGACCTCGTCGCCGGTGAGGACTTCGTGTTTCACCCCCTGCGCGGTCCAGATCTCGCGGGTCTTCTTGACGAAGGCTTCGTCGGTGGCGCGCATGATGATGTCGCCCGTCTCGAAGAAGAACTTGCTCCGGAAGGGCGCGGCCCATTCGCCGTCGAAGTCGTTCCAACGACGGAGGGCGATGCGCGCCCACTTGGCCCAGAACTCCCCCGTGGTGCGGTCGCCGTAGGAGGAGCGGATGCCGCGGGTCTCGTCGCCGGAGGTGGCCTTGGAGTTGGCGGGGCCGTACTGGTCGATCATCGTGACGCGCGCGCCGCGGCGGCGCAGGTGATACGCGGTCCAGCCGCCCCAGGCGCCGGCGCCGACGACCACGACATGTCCGGCACCGGTGCCGGTGTCGAGTCGCGTGGGCGCGATGCCGGGGACCGGCATCGCGGGGATCGTCGTCGCGCATCCGGCCGCCGCGAGGGCGCCGACACCGAGCGTCGCGGCACGGAGGAAGTCGCGCCGGTCGAGGGGCGAGGGTTCGGAGGGGAGTGACGCGGGTGTGGGGGTGGCGTCGTCGTGCACGGTGGGGCCCCGGTTGGAGGAGAACGACAGGGCCGAAATTGCGACGCGAGCGGGGCGTCCGCAATGCTATGGTCGCGGGTCGCTCCGGGCGAACCCCACTCCTTCGCAAAGCTCTCGGACCGCTGCGCGGTCCTGCGGCCGCTTTGCTGCGGAGTGGGGCTCGCCCTTCGCTCGGGGCCTTGTCAGGTCGCGAGCGCCGCCTGCTTGCGGGCCAACCAAACACCCAGCGCGAGCCACACGGCCGAGACGGGCACGGCCACCCAGCTGATCCCGGCCAGGCTCAGGCCGAGCGCGGTGAGGCCGGCGTATGACCAGGCGCCGAGCTGGTCGCCGCCGCGGTAGACGAAGGTCTCGATGAAGCTCTTGGCCTTGTACTTGTCCTCGCGCGGCACGACGGTGAACAGGACTTCCATCCCCGGATTCGTCAGCGCGAAGTTGCCGGCGCGGCGCAGGATCACGAACGCCGCCACCGCCGCGAACACGGGAACGCTCGCCAACGCGCCGAAGCCGAGCATCGACACGATCGGCAGGAACGCGAGGGCGGAGACGAGGCCGAACCACCGGATGATCCGGCCCGTGAAGAAGATCTGCGCCGTCACGGTCAGAACCTGCACCGCGAGTTCCACCCGCGCGAGCACCACCGTGCGCGACGCACGATCGGCGTAGGCCGCGCCGACGATCGCGCTCTGCTCGAAGTACAGGAAGGTCGATCCGATCGTGAAGAGCACCAGGTACAGCGCGATCCCCAACAGATACGGGGACTTCACGGTGTTGGAGAATCCGGCCCACAGGTTCCCGCCGACCGGGCGCCCCTGCTCCGCGGCGAGCCGCGCGCGCTCCTCCGGGCTCGAGTCCGCTCCGGCGGAGACGGGGAATCGGGTCACCACGATCACCGCGAGCTCGAGCAGCACACAGCTCACGAGCAGGAGATTGAGCTCGCCGATGCTCTTGGTGAACGACGCCGTCACCGCGCTCCCCGCCACCGAACCGAGCGTCCCGCCCACGCCGATGAATCCGAAGAGCCGCTTGGCCTGCTCGCTCTTGAACACGTCGGCCATGAAGCACCAGAAGAGCGACGTGACGAAGAGGTTGAACATGCTCGTCCACACGAAGAAGGCGCGGCCGGTCCAGAGGTCGGTGGCGGAGTTGTCGTGCCCAGCACCGCTGCGCAACAGCACATAGAACACGAGCAGGCTCGCCACGATCAGCTGGTACGCGTACGGGATGAACTTCCGCGGCGGAAACTTCACCACGAGCGACCAGAAGAGCGGGTTCGCGGTGAGCGTCACCGTCAGCGTGCCGACGAAGAGCATCGACAGCTGCGCCGGCGTCGTGCCGGCGGCGACGGCGTCGCGCATGGGACGCAACACGAACCAGCTCGCGAGCGCGCAGAAGAAGAAGAGCGCCGACGCCAGGAGCGCGCGTACCTCGTGCGGCTCGACGTCCACCGCACGACGCAACAACGCGTGCAACGCTCCCGCGTCGCGCGATGCTTCCGAAGTCGGGCTCAGGGCGTACCCTTCTGCTTCGCGTGCCAGGCCGCGAGCACCTCGGCCTCCTTGGCGGCCGAGATCCCGGCGATCGCCCCGTCGGCGAGGGATTTCTTCTCGGCGTCGGTGCGCGTCTTGTGCCAGTCGAGCGTGTCCTTGGCCGTGACCGCGAGGGGGCGGAAGGTGAGCCCCTTGGCGAGCGCGCGAGCGATCCCGCGACGCGAGAAGCCGGCGCTGGCACCCTCGGGGTTCACCCACACCGGCATGTGACGCCAGCCCTGGACACCGTTGGCCCGGAGGAAATCCGCCGGCACGTACGTGAAGCTCGCGCCGGCCGTGGTCACGGCCTTGATGCCACCCAGCATCTCGGCGACCGTCAGCGGCGCGGCCGGCCCGGTGACGTTGAACGTCCCGAACGCGCGATCCTCCGCCATGCGGATCATGAACTCGGCGAGATCGCGCGAGTCGATGAACTGCACCGGATCGGTCGGACGCCCGGGTGCCATGACCTCGCCGCCACGATCGATGCGCGCCGGCCAGTAGGTGAAGCGATCCGACCGATCGAGCGGGCCCACGATCAGGCCGGGACGGATGATGGTGTGGATCCCCGGGTAGTGCTTGGCGACCTCCTGCTCGGAGGCCGTCTTGAGCGCGCCGTAGTATCTCCGTGCATCGTCCGCGACGGTGGTGTAGGGATCCACCCCCGCGGGCATCGGTGTCAGCCCGTCCGTCTCGTCGGCACCCGGCTTGGAGTTGTCGGGATACACCGAGATCGTGCTGATGAACATGTAGTGCTTGGTGTTCCCCTTCAGATGCTGCGCGGCGTTGCGCACCCACGCGGGAAAGGTCGTGGGATTGTCGATCACCACGTCGAACTTCTTCCCCGCGAGCGACGCGACATCGCCGTTGAGATCGCCGATCAACTGCTCGACGCGTCCCTTGAAGAAGTCGGGACGGGTCTTGTTGCGATTGAACAGCGTCACGCGATGCCCGCGTGCGGTGGCGTACTCGACCTGCTCCGGACCGGTGAAGCCGGTGCCGCCGAGGATCAGGATGTCGAGCGGCGCCGGTGCTTTGCCGGCCGACGCGCGTCCGGTGAGGAACTCCCGTCGTGAGAGGGTCATTTGCCCGCCGCCTTCTGCTTGGCGTGCCATGCCGCGAGCACCTCGGCCTCGCGCTTGAGTCCGATGCCGTTGATCTCGCCGTTCAGCGTGGCTTCCTGCTCCTTCGCCGAACGCGTCTTGTGCCAGTCGAGGGTGTCCTTGGCCGTGACGGCGAGGGGACGGAAGGTCAGCCCCTTCGCGATCGCCTTGGCCGAGTTGCGGCGCTGGTAGCCCGCGGTCCGACCGTAGGGCGGCTGCCACACGGTCATGTCGCGCCACGGACGCACCTTCTGCTCCTGCAGGAAGTCCCACGGCACCCAGGTGAACTGCGCGCCGGCAGTGGTCACCGCCTTCACGCCGTGCAGCATCTCGCCGACGGTCATCGGGTTCGCGGGACCGATGGCGTTGTACAGACCGAACTCACGCGCTTCGGCCATGCGCACCATGAACTCGGCCAGATCGCGCGAGTCGATGAACTGGCAGGGATCGTCCGGATTGTCGGGTGCCAGCACTTCTCCGCCCTTGTCGATGCGCGCCGGCCACCAGGTGAAGCGATCGGTGCGATCCAGGGGCCCGACGATCAGGCACGGGCGGATGATCGTGTGGATCCCGGGATAGAGCTTCGCGACCTCCTGTTCGGCGCGCACCTTGAGCGGGCCGTAGTACTTGGTCGCGTCGGCCGGGTCGAGGGTGTAGGGGTCGAGTCCCTCGGGCATCGGATGCACCGGCGAGTTCTCGTCGAGCCCGATGATGCTCTGATCGCTGTAGGTCGAGGTGGTCGAGATGAAGATGTAGTGCTTCACATTCCCCGCGAGCTGACGGGCGGCGTTGCGCACCCAGCCGGGGAAGGTCGTCGGGTTGTCGAGCACCACATCGAACTTCTTGCCGGCGAGCGCGCTGGTGTCGTTGTTGAGATCGCCGACCAGCTCCTCCGCGACCTTCCCCTTGAAGAAGTCGGGGCGCGTCTTGTTGCGGTTGAACAGTGTGACGCGGTGACCGCGCGCGATCGCGTACTCCACCTGCTCGGGGCCGGTGAAGCCGGTGCCGCCGAGGATCAGGATGTTGAGCGCGGCCGGCGCCTTCTCGACCTTGCGAGGGGCGCGGCGCGGCGTGACCGGCGGCGTCTCGGCGGAACCGAGCGAGGGGAGGCCGGTGAGGCCGAGTGCCCCCCCGGCCACGGTGAGCGCTTTGACGAAGGTACGGCGGTCGGTGGACATCCCTGCCCCTCCAGTCTGGGAGATGGATCAGCTGCCCAAACGTACGCCCACGGAGGCAGGGGTGTCCACCGGGCGACTACTTCGCTGCCGGGACCAGCACCTTGTCGATCACGTGGACCCAGCCGTTGGAGGCGCGCACCGAGGCGAGGATCTTGGCACCCCCGATGTAGTAGTCGTTTCCCTGCTTGGTGATGGGCTCGGAGGTGCCGTCGACCATGTTGAGCTTCGCGCCCGGATTCAGCGCGTCGAGCGCGAGCGCCGACGTGGTGACGTGATGATAGAGCACGTTCACGAGCTTGTCCTTGTTCTCCGGCTTGAGCAGGGACTCGACGGTGCCTTTGGGGAGCGCATCGAATCCGGCGTTGACCGGCGCAAAGACGGTGAAGGGACCGGCGTTCGCGAGCGCGTTCACCAGATCGGCGGCCTTGAGCGCGGCGACCAGCGTCGTGTGGTCCTTCGAGCCGACCGCGACTTTCACCACGTCCGGCTGCGAGGCGTCGTCCTTGACGGAGGCCTGTCCGCCGACGGCGGCCGCTCCAGCTGGAGCGGCGCTGTCGCCCTCCTTGCTCGCGCAGGCGGCGAGTGTGAGGACGAGCGAGGAGAGGGCGAGGGATCGGGTCGTCTTCATGGCAGTAACCTCACGTGGGGTTGGCTATAGTGGTATATCAGATACTAGTTTATTCCTCCTCTGGGCTCCGTTGGTCAGGGGAACCCTCGCCACTCTGTCAGGACTTCCGCAGCGGTGGTCCCCGTCCATATTGCCCCCTTCGACGATCGCCCCCCGCGCGAAGGGCGCGTCCCACTCCCCGCCGATGACGACCCTCACTGCCAGCGAAGTCGCGGTACCCGTCCGCGAGAAGAAGCGATTGACCAGCGAGATGCAGCTCACGCTGCGGCTCCTGGCCTTCTCGTTCTTCGGGCTTGGCTTGCCGCGCGTGTTCACCTCGACGGCCGCGCATACCCTGTTCATCGAGACGTACGGGCCGAAACTGATCCCGTACGCCTATCTGGCCGAAGCGCTGCTCGTCCCGGTCTTCGGCCACTTCTATATCAAGGCCGACGAGAAGTTCAGCCTGCGAACCCTGATCGCCGGCAGCATGGTGATCGACTTCGTGGTGCTGATCGGCCTCTGGTTCGGCTTCACCTTCGTCGAAGCACGCCCGATCGCCTTCTTCGGGATGGTCTGGTTCGAGACGGAGTTCGTGTTCTGCAGTCTCTGGCTCTGGGGGATGGCCACGCAGCTCATGACGCTGCGTCAGGGCAAACGTCTCTTCGGCTACATCAGCGCCGGCGAGCCCACCGCGGTCATCCTCGGCGGGTTGCTCACGCCGTGGATCCTGAGCCACTTCCATCCGCAGTCGCTCTTCCTGCTCTCGGCGTTCGGCGTCGGCATGGGGATCCTCCTGGTCTTCAACATCACCGCGACGTTCAAGGCGCAGAAGGACGCCGAGGGCGGTGAGGAGGAGGAGACCACGGAGATCGCGAGCGGTCGGAAGTGGTACAGCGATCGCTACGTGCAGGTGCTCGTCGGGATCGTGATCATCTCGCAGTTCGCGTACTTCTTCACCGACAGCGCCTTCTATCTCGAGGCGGGGGCGCGCTTCCCGGAGGAGGCCGACCTCGGCGCCTTCATCGGCAAGTACATGGCCGCGGTCGGCGTGGTGAGTCTGATCACGAGCCTCTTCGTGTCGGGGCCGCTCGTGAAGCGCTTCGGGCTGAAGTCGGCGCTCCTGCTGCTCCCGATCATGCTCGTCTCCACGGCGGCGATGGCCTCCGTGCTCGGCATCGGGTTCGGTGCGGCGGGAGCGGTGTTCTGGGTGGTCGTGGTGATGAAGACCATCGATCAATCCGTGCGCTACACGGTGGACAAGACGTCATCGGTCACGCTGTATGCGCCGCTCCCGGCCGCGCAGCGCAATCAGGTGCAGACGGCGCTGGAGAGCGTGATCGAACCGCTCGTCGGGGGCGCATCCGGGTTGATCCTCGCAGGACTGGTGCAGTATCTGGGCTTCGGATCGGTCGCGGTGGTCACGATCGTGCTGGTCGTCACGGCCGCGTGGGTCGTGCTGGTGATCGTCCAGGACCGCTACTATCAGAAAGCACTGCGCAAGGCGCTGCACGCGCGCCGCATGGGCGCCGGACAGCTCACCGTCGAAGATCCGGAAGCGATCGCGGTGATCGTCGAGTCGCTCGACAGCGACGACGTCGGGCAGGTGTTGAACGGGCTCTCGCTGGTGGAGCGCATCGACGGCCACGATCTCGCCGCCACCTATCGACGCTTGCTCGACCACCCCGCCGCCGATGTACGCCGTGACGTGTTGCGCCGGATCGAGGCGCTCGGCCCCGAGAGCGGGCTCGACGCACTCGTGCTGGCTCGACTCTCCAGCGAAACCGAACCGGTGCTCAGGGCGCAGGTGCTCCGTACCCTGGCCGCGCTCGACCCTGACGGCGCGATCGACCATCTCGAGCCCTTCCTCACCGCCACCGACGAACCGGTACGACGCGAGGCCTTCGTCGGCCTGCTCCGCCATGGCGGGATCGAGGGGATCCTCTGCGCGGGTGAGCCGCTGCTCGCGGCCCTGCGTTCACCCGACGCGGAGGAGCGACGTTTCGCCGCAGGGGTACTCGAAGGGACGCATTCACCAGGCTTCGCTCGCGCGCTGACCCGGTTGCTCGCCGATCCCGAGGCGGCGGTCCGTGCGGCAGCACTCCGGGCTGTCGGCGTCGCGCAGACCCCCTCGATGTGGCCGCGCACCGTCGGCCTGCTGGCCGATCGGGTGGATCACGTGAGTCGCACCGCCGCCGAGATCCTCGCGACGGCGGGCGACGCTGCGGTACCGCCGCTCGTCGCGCTGTTGGACGACCGCACCATGCCGATGCACGCCCGGTGCTCCGCCGCGCGCGTGCTCGGGGAGATCGGGACCGATGCCGCGCGTGTGCAGCTCATCCCGCGCCTCGAACTGGAAGACCGCAAGGTCGCCGATGCGGTGCTGTTCGCGATCCCCGCGCGCGACGCGAACCCCGACGCGGCCACCGCCACGCGCCTCATGGCGCATCTCGGGCGGGTCCTGCGGAACGCCGCATGCGCCACCGCCTGGCGGGCGTCGCTCACCGCGGAACCGCTGGTCGGCGTCGAACCCGTGCTGCAGCGCGCGTTGGGCGACCAGTTCGAGGACGACCTGCGCGCGGTGTTCCGCCTGATCACGCTGATCTATCCGGAGGCGGGACTCGGCGACACCTGGCACAACTTCCGCTTCGGCGATCCCGCGCGGAAGGCGGTGGCCATGGAAGCGCTCGAAGTCGCGCTCCGCAACGAGTACCGCGTGCCGATCCTCGCGTTGATCGAGCACGAGACGGACGCCTCGCGGCTCGCGGCGCTGCCGCCGGCCCTGCGCCCGCCGGTCGCGCCATCGGCGGCGCTCCCGATGTCGATCGCGGAGCAGCCGGCGAACGTGATCCTCCCCTGGACGCGGCTCGCCGCCTGCTATTCCGCGAAGACCCTGGGCGTCGCACCGACGCAACCGACCGCTGGATCGCCGATCGCGGCGGATCCGCTCTGCTTGGAACTGTTCGATCACCGCCCCCGTGGAGGCGACGTGCTCACCATCGAGAAGGTCCTGGTCCTGCGCAACACCCCGATCTTCGCCGCCGTGCGCGAGGAGCATCTCGTGTTCGTCGCGCAACACGCGGAGCCGGTCGAGCTTCCGCAGGATGCCGTGCTGTTCGAGCAGGGCGACCTCGGCAACAGCATGTTCGTGGTGGTGGACGGTCGGCTTCGCATCTACACCGGTGATCGCACACTCGCCGAGATCGGCACGCGCGAGGTCGTGGGCGAGATGGCGGCGGTGGACCCGGAAGCGCGCTCGGCATCGGTGCGCGCGGTGGAGCCGAGCCTGCTGCTCCGGATCAGCCATCAGAACCTGCAGCTGCTGATGGATCACGATCCGGACGTCGCGCGCGGCATCATCAAGGTACTTTGTACCAGGCTCCGGAACGTCTCGCCGAAGCCGGCGGCTCCCGCTGCACCCGCCGTCGCCAAATAGCACTCCCGCCGGACCGTCGTTTCCTCGAACTGCCGATATAGACAACGGATGAGCGTACACAATGAGGCGCCACTGTTCGCATCGCTGCGCGCTTTCGTCGCGCGCGATCAGGCGCCGTTCTACAGTCCCGGCCACAAGGGCGGGCGTACGCTCGACCCGTGGTTCCGCACGCACATCGCGGAGATCGACCTCAACAATCTCCCCGACACCGACACCCTGCACTGCCCCACCGGGCCGATCGCCGACGCCGAACGGCTGATCGCCGACGCGTGGGGCGTGGCCGAGAGCTTCATGCTCGTGCAGGGATCGACGGCCGGCAACATCAGCATGGCGCTCTCGGCGCTCAAACCCGGTGATCGGGTCCTGGTGCAGCGCAACGCGCACAAGTCGGTGATCGCGGGACTCATCCACAGCGGCGCGAAACCGGAATGGCTCGCCCCCGAGTGGGACGAGCAGTTCGGGGTGGCGCACGGCGTGAGCGTCGCCCGGGTCGCCGCGAAGCTCGCCGAGGCGCCGACGCGCGCCGTGTGGCTGCTGCATCCGACCTACTACGGGACGGTGGCCGACATCGCCGCGTTGGCTGCGGTCTGCCGCGCGCACGGTGCGCTCCTGCTCGTGGATGGAGCGCACTCCCCGCACTTCGCCTTCCATCCCGACTTGCCGGTCGCCGCCGAGCGCTCGGGAGCCGCGGCGGTCGTGCAGTCGGTGCACAAGATCATCTCCGGGCTGAGTCAGTCGGCCTTGCTGCACATCGACCCGACGGCACTCTCCACCGAGACGGTGCGCCGCGCGCTCCAGCTCGTGCAAACGACGAGCCCGCACTTCGCGATCATGGCGTCGATCGATCTGGCCCGTCGGGAGATGGCTCTTCACGGGCGCGAGCGGTTGCAGGGCGCGCTCGACCTGGCGCGCCGCGCGCGTCGCGAACTGCGGGCCATCCCCGGTGTGACCGTCCTCGGTACGGAGCACACCACCGGCGACGGGAGCGGCTTCTTCGCGCTCGACGAGACCAAGCTGCTGATCGGTGTCGGCGCACTCGGTCTCGACGGCCGCACCGTGATGGCCGAGCTCAACCGCGACTACGGGATCCAACCCGAGCTCGCGGGCGCCGATCATCTGTTGTGCATCCTGACCATCGGCAACACGGACGAGGACGTCGATCGAGTCGTGCGTGCCATGAGCGAGATCGCGGCGCGCGCTCGTGCGTCGCGCGCAGTATCCGCTCCGCGCGCGATCGACAGCGGCTTGATCCGGGAGCTGCTCGCGCATCCTCCCGAGCTCGTGTTGACTCCGCGCGATGCCTTCTTCGCGCCGGAGGAGACGGTCCCCTTCGATCAGGCCGTCGGCCGGATCGCCGCCGAACCCGTGACGCCGTATCCTCCGGGCACCCCGATCATCATGCCGGGAGAGCGGATCAACGACGATGTCCGAGCGCTCCTGCGCTCGTGGCAGCAGGCCGGAATCCCCATCAGCGCCAGCGATCCCCAGCTCACCTCCATCAAGGTCGTTCGATGACTGTCGCCACCAAGCCCACGCACGCCTCCCCCGACCGTGCGCCGACCTCTGCCCCGACGACCTTCGAGCGTCTCGAGTCCGAGGTCCGGTCGTACTGCCGAGCCTTCCCCGTGGTGTTCGAGCGGGCGAAGGACGCCATGCTCTACGACGAGAGCGGCAAGGGCTACATCGACTTCTTCGCCGGGGCCGGAGCGCTGAACTACGGACACAACCCCGACTTCATCAAGCCGCTCCTGATCGAGTACCTGAACGGCGACGGCGTGATGCACGGCCTCGACATGTCGACGACGGCGAAGCGCACCTTCCTCGACGAGTTCGATCGGGTGATCCTCGCGCCGCGTCACCTCGACTACAAGGTGCAGTTCTGCGGCCCGACGGGTGCCAACGCGGTGGAGGCGGCGCTGAAGCTCGCGCGCCTCGTCACCGGGCGACCGACGATCGGGACCTTCAGCGGCGGATGGCACGGGATGTCCAATGCCTGTCTTTCCGTCACCGGCAACCGCGCGCATCGCGCCGGCGCGGGCGCTCCGCTCACCAACGCGGTCTTCTTCCCCTTCCACGACGGCCCGAACCCGGTCGTGAACTCGATCAGCTATATCGAGTCGCTCTTCTCGGACCCGAACAGCGGGCTCGATCTCCCCGCCGCGATCCTCCTCGAGACGGTGCAGGCCGAAGGCGGCATCTACCCCGCGTCGGTGGAGTGGCTGCGCGGCATCCGCGCGCTCTGCGACAAGTGGAACGTCCTCATGATCGTGGACGACATCCAGGTCGGGTGCGGACGCACGGGGAGCTTCTTCTCGTTCGAAGCGGCGGGGATCACGCCGGACATCGTCTGCCTCTCGAAGTCGATCGGCGGCTACGGACTCCCGATGTCGCTGGTCCTGATGAAGCGCGAACTCGACAAGTGGAAGCCGGGACAGCACACGGGGACCTTCCGTGGCAATCAGCTCGCGTTCGTGGCCGCGACGGCCGCGGTCCGGCAGTGGGAGCACGCCTCCTTCACCGCACGCCTCGCTGAGCGTTCGGCGGAGCTCGAGGGGGAAATGAAGAAGATCGTGGCTGCCTCGCCGGGGCTCGCGTTGCGTGGGCGAGGGTTCATCTGGGGACTCGACTTCACGAATGCCGGCGGTCCGGCCGCCGCCGCGGCCGCGTCACGCCGCGCCTTCACCGACGGCCTGATCATCGAGAGCTGCGGCCGCGACGACGTGGTGCTCAAGGTCATGCCGCCCATCACCATCACGACCGACGTGATGCAGCGGGGATGTGCGATCCTCGGAGCCGCGATCGCGGCCGGTTGAGCCCTGCGATGTGACGAAGCCCCGGCGGAGCGCGATACACTGCGGCTCCTCCGGGGCTTCGTGCTGGAACGCGGCTACGGAACCTGCGGCATCCGCCCGCTGGTCCACGGCACGCCCGCCTTCTCGGCGGCCGCTTCGAGCGCCTTCACCTCGACCTCGAGCACCTGCCGGATCTTCGGCCACGCGATGGCGAACTCGCTCCGCACGATCTCCAGTTGCGCGAGCTGCGCCGGTGTCGCGGGCTCAAGCGTTCCACCCCAGCTCTGACCGAGCGCGCCGAGTCGCCCGAGGAGCGAGGGTGGCGTGTGTTCACCGCGGCGTGCCTTGGTGGGGTCGCCGCCGAGCAGTTCCTGCGCATCGCGCAACTTCTGATCGACGACACGCCCCTGCCGCACGAGCGCCGTATCGGCGGTCGGCGTCTCGTCGATCGCCCGGAGGAGGAAGCGCAGACGACTCTGCGTCTCTCCGATGACCGCAGCCGCTCCCTGGATGGTGCGCGAGAGTTCGGCGTTGCGGAGGTCGGCGGCGAGCGTCGCCGCGGTACGCGTGTTGGCCCGAGCGGCCGGTGCATCGGCATCGACCACCGCGACCGTGATCGGCTCGGCGAGCGGCGTGCTCACGCCGTCCACGCGCGAGTAGAGCCGCACGGAGTAGTTGCCCGGCAGGACCCACGGCGCGATCGGCGGTCCGGAGAACGGATAGTCCGGATCGAGCTGGTACGGCGGACCGTTCACCGGATCGGTGGACTGATACCTGAGGTCCCACGCGACACGATTGATCCCCGCCGTCGCGGGTCCGGTGAAGCGGCGCACCCGACGTCCGTTCGCATCGCTCACCTCGATGACGACCGCGGGCTCTTCCTCACGATCCTCCGCCTTGAGCGCTTCCCACGACGGGAAGTTCGCGTCGGCGCCCTTCTTGGCGGCTGCGGCGTCCGCCTCGCGGCGCTTCGCCTTCCGTGAGACGATCGATTCCTTCAGGTAGTAAGTGATGAGCGCGCCGTACGGCGGGTTCTCGGCGACGTACTGCCCCGCTCCCTGGAACGACCCACCGGGTAGTCCGAGGGGCGAGGACTCCGCATAGAGGTATGCGGTGCGCGAAGGGAAGAGCTTCGCTGAGGCCGCCATCGTCGTTGACGAGAGATCGCGCAACGCCGAGTAGTCGTCGAGGATGTAGAAGCCGCGTCCGAAGGTCGCGAGTACGAGATCGTTCGTGCGCTTCTGGATCGCGATGTCGCGCACCTGGATGGTGGGAAGCCCGCCCTTCATCTGCGCCCAACTGGCGCCACCGTCGCGCGAGGCGAAGACGCCGAACTCGGTGCCGACGAACAGCAGGTTCTTGTCCACGAAATCCTCGGCGAGCGTCCAGGTGGAGCCTCGCACAGGAAGGTTGCCGGTGATGCTGACCCACGTGCGACCGAGGTCGGTGCTCTTCAGGACGTACGGCTTGAAGTCGCCGGACTGATAGTTGTTGAAGGTCGCGTAGATCGTGTTCACGTCGTGCTGCGACGTCTTGACGCTCGACACGTAGGTCGTCTCGGGAACGGTCGGGAACTTGTCGATCGAGCGCCAATTCGCGCCGCCGTTCTCGGTGACGGAGATCCGCCCGTCGTTGGTGCCGGTGACGATCACCCCTTCCTTGATCGGCGATTCGGCGAGCGTCGTGATGTTGCCGAACAGCGTGGTGCTCTGGTTCCGGGCGACGGCGTCCGCTCCCTGGACCCGATCCATCATCTTGATGGTGGTGCGGTCGATGTTGCGGGAGAGATCGGGAGAGATGATGCGCCAGGAGTTGCCGCGATCATCGGAACGGAGCACCCGGTCGGCGGCGAAGTAGATGCGCCCCACGGCGTGCGGACTGGCGACGATCGGCGTGTCCCAGTTCCAGCGCAGCCCCGGTCCGCCCTCAGCGTCCTCGGGCTGGATGGCCATCACGTCGCCGGTCGCAAGGTTGAAGCGCGACAGATTGCCGAATTGCGACTCGGCATACACGATGTTCGGATCGTTGGGATCGACCACCGAGCCGAAGCCGTCGCCGCCGCTCGTGATGAACCAGTCCGCGTTGCGGATGCCGTTGTTGGTGCGCGTGCGGCTCGGCCCGCCGACGGAGAAGTTGTCCTGCGCCCCGCCGAACACGCGATAGAACGGCTTCGTGTCATCGACATACACGCGGTAGTACTGCGTGATCGGCAGATTGGCGACGAAGCGCCACGACCGGCCGCGATCGAAGGACTCGTAGACGCCGCCATCGCAGCCGACGACCAGATGATCGGTGTCGGCCTCATCGATCCACACGGAGTGATTGTCCACGTGCTTGAGCACTTCGCCGACCCGGTGGAAGCTCTTCCCGCCGTCCTCGCTCACCTGGAGGTTCACGTCCACGGCGTACACGCGGTCCACGTTCTTCGGGTCCGCGAAGATCTCGTTGTAGTAGTTCCCGCCGCTCTGGTACACGCTCATCTTCTCCCAGCTCGCGCCACCGTCGCGCGAGCGGAAGGTCCCGCCCTTGCCGTTCGCGGCATCGACGATCGCGTAGACGACGCTCGGATTCGCCGGCGACTGCGCGAGTCCGACGCGCCCGAGATCCTCGGACGGGAGCCCGGACTGCGACTTGTTCCAGGTCTTGCCGCCATCCGTGGAGCGGTAGATCCCCGACCCCGGCCCTCCAGCGACGAAGCAGCACCAGCGGCGCTGGCGTTGCCATGTGGTCGCGATCAGGATGTCGGGATTCCGGGGATCGATCTGGATATCGTTGGCGCCGGTCCAGTCATCAACGAAGAGGGTGCGCGTCCAGGTCTTTCCGCCGTCGGTCGTCTTGTAGACGCCGCGCTCACCGCCCTTGCTCGAGAGTGGCCCCTGCGCGGCCACGAAGACGACATCGGAGTTGCGGGGATCGACCACGATCCGACCGATGTGCTCGCTCTCCTTGAGTCCCATGTTCTTCCAGCTCTTTCCGCCATCGATCGACTTGTACACGCCGTCGCCGTAGGCCACCACGCGCTGGGCGTTGTTCTCGCCGCTCCCCACCCACACCGTGCTCGGCGACTTGGGGTCGATCGTGATGGCGCCGGTCGTGAACGAGCCCTCGCCGTCGAAGACCGGAGAGAAGCTCGTCCCGCCGTTGGTGGACTTCCAGACGCCACCGGCAGCAGTCGCGACGTACCAGGTGCGCTTGTTCGTCGGATCGATCGCGATGTCCGCGACGCGACCGGAGGTGAGCGCCGGGCCGATGGCCCGGAACTTCAGCGAGGAGGCGAGCTTGCCGAACTTGTTGGAGTCGGAAGCGGGAGCGGCGGCCGGCGTCTTGGGGGCCTGCGCGGCGAGCGGGGTGGCGCAGAGGACCGCGCCGACGATGACGAGTCGATGGATACGCATCCCAAGAATGTACTTCCTTCGGGATGCGGTGGCAGATCCGGGGGTCGGGTCGGGGCCGCACCCCTATTTGTCGACCACCCACGCTCCATTCGACGGGCGGATGTTGCTGCCGTAACCGCCGACGATCAACACTCGCCCATCGGGGAGCGCAGCGGTCGCCGAGAACTGCCCGTCGAGTTCGGCGCTTCCGCCGAGTCGCTCGGAGCGGCCGCTTGCGGGATCGTAGCGCTCTCCGGTCGAACTGCCGCCGACGATGAGAACACTCCCGTCGCGGAGCACGCTCGAGGTTCCACGGTGTTTGTAGCGCCCGAGCGCCATGGGCGAGGCGGTGGTGAAGGCTCCGCGTTGCGGATCGAAGGTCTCGACGGTGTTGTACACGCCGCGACTGTCGCGCTCGTCGGCTCCACCGAGGATCAGGACGCGACCGTCGTTCAGGACGACCGCGTCGTGCTTGTGCCGCCGCGCGGTCATCGAGGCGGTGGAGGTGAAGCGCCCCGTCGCCGGATCGAACAGCTCTGCCGTGGACGATATGACCACATCCGCGCGGCGCCCGCGATGGCCGCCGGTGACAAGCACTCGCCCATCGCGGAGCGTGACGACCGCGTGCCCTTCCCGGGCTTCGTGCATCGCGCCGACCGCAGTGAAGGTTCCGAGCTTCGGGTCATAGATCTCGGCACTCGAGAGGAAGCTCCACCCGGTACCCACGCCGCCGACGAGGAGGACCCGACCATCGGCGAGCGTGACCGCGACGTGGTTCGAGCGCGCGGTCGTCATGCGACCGGCGCTGGTGAATCTCCGCGTCCTGGGATCATACAGTTCGGCGGAGTCGTGGTAGCGCCCTCCCTCCCCCATCCCGCCGGCGATCAGGACGCGTCCATCGCGCAGGAGCGTCGCCGAGTGACTGTGCCGGCCGATCGCGGGCTGCCCGGTGGTGCTGAACCGCTCGCTCTTGGGATCGAAGAGTTCGGCGCCCGAGGGCGGCGCGTTCTCATTGGTGAATCCGCCGACGACGAGGACCGATCCGTCGGGAAGCGTCGTCGCGGTGTGGGATGCGCGGGCCTGCGACATGGCGCTCACGGCACGGATGGTCCGCGGTGCGCGCGCATCGGTGGGCGCCAGAAGGCTCGCGCCGAGCACGAGAAGGAGGGTCGCTCGATTCACAGGTCGCTCCGACTGAGGTAGCTTGCACCGTTGATCGTCGTCGTCCACCAGGAGTCGCCATGCGGACCGGTCGCCCGATGCTCGCCCTGCTGATGTTGCTGGCAAGCCTCCCGCTCGGGAGAATCTGTGCGCAGCAGAAGACGCCGTCCAGCGGAGCCTCCGCCACCGCGCCTGCAACGGGACGAGCGGCACTCCTTTCGGCAGCGCGGGCGATCATGCAGAGCGCGCGGTACGCGTCACTCGCCACCACAGCGGGCGCCGATGTGCAGGCGCGCATCGTCGATCCGCTCGCGCCGGATTCGAACTTCGTCGTCTGGGTCGCCACGAACCCCGCCAGCCGGAAGGTCGCGGAGGTCCGCCGGAGTGGACGCGCGACCTTGTTGTACTTCGACCCCAAAGCGCTCGAATACGTCACGCTCGTGGGCGCGGCCTCCGTCGTGAGCGCCGCCTCCGAGAAGCGGCTCCACTGGAAGGCCGAGTGGGACCCCTTCTACAAGAAGGGTGCGGCCGGGGACGATGTCGTGCTGCTCCGCATCCAGCCGGAACGGCTCGAGGTCGTGGCCCCGGCACGCAAGATCAACAACGACTCGATTACCTGGCGCCCGGCGTCGGTACGCGTGGGCTCGCCACCCGCGGGTCCTGCTTCCACTCCCCGTTCTCCTTCCGGATCACGCTGAGCGGGCGCAGGTTCCACTCGAAGAAGGTCCAGGTCCGATTCCACGAGTCGATCTGCTCCGGTGAATCGTCACGCGCCGTGCCATCGGCATTCACACGGCGGCTGAAGGTGTGACCGCACCCACCCGCCCCCTGCGGCGGGTTCTCATAGATCTTCGTCTCGGCCAGGTCCGGCTTTAGCGCCCGCAGCGTGTACACGAACTGCTGGTTCTCGCGGAAGAACACATCACAGTCGTTGGTCGCGACATGCACCAGGATCGGGACCTTCAGGTTCGCCACGTGGAAGACCGGTGAGCGCTTGATGTACTCCTCGACCTTCTCGAAGGGGAGTCCCTGGATCCCTTCCTCCGCGGCGTAGTCACGAGCATAGCCCGGACCGTGATCGGAGAGTCGGAAGATCAGGTTCGTCACCGGCACGATCGCCGCTCCGGCGCGGAAGGGTTGTCCGTCGCGGAAGAGATTGTGCGCGGTGATGAATCCGCCGTGACTCCACCCCATCATGCCGAGCCGGTCCATGTCGACGTAGGGGAGGGTCTTCAGGTAGTCCACCGACGAGAGCGCATCGTCCACTTCCTTGCCGCCGTAGTCGATCTTCTTGTGGAAGTCGTCGCCGTAGCCCGTGCTCCCGCGGTAGTTCGGCGTGATCACCACGTAGCCACGGGCGATGGCGTCCTTCACGAACGGCCACATCGAGACGGTCCAGTTCGAGTGCACGCCGCCATGCACCCACACCAAGGCCGCGTGCTTCTCCGGCTTCTTGGCGAGCGGCGCGAACAGATACGCCGGGATCTCCAGGCCGTCCACGCGGCTCTTGAAGCTCACCTTCTTGAACTCCATCACTCCTTTGGCTCGCGCCTCGAAGGTGCTGTCGATGGCGATCCGCTGCCGGATCTGATTGTCGCACTGCGTGCCGCAGCCCGCGAGATCGGCGGGATCCTTGCTCACGAAGAGTGTGCGCGCGCGCGCCGTATCGGTGATCACGACCGCTCGACCGCCGCCGCGCCCTCCAGCCGGTGGCGTGGGGTTCTGCGCGAGCAGTGGCGCGGCGACGAGCGAGGCAGCCAGCAGGAGGCGGTTCATCGGGAGTCCTCGGGACGGTGGGGTATGTGGGCAATTCTACTGCCTCCTGCGCCGTCTCGATATCGGAAGTCACCGCTTCGCCCGGACACGGGAACGCCGACACGGACGCCGGGGGTTAACATTGGATGACGATGCTGCTCTCCATCGCGCCCACGCTCGACGCGCACGAGTTCCTTCGCACGCTCGCCATCGTCCTGATGATGGCGGCGGGAACGACGGTCCTCTTCCAGCGTCTCCGCCTCCCCGTCGTCTTCGGCTACCTTGCTGCGGGGATGCTCGTGGGTCCGTACACGAGCTTCCCGCTCGTCGCCGATCCGAGCATCGTCCAGTCGCTCTCCGAACTTGGCGTCATCCTGCTGATGTTCAGCATCGGCTTGGAGTTCCGGCTCAAACGCGTGGGACAGGTCGCCGGGACCGCCGGGATCGCCGCGCTGCTCGAAACAGGGATCATGTTCGCCCTCGGCGCACTCGCCGCCGACCTCCTCGGATGGACGCCCTTCGAACGGCTCGTCACGGGCGCGATGGTCGCCATCTCCTCGACCACGATCATCTCGCGCACCTTCGCCGAACTCGATGTGCGCGGCAAGGTCGCCGAACTCGTCTTCGGGATCCTCATCATCGAGGATCTCATCGCAATCGTGCTCCTCGCGACGCTCGGAGCGCTCGCCGCCGGTGGAGGGATGGGATGGGAACAGATCGGCCTCACGCTGATCCGTCTCGCGACCTTCCTCGGCGGGCTCCTGGTCGCCGGACTCGTCCTCGTTCCGCGCTTCATGCGTGCCGTCGTGAAGCTCGGGCGCGACGAGACCACGCTGGTGGCCTCCGTGGGGATCTGCTTCGCCGCCGCGCTGCTCGCGCTCGGTTTCGGCTATTCGATCGCACTCGGGGCCTTCGTCGCCGGGTCGCTCGTGGCCGAGTCGGGAGAAGCGCACCGGATCGAGAAGCTCGTGCATCCGGTACGCGACATCTTCGTCGCCATCTTCTTCGTGTCGGTCGGCATGCTCCTCGACCCCGGAGTGATGCGCGCGCACATCGGGACGATCCTGCTCTTCACGGTGCTGGTCATGGTCGGCAAGACGCTCGCCGCCTCGACCGGAGCCTTCCTGAGCGGCGCCGGACTCGGTCCGTCGATCCAGGCCGGACTCTCCCTTGCCCAGATCGGTGAGTTCTCCTTCCTCATCGCCACGCTCGGCGTCGCGGCTGGCGCGCGCTCGGAGCTCTTCACCATCGCGGTCGCGGTCTCGGCCATCACGACGCTCGCCACGCCGATGCTCGTCAAGCGGGCCGGCGTCGTGGCATCGACGGTGGACCGGAAGCTGCCGCACCGCCTGCAGACGTTCAGTGCCCTCTACGGCACCTGGATCGCACGGCTCCGCGATGCGGCGCCGACCGAACTCCCGCGTCAGCGCCGCCTTGCGCGACAGCTCGCGCTCGACGCGATGCTCCTCGGCGTGATCGGCCTCGGCGCCGCCGCCGAGCGGGGCCGCTTCACCGCGATCCTCCAACGGAGCTTCGATATCGCGCCCGAGCGCGGGGCGCTGATCGTCTGGCTCGGGGCGACCGTGCTGATCGTCCCGGTGGTCACCGCGATCTTCCTGACCTCGCGCAACCTTGGCGGAGAGCTCGCGACGCGGGCCCTCCCGCCGGGGAAAGGGCGTCTCGATCTCGCGCGCGCGCCACGCCGAGCGCTCACCGTGACGTTCCACATCGGGCTGATGAGTCTCGCGCTCGCCGTCCCGCTGCTGGCGCTGCAGCCGCTCCTTCCGCGCTTCGCCTCACCGGTGATCGTGGCCGGCCTCGCGGCGTTGCTCGTGGGCGCCGTCTGGCAGGCCACGCGCGACCTCGAAGGTCATGCGCGGGCCGGCGCCGAAGTGATCGCGACGGCGCTCGTGCAGGAGCTCAATCGTGACACCGCCGAACACGACCTCAACCGCACGATGGAGCGGATGGTGGCCATGCTCCCCGGACTCGGCGAACCGGTGCTGATGACCGTCGCGCCCGACAGCCGATGCGTCGGGAAGACCCTCGGCAAGCTCGACCTGCGTGGCCTCACGGGCGCGACGGTCATGGCGATCACGCGCGACCCGACCGGCGACCGCAAATCGTTCATCCCCGAAGCGACGACCCGTCTCGAGGCGGGCGACCTGCTCGCCGTTGCGGGGGCCCCAGACGCGCTCGCGTCCATCCGCGAGATCGTGAGCGGCCCCGCTCACTGAGCGGGAAGCATCCCTACGGGCGACGCTCGTGGATCAGATGACTGCTCCCGCCGTCGATCCGCAGCCGGGTCGCCGGTCCATTCGCTCGCTCGAAGAGCACGAGTGAGCCGTCGGACGCGAGGAACCGTTCGAACCCGCCCGACGCACCTTGATAGCCCAAGGCGAGCGCGGCACTCCCGGTGGCGGTGAGGGTGAGCGTTCCGTTCTCTTCCTTGACCGTGAGGGGCCGCGCCGCCGTGCCGTAGCTCCCGACGATCGCCGCGCGCGTCGCAGCTGGGAGCGCCACCGACGCGGGTGCAGGGCGCGCGCCGAGCACGCGCTCGACGATCTTCACACCGGCCAGCGATGGCCGCTCGCTCCCCGCGATCAGATTCACGGTCATGGCGATATGGACGGAGTCGTCGGGGAGGTACGCAAGCCAGGTCGTGAACCCTGCGATACCTCCGGTGTGCTGGAAGGCGCGACGCCCCGCCACCTCGGTGCGCAGCAGTCCCATGCCGTACCGCAACTCGGTCCCGTCACGAAGGTGCCCCGGAGCAGTGATCGTCGCGTAGCTCGACGGGGCGAGCACCTTCCCGCTGTGCAGCGCACGACTCCACGCGACGAGATCACCGGTGGAGCCGCAGATCCCTCCCGCCCCGTGCGCCATGTCGGGCCACCAGAGTACGGCGCGGCGCACCTCGGTGCCGACACGGGAGTAGCCGCTCGCCCGCTGCGGCACGACGGTGTTGAGATCGCAGTACGAGGTGTGCGTGAGACCGAGCGGCACGAAGAACTCCTCGCGCAGGACCACACCCAGCGCCTTGCCGGTCACGAGTTCGATCACCCGTCCGAGCAGCACATAGCCGGTGTTATCGTACTGCATCTGCGTCCCGGCCGGGAAGTCAGCGGGAATGTCACGTGCCAGGGCGAGCGCCGAATCGGCGGTGTAATACGGGCGCACGAGAGCGACGCCGGCCCGCCGCTGCGCGGTGTAGTTCGGGATCCCGGAGGTGTGCCAGGCGAGTTCCTTCAGCGGGATCGGCCGCCACCACTCGGGGAGCTCCGGCACGTATTTCCCGATCGGGTCATCGAGGTTCACCTTCCCGCGCTCGACCAACCGCAGGACCATCGACGCCACGAACTGCTTGGTGACGGAGCCTATCCAGTACACGCCGTCGATGTTCGCGGGGACGTCGAGCTCCAGATCGGCCTTGCCGTATGCCTTGGCGAGCACCGTGTCGCGTCCGCGCACCAAGAACACCGACACGCTCGGCCATTTCCGCGCCGTCATTTCAGCGGTCACGATCGAGTCGATGCTGCGGGTCAGCGCGGCACGCCCGGCGGACTGTGCGGCGCCGATCGAGGGAAGGAATGCCAGCGTGGCGGCGACGGTGGCCGCGCGGAAGAGCGTCGAGTGGGAGGTCGTCATGCGCTCGAAGTTACCCTCACCCGGGAGTCGCCGACAGCACCGCCGACGCGCGCAATTGTGAGAGGGAGGTACCGGTCGTAACTTCACTCCTATGCCAGATCGCGCGCGCATCCTCGTGATAGCGGCGACCGCGCGAGAGCTCGCGGCGTCGGACGGATGGAGTACCCTGCTCTGCGGTGTCGGCCCGGTC